>DATEZA010000082.1:0-9214 GCA_035255945.1 Thermoanaerobaculia bacterium
CACGCTGCGCTCGAGGTACTCCCAGACGGCGAGCACGTCGTCGCGGTGGCGCAAGCTCTCGCCGATGGCGGTGTCGTCCTCGACCAGCGCGTACTTCGCGCGGTTGTACCACTTGAGCGCTTCGTCGGGATGCGAGCGCAGACGCTCGCGCGCGTGCTGAATCAGCATCACCTGATCGGGCGGGATCTGCTCGGAGCGGAACACTTTCAACTGTCCCGGTTTGGCCCAGCGGACGCCGGAGCGATAGAGCAGCTTGCCGTCGGCACTCGGCCGCTTCGACAGATGACTCCAGACGATCAGTCCCTGCGCGCTGACCCGGGCCTGCCGTCGGCGGCGTACGACGTGGAGAAGGGAGTGGAAGTGAAGGAGGTGTTTTGAGTCAGGGTCATCCCGAGCGTAGTCGAGGGACCTGGGCGGTTGGCGGGCTCGGTTCGCGTGCCTCCGCCCCCCAGGTCCCTCGACTACGCTCGGGATGACGGGGGGAACCACAGCACTCTCCACTTTCGTTCGAACACCGACGCGATCGTCTCGATCGGCACGCTCCGCTCGAGGTACTCCCAGACCGCGAGCACGTCGTCGCGGTGGCGCAAGCTCTCGCCAATGGCGGTGTCGTCCTCGACCAGCGCGTACTTCGCGCGGTTGTACCACTTGAGCGCTTCGTCGGGATGCGAGCGCAGACGCTCGCGCGCGTGCTGGATCAGCATCACCTGATCGGGCGGGATCTGCTCGGAGCGAAACACCTTGAGCTGTCCCGGTTTGCCCCAGCGCTCCTGCTCCTTCTCCTCGAGCCGTTTGCGCTTGCGATCGAGCGCACCGACATCGCGATGCACGATGCCGCTGCGCACGAGCTGGCGCAGCGTGTCGGCGAACTGGTCGCCCTCCTCCTCGATGCGGACGCCGGAGCGATAGAGCAGCTTGCCGTCGGCACTCGGCCGCTTCGACAGATGACTCCAGACGATCAGTCCCTGCGCGCTGACGGAGATGTCGCGGCTCCTGAACCAGAAGCGCGCTTTCAGTCCGAGCCGGAGCGGTTGCGCGTGCTCGATCTGCGCGCCTTCCTCGGCGAGGTCGATGACCGTGATGCTCGCGGAGCCGAAGCTGCCCGCAAGCCTCTCGTCGGCGACGAAGCGGTCCGCACCGCGGAGATCATGAAGTTCCATGTGAGTGTGGACTCATCGTAGCAAACCCGATGAAGTTCGGCTCCGGATGGATCTCCACTCCAAATGCCGCGCGCACGCGATCCTGAACCATCCGCACGAGCTCCAGCACCTCGCGCGCCGTGCCGCCGCCGCGATTGATGACCGCCAGCGTGTGCTTCGATGACAGCCCGACGTTGCCGTGCACGAACCCCTTGTGAAAGCCGGCGTGCTCGATCAGCCACGCCGCGGACAACTTCACATTGCCGGCGTTCGCCGCGAAGTGCACCGCATCCGGCGCGAACTTCGCGAGCTCCGCGTACTGCGGCTCCGCGATCACCGGATTCATGAAAAACGAGCCGTCGCTGCGCGTATCGGGATCGTTCGGATCGAGCACCATCCCCTTGCGCTTGCGGATCGCAATGACGGCCTCGCGCACCTTCCGCAGATCGCGCTCTCCGCCCAGATATTTTTCCAGCTCCGGGTAACGCACGCTCGGCGCACCTCCGGCCTTCAGGCGGAACGTCACGGACAGAACGACGTACCGGTCCTTCTCGATGTTCTTGAAGTAACTGGCGCGATAACCGAAGCGGCATTCCTCGTTCGTCAGCTCGACGATCGCGCCGCTTCTGCGATCGAGCGCTTCGACGCGATCGATGGTCTCGCTCACGTCCTGCCCGTACGCCCCGACGTTCTGAATCGGCGTCGCGCCGGTGAGTCCGGGAATGCCGGACAGGCACTCGATCCCCGCCAGTCCGCGCTCGACCGCCATCGCCACGAAGCCGTCCCACGGCTCGCCCGCGGCGACTTTGACCACGTCATCGCGAAATTCGATTCCGCGCAGCTCGATGCGGACCACGAGACCGTCGAAGCCTTCGTCCGCGATCAGCAGGTTGCTGCCGCCGCCGAGGATGAAGATCGGGGCGTCGAAGGCGAGCGCTTCGCGGAGCTCTTCGATCGACGTGACGCGCGCGAAGAATCGCGCCGGTCCGCCGATGCCGAGCGTGGTGAACGGTGCGAGCGGGATGCCGCGCTCGATCTCGATGGTCATGCCGTTGCCGGCACGTTCGCAAAACGCCTGCCGGGTGCGAGCGAGACGAAGCATGCGTACGCGGCGAGGACCACGAACAGCGCAAGCGTGAACCATGCGCGGCCGGCGAACCACGCGTTCGCGTCGAACGTGAACGGGAGGCCGTCGGGCAGGTGATACGCGATCCAGCTCGCCGACGCCGCCAGCAATCCGCCGTAACGCAATGCGAGGATCAGCATCAGCGCGTTGAGCATGCCGCACGCGAGATCGCCGGCAGTCGTTCCGGTTCGCGGCGAGATCGCGACGCCGATCGCGATCACGAACAGCGGCGCGTAGATGAACGCGCGGCGGATGAAGACGCGGCCGACGACGAGAAACAGCAGCGCCCACAACGCGTACAGCATCGACTCCGGCACCACGTGCACGATCCAGGCGGCGGTGTTCGTGAGCGACGACATCGATTCGAGCCGCGACGCCACAACGGCCGGGATCTCCTTCGCCGTCAGCATCGTGACGACGCGAACGATCACCGCGCTGGTGATACCGCTGATGAGACCGAGGCCGAAGTCGCGGCCGACGAGCGGATCGCGCCAGCGCAGGTCGACGAGACGCTGCCACGAGATCAGCAGCACCGGCCAGTGCCGGCGCACATACGGCTCGACGGCGAGATACGCGATGGCGAAGATCGTCGCCTGGAAAAGCGCCTGGCCGCCGGTAATCGACACCGCATCGCCGAATGTCGTGCCGCTGAAATGCTCGGTAAACGTGGCGTACGCCAGCGCGGTGATGCCGAGCACGATCGCCGCACGCTGCGCGCCGCGACGATCGCCGCGGCCGCGACGCACGTTCAACGCCGCGAGCACGATCGCAATCGCCAGCAGCGCTGCGTAAACCGCGTTCCACGCCACGCCGCCGATGCCGGTGATCGACTGCCGCTCGCGCACCGCGGCCGAAGGATTGACCGCGAACCAGACCGGCGCGCCGTGGAACATCGCGGCTTCGATGTGTGCCGCGCCGTCCCACGCCATGCGCGTATCGGCGCCGGCCGGCGGCGGAAATTGCGGCGCGGCTTCGCGGAACTGCGCGCGATCGAATCGCGCCGCACGGAACAATTCATCGATGGCATGCGGTGCCGGCGCGGCATCGAGCCGTGGCACCGCGGTGAAGGACAGCAACTTGCCATCGCCGGTGATTTCGACGTTCGCCATGCCCGGCGCGTTCAGCGGCGGATTGTCGGGCGTGACCATGAGACTGAAGTCGCGCGTCACGAGCTGCGTCGCCGCGCGGCGATAAACGAACACCACGCGATCGGCGTCGGACACCGATCGCAGGTCGCGCTTGCGATCGGCGAACGTGCCGGATCGATCGGCCGGCTCTCCCGCAATCCCGCTCGCCTTCACCACTTCTTCCGCGCGATCGGCGAGCACGTCAGGCGGTTTGTGGAATCGCTCAAGCGAAAAAATCGTCGAGCGCGGATTCAGCACCGCGACGCCGGCGAGCATCACCAGGAAGAGCGCGAGCGCACTGAATGCGATCGCCGGCGCCACGACGCCGCTCTTCGCCGCCGCCGCGACGAGCTCCGGCGACGGCGTCTCGCCCGCAGCGATCGCAGCCGCAAGCGGATCGCCGCCCGGCAGCATCGACAGCACCGCGCGCGCCGATTGCGGACGCCGCGCCGGCTCTTCGTCGAGGCACTGCATCACCAGCGATTCGATCTTCGGCGGCAGATCGCGAATGCTCGACCCGAGCCGCGGCTTCGGCTGGTTGTGCGCCTCGGCGATCTGGGTGATCGAGCCGGGATCGAACATCCGCTTGCCGGTCAGCATCTCCCACAAAATCAGGCCGAGCGCGTACACGTCGCTCGCCGTCGTCACTTCCTGCGCGGAGAGTTGTTCCGGTGCCATGTACGCCGGCGTGCCTGCGACTCCGCGCTGCGGATCGCCGCTGACGATGGCCAGTCCGAAGTCGGTGATGTGCGCGCGTCCGCGGCCGTCGATCATTACGTTCGCCGGCTTCAGATCGCGATGGATGACACCGCGCTCGTGCGCCGCGGCGAGTCCGGCGGCGAGATCGCGCGCGATGTCGATCGCTTTCTCCACCGGCAGGCGTCCGATGCGGCGGAGCAACGACGCGAGATCCTCGCCGTCGACGAACTGCATCGCGATGAAGTGATCGCCCTCGAACTCGGCGATGTCATAAAGGCGGCAGACATTCGGATGCGAGACTTCGCGTCCGATGCGCACTTCGCCGAGGAGCATGCGGAGCATCGCCGGATCGGCGAGCAGAGCGCGCGGGATGAATTTCAGTGCGACCTGTTGGCCGAGCTTGAGGTCGTCCGCGCGATAAACCTCGCCCATGCCGCCGCGCCCGAGGAGATTGATGATGCGGTAGCGATTGAGGATCCGCGTGCCAGGCGTGTACGACAAGCTCTCAGCTTGTCGCGTTCCCGGCAAGTGTCCCGTCACGTCTCCCGGCAAGCTGAGAGCTTGCCCTACACCATCTGCGATGAGCGTCGGCGTCTCCTCGGGAGTTTGCCGCTGCGTTGCATCATCAATTGGCATCGGAAGGTTTCATCATAGACAATGCCGGCATGCCTGCTGACATTACGGTCACCGAGAAACAGTGGTTCGGTCACCCGCGCGGATTGTCCACGCTCTTCTTCCTCGAGATGTGGGAGCGCTACAGCTATTACGGCATGCGCGCGCTGCTGTTCCTCTACATGGTCGGCTCGACGCAGCGTCCGGGCCTCGGCTTCGATGAAGCGAAAGCGGGCTCGATCTACGGCTGGTACACATCGATGGTGTACGCGCTCGGCCTCCTCGGCGGCTACGTCGCGGACCGCTGGCTCGGCCATTACCGGTCGGTTCTCTACGGCGGCATCATCATCGCGCTCGGCCACTTCAGCATGGCCGTTCCGCACCTGAACTTCTTCTATCTCGGCCTCGTGCTGATCGTCATCGGCACCGGGCTGCTCAAACCGAACGCCAGCACGCTCGTCGGATCGCTGTACAAAAAGGATGATCCGCGGCGCGACGCCGGCTTCTCCGTTTTCTACATGGGCATCAACTTCGGCGCGTTCTTCGCGCCGCTGATCACCGGCTGGCTCGGCCAGAAGTACAACTGGCACCTCGGCTTCGCGGCCGCGGGCGTGGGCATGGTGATCGGCGTCATTCAGTACATCGGGGGCAAGAAGTATCTCGTCCCCGCGGAAGCGGACGAGCGCGAGGCGGAAACACATCCGAACGAGCCGGCGCCGCGGCTCACGACGATCGAGTGGATGCGCATCTCGGTGATCGGCATCCTCTTCCTCTTCACCACGATCTTCTGGGCGGGCTACGAGCAGGCGGGAACGACTCTCAATCTCTTTGCCGACCGCGCGACGCAGCTGACGCTGTTCGGTTTCACGTTCCCGTCGAGCTGGTTCCAGTCGGTCGAACCGCTCTGCGTCATCATCTTCGCGCCGATGTTCGCGTGGCTCTGGCTGCACCTCGGCAAGTACGATCCATCGAGCCCGGCGAAGTTCACCATCGGACTGGTCTTCCTCAGCGCCTCGTATCTGTTCATTCTGCAGGCGGGACACATCTTCGAAGCGACGCACAATCGGGTCAGCCCGATGTGGCTGATCATCCTTTACATGCTGCAGACGTTCGGCGAGATCTGCCTCTATCCGACCGGCATGAGCATGGTGACGAAGCTCTCGCCGCCACGGCTCGTCGGATTGCTGATGGGCATCTTCTTCCTCTCGCTCGCCTTCGGAAACAAGATCGCGGGCTGGGTCGCCGGATTCCTGAAAGACCTGCCGTTCTCGCAGGTTTTCTGGATCGCGTTCGTCAGCTCAGGCATCGCGGCGCTGATCCTGCTCGTGCTGATCAAGCCGATCCGGAAGCTGATGGGCGGCGTGCACTAGGAGCGCGGGCGCCGCCGGGCGAAAACGGTCAAAACGTCCGGAACGTCAGCTCCTCAACCGCGTCTGCGACGTACATGCGGCTCATACCGCCGTCGCAGAACGCCCAGTCGTGGCTGATGCCGTTGATCATCAGCGACTCGTCCGGACAGAGCTCCGACAGTGCGGCGCCCAGCGTCTGCACATCGGTGCGATCGCTCGACTGAATCACGAACGTCGAGTCGAACGGCAGCGGCACGAAGACGCCGAGGCGGTCGAGCGCTTCGTGCAGTTCGCTGTAGTCGGCGCCCGATGTGAGGCTGTGCCGCACGAGCAGAAAATCGCGCGCGGTCGTGAACTGCGTGCACCCGACGAGCAGACGCGCGTCGTCGCCGAGTCGCGAGCGCAGATAACGGACCAGCGCTGCCGCGTGGCGGCCGTCGGGCAGCCACACCTGCCAGCTCTGATCGAAATTTGGTTCGGCGCCAAGGCGCCGCATGATCTGCGAGACCTCGACCGTAAGATCGCCCTCATAGCAGATCTGGAACAGCTTGATCTCCCCCATCACACCCTCCCGGCATTCCAGTTTTTGGTGGGTAAGGTGATTGTACCGAATGTTCTTAATTCTTCATTCTGAAATTCTGAATTCTGCATTCATCCAGCGCTCGTCGCATGAACACGGCCGCTGGATGAATTCAGAATGCAGAGTTCAGAATGAAGAATTGAGAAACGCCTCAATGCCACGACTCCTCTTCCCCTCGACCGGATTCACCACCGCCGATGCCGCGCATTACTACCGCGCGATCGCCAAGGTGCTGCTGCCGCATCTGCGCGATGTGCCGCTGTCGTTCAAGCGCTATCCCGACACCATCGAGGGCGAATCGTTCTGGGAAAAGGACGCGCCGTCGTTCACGCCGAAGTTCGTGCAGACGTTCTGCGTGCCGCGCCGCAGCGGTCCGGACATTCACTACATCCTCGCCAATGACGTCCGCACCTTGACGTGGCTCGCGGAGAGCGGCGGGATCGAGCTCCACCCGTTCCTGCATCGCGTGCCGCACATCGAGCGCGCGACGAGCGTGGTGTTCGATCTCGATCCGGGCGAAGGCGCATCGATCGTCGAATGCTGCGAGGTCGCGCTGCTGCTGCGCGACGCGCTGGCGGGGATCGGATTCGAATCGTTCGCGAAAGTGTCGGGATCGAAAGGGCTGCAGGTGTACGTGCCGCTGAACGGTGACGCGACGCATGACGCAACCGAGGCATTCGCGCGCGTGGTGGCGGAGGAAATGGCGAAGAAGTATCCGGCGCTCGCGGTGGCGAAGATGGCGAAGCAGCTGCGCGCGCGGAAGGTGTTGATCGATTGGAGCCAGAACGCCGATTTCAAGACGACGGTGTCGGTGTATTCGCTGCGCGCGAAGCGGGAGAGACCGTATGTGTCGATGCCCGTGAAGTGGGACGAAGTCGCATCGAAGCGCGATCTCGATTTCCAGCCGCCTGATGCGATCGCGAGATTGAAAAAAATCGGCGATCTGTTCGCGCCGGTGCTGACGATGACGCAGCAATTGCCGTGGAACGTTGCCGGTGGCCGGTTACCGGTTGCCAGGAAACCGGAAACCGAAAACTCTCTCCCGAAACCAAAAAGCCAAAGCGGCCGCCGCCTATTCGTCATGCCGAATGCGCACGAGCTGTGGCTCGAGATGGGCGGCGAGTTCCATCGCTGGACGTTGCAAGGCGATCGCGCCACACCGGCCGGCAGACTCGCCATTGAGAAGTCGTGGTATCGCGGTGAAGGCGACGCGTACGACATCGGCGCATACGAACTGATCGAAGGAAGCTACGCGCGCGACCGCTTCGCGCTCTGGTTCACCGGCCGCACTCTGAACGGCGAGTGGCTCCTGGAGAAGCTCCGTCATCCCGAGCGTAGTCGAGGGACCTGGGAGGGGTGGAGGCGCGATGAGCGAGCCACCGCCCACCCAGGTCCCTCGACTACGCTCGGGATGACGGCGACGTGGCGATTCCGGCCGGCGGCGTGAAGCCGTGGAACGTCTGCATGTTCCCGCATTCGCGGCACCAGAAGTGAACCGAGTCGCGGCGGCTCCAGGGATTGGGCGCGTCGCAGACGTGGCATTGCGTTTCCGCCGGCAGGAACGGCCGCTCGCAGTGATCGCAGGCCAGCGGATGCCCTTCGGCGTTCGCGTCGTCTTCGCAACTCACTTCCGCGCAACGCGGACAGCGCCAGCACACAGCCATGATTCAGCCGCGATAATAGCAGACAATATTTCTCGTTCTTAATATAGTCCTCACGTGCACGCCTCTCTCCCCGCCTTCATCCTCGTCGGCTTCCTCGCCCAAATGATCGACGGAGTCCTCGGCATGGCCTACGGCGTGAGCGCAACGACGTTCCTGCTGACGCTCGGCGTCCCGCCCGCAATGGCCAGCGCGAGCACGCACGCGGCGGAGTGCGTGACCACCGGCCTCTCCGCGATCTCGCACTTCGGCTTCGGCAATGTCGACAAGCGGCTCGTGCGCGCGCTGCTCATCCCGGGAGTCGTCGGCGGCATCGCCGGCGCATACATCCTCGTGAGCATCCCCGGCGATCGCATGAAGCCGTTCACCGCGGCCTATCTGCTGATCATGGGCATCGTGATCCTGTCGAAGGCGTGGAAGCGCATCGCGCATCGCGAAGTGACGACGCACCTCGTGCCGCTCGGCCTCGCCGGCGGTTTCTTCGACGCGATCGGCGGCGGCGGTTGGGGACCGATCGTCACCGGCACGCTCCTCGCCCGCGGCAACGAGCCGCGCTCCGCCATCGGCTCGGTGAACTTCGCCGAGTTCTTCGTGACCGTGGCGACTTCGGTCACGTTCTTCGTCACGATCGGCTTCACGTTCTGGCGGGCGATCGCCGGACTCGCGATCGGCGGAGCGATCGCCGCGCCACTCGCGGCGTGGGCGACGAAGCGCATCTCGCCGCGTCCGCTGCTCGCGATCGTGGGGATTGTGGTGATCGCGTTGTCGATCCGGACGATCATTTTGGCGCTGCGGTAAGGAGCGCGGGCATCCTTGCCCGCAGTCGGCGGCCGTCCCGGCCGGCGACGAATCAGTGACCGGGCGGGACGCCCGATCACTGCGGGCGGGACGCCCGCGCTCCGAACGTATCCTTCAACGTCG
>DATEZA010000083.1:0-3469 GCA_035255945.1 Thermoanaerobaculia bacterium
GAAGCTGCGCCGGCACCTGGACAAGCTTCTCAACTACTTCCGCTTTCGTATCTCCAATGCGCAAGCCGAATCACTCAATGGCCGCATCGAAAAGATCAAGCGGATCGCCCACGGCTATCGCAACCTCGAGAACTTCAAAACCGCCATCTACTTCCACTTCGGTGCACTCGACCTGTATCCCGGTACCCACGGAAAAGCCTGAAGAGCCTCAATTCTGACTCTGCGTTCTGCGTTCAATCCCCGTCGCCCTCGAGGATCATCCGCGGAGTTTCCGTATGCGGTGCGGCAGCTCGGGCACGCTCAAAAACCGGGATGTTGAACGCAGAACGCAGAACGCAGAGTGAGAAGTGAGAAAGGGCACGACGCAAGACGCGCAACTCGCTGATTCTCAATTCTGACTCTGCGTTCTGCGTTCTGCGTTCAATTCCTGATGAGTCCTCGGCAGCAAGCTGCCGCAATCCTGGGGCGGCAGCAAGCTGCCGCACTCCGCGCTACACTCGCGCCCCGTATGCGGAAACTCCTCCTCTTCTGCCTGCTCACCCTCACGCTCCCCACCCTCGCCATCAACATCACCGACGCGCGCCTGCTCTCCGATCCGGCGATCTCGCCGCGGCAGATCGCATTCGCGTATGCGAACGATCTGTGGGTCGCGAATCCGGACGGGAGCGATGTCAAGCGCTTGACCTCGCATCCGGGCGTCGAGGCGGGTCCGCGCTACTCGCCGGACGGCTTGCTCATCGCCTTCACCGGACGCTACGAAGGCAACACCGATGTCTACGTCGTCCCGAGCACCGGCGGCGTCCCGAAGCGACTCACGTATCACCCCGCCAACGACATCGTTCTCGGCTTCACGCCGGACGGCAAATCGGTCCTCTTCTCCTCGCCGCGCGAAGTACACACGCGCCGCTACCTGCAGCTCTTTACCGTCCCCGCGGGCGGCGGCCCGGTGACGAAGCTGCCGGTCCCGCACGCCGTAAAAGCGTCCTTCTCGCCCGACGGAAAGAGGCTCGTCTATCTCCCCATCGGTGAGGCATTCCGCGAGTGGAAGAACTACCGCGGCGGCACGGCATCGCGGCTGATGCTCTTCGACTTCGCCACGAACGCGACCGAGCAGATCCCGCAGCCTGCGACCCGCTGCAACGACACCGATCCGATGTGGATCGGCGACCGCGTCTACTTCCTCTCCGACCGCAACGGCGAGCTGAACCTGTTCACTTACGACACTAAGTCGAAGCAGGTCGTGCAGCTGACGCAGTTCAAAGACTTTCCGGTCATCGACGCGACCGCCGGCGACGGCAAGGTCATCTTCGAGCAGGCCGGCTACATCCATGTCTTCGAGCCCGCATCGCAGAAAGAATCGCGGCTGAAGATCGGCGTCGCCGCCGATCTCGTCGAGACGCGGCCGCGCTATGCGAAAGGGGCGAAGTACGTCCGCAACGTCTCCGTCTCGCCGACCGGCGCACGTGCCGCATTCGAGTACCGTGGCGAGATCGTCACCGTGCCGATGGAGAAAGGGGACGACCGCAACCTGACGCAATCGGTCGCGGCGAACGATCGCGCGCCGGTCTGGTCGCCCGACGGCAAATCGATCGCCTACTTCACCGACGAGAGCGGCGAGTACGAGCTGCGCATCGCCAATCAGGACGGCCGCGGCGAGCCGCGCAGGATCAAAGTGACCGGCGCCGGTTTCTACGAGGATCCGAAATGGTCGCCGGACGGATCGCACATCAGCTACGTCGACAACTCGCAGTCGTTGTACGTGCTCGACGTCGCCACCGGCGCGCCGGCGAAGATCACATCGGCCGCGCTCTACCGGCCCGGCATCTCCCTCGATCACGCCTGGTCGCCCGACTCGAAGTGGCTCGCCTACACACGCTCCGGCAACACGAACCTGCACACGCTCGCGCTCTGGTCGGTCGAGCAGAACAAGTCGTTCGACGTGACCGACGGCATCGCCGACGTGCGCGATCCGGTCTTCGATCCGAACGGCAAGTACCTCTACTTCACGTCGTCAACGGACGCCGGTCCCGTCGCCGACTGGTTCTCGCAGTCGAACAACGACATGCGCGCGACGAACGGCGTCTACATGGCTGTGCTAGCGAAGGGCGTCGTCTCGCCGCTGGCGAAAGAAAGCGACGAGGAGAAAGCGGCCGAAGAGAAGAAGGATGAGCCGAAGAACGTCAAAGTGACGATCGATTTCGATCGCCTCGGACAGCGCATCCAGGCGCTCCCGGTCAAGCCGGCCCTCTACTCGAATCTGCAAATCGCGAAGAGCGGCCAGCTGCTCTACCTCAAGAACAGCGGCGCCGCGCGACTCGGCCAGACCACCGATCCATCCGATCTCGCGCGCTTCGATCTGACCAAGCGCAAGGAAGACACGCTGCTCGAGAACGTCGACGACTTCCGCGTCTCCCACGACGGCAAACGCGTGCTCTATCAGATGAAGGAGTCGTGGTCGATCGCCGACATGGGCGACAAGATCGATGCGGCGAAGGCGCACCGCCTCGGGATCGCGAACGTCGAGGTGCACATCGAGCCGCTCGCGGAATGGCGCGAGATGTTCGATGAAGCGTGGCGCATCAATCGCGATTACTTCTACGACCCGCACTACCACGGCACCGACTGGCAGGCGATGCACGACAAGTACGCGCAGTTCCTGCCCGACCTCGCGGTGCGGCAGGACCTCTATCGCGTGATCCAGTGGATGTGCAGCGAGCTGACGGTGGGACACCATCGCGGCACGATGGGCGACACGCTCGCCGAAGTCCCGGCCGTCCCGGGCGGACTCCTCGGCGCCGACTACAAGGTCGAGAACAATCGCTATCGCTTCGCGAAGGTCTACGGCGGATTGAACTGGAATCCGGAGCTGCGCTCGCCGCTGACCGAGCCGGGCGTCGATGTGGTCGAAGGGGAGTACCTGCTCGCGGTCGACGGCAAGGAGCTGAAGTATCCGGACAATCTCTATCAGCGATTCGAGCGCACCGCGGGCCGCATCGTGGAGATCACGGTGGGGCCGAATGCCGACGGTACCGGTTCGCGTACGGTGAAAGTGGTGCCGGTGGAAACCGAGTTGGCGCTGCGCAACCGCGCGTGGATCGAGCACAACCTGCAGTACGTCACGCAGAAGACGAACGGCCGCGTGGCGTATGTGTATGTGCCCGACACCGGAGGCGGCGGACACGAGTCGTTCAAGCGCTATTTCTTCCCGCAGGCGGACCGCGACGCGGTCATCGTCGACGAGCGCTACAACGGCGGCGGCCAGGTCGCCGATTACTACATCGACATCCTCCGCCGCCCGCTCATCAGCTATTGGGCCACGCGCTACGGCGGCACGCTGAAGACGCCGCTCGCCTCGATCCAGGGGCCGAAGGTCATGATCATCGACGAGAACGCCGGCTCCGGCGGCGACCTCCTGCCGTGGATGTTCCGCAAGCTGAGCCTCGGCACGATCGTCGGCCGCCGCACCTGG
>DATEZA010000084.1:0-3684 GCA_035255945.1 Thermoanaerobaculia bacterium
TTCACTTCCTCGTACACCAGCGGCTCCTTGTTCAACTTCGGCGGCGCGCCGTCGCCTGTGTACTCCCACGCGGAGACGTACAGATAGTCATCGTCGTTGCGCTTCGCTTCCCCTTCGCTCTGATACTCGACCCGGAAGTGGCCGCCGGCCGATTCGTTGCGATCGAGCGCATCGATGCACATCAGCTCCGCGAGCTCGAAGTAATCGGCGACCCGTCCCGCCTTCTCAAGCGACTGATTCGGTTCCTCTTCGGCGCCGAGCACGCGCACCTCTTTCCAGTAGCGGTCGCGCAGCTCGCGGATCATCGGAATCGCTTTCTTCAATCCCTCCGCGGTGCGCGCCATGCCGCAGTAGTCCCACATGATCGTGCCGAGCTCTTTGTGGAACGAGTCGACGCTGCGCGTCCCCTTCGCGCCGAGCAGACGGTTCATGCGGTCCGTCACCTGCGCGGCCGCCTCACTGAACTCGGGACGATCGGCCGCCACTTTCTTGCCGAGGTGTGCGGCGAGGTAATCGCCGATCGTCACCGGAATCACAAAGTAGCCGTCCGCGAGACCCTGCATCAGCGCGCTCGCGCCGAGGCGGTTCGCGCCATGATCGGAGTAATTCGCTTCGCCGATGACGAACAGGCCGGGAATCGACGACATCAGGTTGTAGTCGACCCACAGTCCGCCCATCGTGTAGTGCGGCGCGGGATAGATCCGCATCGGCACGACGTACGGATCTTCGGCCGTGATGTCGTGGTACATCTCGAACAGGTTGCCGTAGCGCTCTTCGATCGTCTTGCGTCCGAGGCGTTTGATCGCATCGGCGAAATCGAGATAGACGCCGCGGCCCGAGGCGCCGATACCGCGCCCGTCGTCGCACGCTTCCTTCGCCGCGCGTGATGCGATGTCGCGCGGCGCGAGGTTGCCGAACGACGGGTACTTGCGCTCCAGGTAGTAATCGCGCTCGTTCTCCGGGATCTCGTTCGGTGCGCGCTTGTCGCCCTGCGTCTTCGGCACCCAGATCCGTCCGTCGTTGCGCAGCGACTCCGACATCAGCGTCAGCTTCGACTGGTACTCGCCCGATTGCGGAATGCAGGTCGGATGGATCTGCGTGTAGCAGGGGTTCGCGAACGCCGCACCTTTTTTATAGGCGCGCCAGATCGCCGTCGCGTTCGACGCCTTCGCATTCGTCGACAGATAGAACACGTTCGAGTAGCCGCCGGTGCCGAGGACCACTGCGTCCGCGGCATGCGCTTCGATCGCGCCCGTCACCATGTCGCGCGTGACGATGCCTTTCGCGTGACCGTCGACGACCACGATGTCGAGCACGTCGTGGCGCGTGTACATCTTCACGCGGCCGAGCGCGATCTGCCGCTCGAGCGCCTGGAACGCGCCGAGGAGCAGCTGCTGTCCCGTTTGACCGCGGGCGTAAAACGTGCGCGAGACCTGCACGCCGCCGAACGAGCGATTCTCGAGATTGCCGCCGTACTCGCGCGCGAACGGCACGCCCTGCGCGACCGCCTGGTCGATGATGTTCAGCGACAGCTCCGCGAGGCGGTGCACGTTCGCTTCACGCGAGCGGTAATCGCCGCCTTTGACCGTGTCGTAAAAAAGACGGAAGACCGAGTCGCCGTCGTTCTGATAATTCTTCGCCGCGTTGATGCCGCCCTGTGCCGCGATCGAGTGCGCGCGCCTCGGTGAGTCGTGATAGACGAAGCATTTGACGTTGTAGCCGAGCTCCGCCATCGTCGCCGCCGCCGCGCCGCCCGCCAGCCCGGCGCCGACGACGATCACGTCGTACTTCCGTTTGTTCGCCGGATTGACCAGCTTGTAGTGCGATTTCGCGTAGGCCCACTTTTGCGCAAGAGGGCCGGGAGGAATCTTGCTGTCGAGTTCCATTTCGAGCGTTACCTCACGAATCCGGTCAGCACTGCGAGCGGGAACGACACGTTGCCGGCCGTGATCACCAGTGCGAATGCGGTCGCGAAGACTTTCTTCCAGTTGTTGAATTTCGGATTGTTCAACCCGAGCGAATTGAACATGCTCCAAAGGCCGTGGTAGAGGTGCAGGCCGAGGGCGAGGTTGGCCAGGATGTAGAACGAGCCGACCCACCAGTACTTCGGCTGAAAGCCCGCGACGACGTTGTGGTACACGTCGTTCTCGATGAAGTCGGGATGGACGACGTGCCAGCCGACCGTCAGATGCAGCAGGTGGTAGATGACGAAGAGGAGGATGATCACTCCTCCCCAGCGCATCGTCCGCGCCGCATACGTGCCGACGACGTATTCACGATCGCGATAGCCGATCGGCCGCGCGGCGCGATTCATCAGCGTCAACTGCGTCGCCGCCTGGATGTGCAGCCAGACGCAGACGATCAGCAGGATGCGCACGACCCAGAGCAGCGTCTTGTTCGGCAGCGCCGGCGCGCCCATGGTCACGAGGAACTTCGCGTACTCGTTCAGATGCTCGGCCCCGAGGTACAGCTTCAGGTTGCCGAGCATGTGCAGAAAGATCCAGCCGAAGAGAAAGACACCGGTCAAGGCCATGACCGCTTTCTTTCCGATAGCCGTGCTCCAGAAGGAACCGAACCAGTTGCGCGAGGTGGGAGGCTGTGGGGATGTTTCGTCGAGTGCAATGCTCACGAGATCGCATCATATCAACGGAGTGCGGCAGCTTGCTGCCGCCCGCCCTCTCTCACCAGGGGATTGAACGCAGAACGCAGAACGCAGAATCAGAATTAAGAACCAGCGTGCTCGTCCCTTTCTCACTTCTCACTCTGCGCTCTGCGTTCTGCGTTCAATCCCTCGTTTTTCCTAAGGATCGACTCCCGCCTCCCGCGTGCTCCGCGTAACCTCATGCAGCAACACATTCCGCCACTCTCCACCCCTCCGCGCCCACACACTCGCCTCCGACACCCCACGGCTGACGTCCTTCCCGTCCGCCTCCCCGACCATGTGCGCGTTGTAAACGACGACGATCGAGTCCGCCGATATCCTCCGCGCGACCATTTTCCCGAGGCGGTAGTCGCTGAGATGCGCCGTGGCAAACATCGTCCGGATCTGCTCCAGCCCAAGCACCCCATCCTCGCTGACGCATGCGTAATCGGGCGCCGTGAGCTTTTCGAATGTGGCCCGGTCGCGATGCTTCCACGCGTCCCACAACTGACGCTCTCCGCGAAGCACGAGTTGTTCGGAGTTGTCGTTGCGCGCGCACCCCGCGAGCGCGAGCGCGATGGCGAGGACGATTGTCGTTTTCATGATCGCTTTACGATGGAGCGCAGCGACCGGTCGTCACACATGACACGTGTTCGAGAGTGTGGAGCCGCCGACTCGGCGGCCTGCGCCGCCGGGTCGGCGGCCCCACACCCCCGTCGGACTCGCGCGGCCGTGCGCCTCGCGCGTCGCCCCTTTCTCATTTCTCACTCTGCGCTCTGCGTTCTGCGTTCAATCCCTCTCCCGTATCCATCAAAAATTCACTCTCTCCTGCGCACGATCTCAACCTCGATCGCCGTGCTCCCGTCGAACTCTCCTTCCTTGATCGTGATCCTCGATTCCGGAATGCCTGACGCGAGCAGCGCACGATGAACGCTCTCGGCGCGCTCGTTCGTGGCCGGCGCGGAGAGCGGCTTGTGCACGATGACTTCGACCGCCTCGATCGTTTCCCGTGCAGTTCTCACCACGTGCACGAGCTTGGAGCG
>DATEZA010000085.1:0-12357 GCA_035255945.1 Thermoanaerobaculia bacterium
GGAGTCGCTGAAGCTCGTCGATCAGTACGCGGACTGCATTCAGATCGGCGCGCGCAACATGCAGAACTTCTCGTTGCTGCGGACCGCAGGCAGAGCGCGCAAGCCGGTGCTGCTCAAGCGCGGCATGTCGGCGACGCTGGAAGAGCTGCTGCTGTCGGCCGAATACATCATGTCCGAGGGGAACTACAACGTGATCCTCTGCGAGCGCGGCGTGCGGACGTTCTCCGATCACACACGCAACACGCTCGACCTCTCGATCGTGCCCGCGGTGAAGCGCATCAGCCATCTGCCGATCCTCGTCGATCCGAGCCACGGCACCGGCAAGCGGAACAAGGTCGCGCCGATGTCGCGCGCATCGATCGCAGTGGGCGCCGACGGCGTGCTGATCGAAGTGCATCACAAGCCGGAAGAGGCGCTGAGCGATGGTCCGCAAGCGATCCTGCCGGAAGCGTTCGCGAAAATCGTGCGCGAGTGCGATGCAATCGCCCAGGTAGTCGGCCGTTCGCTGCAGCCGGCTCTCGCGGCGTCGTAGCCCGCTGCGTTCGAGCTGCGCAATAACGCGATTGCCGCGAGAGGCGTGCGTCCTGGCTAGGCCAACAAACGCAGCGGGCCGTGCCCGCCCGCCGGAGGCGCCCTCGTCGTCCCCTCGTCGGATACACTCGCCCGAATGCGACGCACGAAAATCCTCGCTACTCTTGGGCCCGCGTGCAACAACGAGGAGACGATCTATCGCCTGATGACGTCGGGCGTCGATGCGTTCCGTCTGAACTTTTCGCACGGCAGCAACGAGGACAAGATGCGCATCATCAAAACGGTGCGCGAGTGTGCGACGTCCATCGGCCGCTACGTGCCGATCGTCGGCGACATTCAGGGACCGAAGCTGCGCATCGGCGACGTCGATGGCGTGATCCAACTGCAGAACGGACAGCTATTCGTGATCACGACCGAGACCATGACCGGCAACGCGCAGATGGTGTCGACGCCGTTCAAGGCGCTGCCGAAAGAGGTCTCGATCGGCCATCGCATCCTCATTAATGATGGTCTCGTCGAGCTCGTCGTGACGATGGTCGACGAGAAGCACGTCACGACGCGCGTCATCCACGGCGGACCGATCTCGTCGAAGAAGGGGATGAACTTCCCCGATTCCGAGCTGACCATTCCGGCGATCACGGAGAAGGATCGCGTCGATGTGAAATTCGCGTGCGAGCAGAAGCTCGACTACATCGCCGCGTCATTCATCCGGCGCCGGGCGGAGATCGAAGGACTGCGCGCGCTGATTCACGAATGCGGCGGCTCCGACATCAACGTCATCGCCAAGCTGGAGAAGCCGCAGGCGATCGACAACCTGGAAGACCTTCTCGAAGTCAGCGATGGTGTGATGGTCGCCCGCGGTGACCTCGGCGTCGAGCTGCCGCCCGAAGCGGTGCCGGTGATCCAGAAGCGGATTCTGCAGAGCGCGAGCCGGTGGGGACGGTTTGCGATTACCGCGACGCAGATGCTCGAATCGATGACCACGAATTCGCGTCCGACGCGCGCCGAGGCGAGCGACGTGGCGAACGCGATCTTCGACGGATCCGATGCGGTGATGCTGTCGGCGGAGACGGCGTCAGGGCTCTATCCGGTCGAAGCGGTGCAGATGATGGCGCGGATCATCATCGGAGCGGAGAGCGCGCGGGAGTACGAGAAGCGCGGCACGCGCGCGCCGCTGTTCCAGAAATCGAGCGAGTCGGACGAGTTCACGGACTCGCTCGCCGGCGCCGCGAATTACGCGGCGGAACAGATCGACGCGAAGTACATCGTCGTGTTCACGCAGACCGGGTTCGCGGCGCGGCTGATGTCGAAGTTCCGTCCGATGTCGCCGATCATCGCGCTCACACCGTCGAGCTGGGTCGCGCGCCGGATGAATTTGCTCTGGGGCGTGCAGCCGTACGTGCTCCAGGACACCGGCGACTTCCACGAGCAAATCGTCGACCGCGTCGACGAGTTCCTGCTGCAGAAGGACATCGTGCGGCCGGGCGATCGCCTGGTGATCCTGATGGGATCGCCGATCTACACCCGGGCGAAGACGAATCTGCTGCGGGTGCACCGGGTCAGGGATTAGCGGTTCTGCGTTTCGTCACACCTTGAAAGCCGTCACAGCTGACCCCGCCTGCCGGCGGGCTTGGAACAGGCCCGTAACCCGCAGAGTTTTTCCAAGTGGTAAACTCGCCAAGCGACAGGGAGGAGCTATGCGCCGATTTCGCGCGATCGCCATTGCCACTGCCATCGTAACGATGGCTGGCACCGCTCGCTCTGACGGTCCGGTGCCGCCTCTTCTGGCAGTCCTCGGCAACGTCACCACCTCCGCGCGCCCGGTCGCCAACGCCCTCATCATCGCCCTCAATCTCGCCGACTTCGAAGCGGTGCAAACATTCAGCGGCATCGACGGCACGTTCACCCTTCCGAAGCTCCGCACCGGCGTCTACAAAATCATCGCGGTCAAGCAGGGATTCGTCCCCGCGATGACCATGCTCGTCCCGACGCATCCCGAAAATCGCATCACCATCAAGCTGCAGAACGAGCGCAACGCGCGCGGCGCACGCGACGTCAACCAGGAGATCTGGGAGATCCGCGGCTCGCTTCCGCCCGACATCCTGCACGAGCTCGATCAGGTTCTGGCGCAGCCGGTGAAGGTCGCGTACGACGTGCCGCGCATCCGCGGCGAGATGGTGTCGATGACCGGCGTGGCGCCGCAGTCCGCGTCGACGCCGTCGGTTGCCCAGACCGCGCTCGGCGTGCAGGGCCGCATCGGCGAGAACTGGCAGGTCGGCATCCGCGGCAATCTGCATCGCATCGACGATCCGACCGACGACCAGGCGTTCGGCAGTCCGGCCGCGCAGTCGAGCGTGATGTCGATGGAGCTGCGGTCGTCGCCGACGGATGCGTATCGCGTCGCGTCGACGAAGAGCTTCTGGCGTTATCGCGATGACCTGCCGGTGAGCGATCATCAGGCCGATTACACCGCGCAGAATTTCGAATGGCAGCACGGCGTGAATCACGTCGCCGTGCGCTATTTCGCGCAGCAGAATCTGTTCGAATCGAATCCGTCCGGCTCCGATCTGATCGAGATCGCCGGTGATACGACGGTGCTCCAGACGCGCCGCGGCGATGTCGGCGTCTCGCTGCGCGTGGCGCAGGAAAGCATGCGCAACAGCGCGAACGCGACGCTGCGCACCGCGGACGTCAACGCGAACGCGAGCTTCGAGCTCGTCCCCGCATTCATTCTTCATTACGGGATGGCCTCGCGCCTCGGACTCGACGGCACGCAGTGGGCGCCGCGCACCGGCGTGGAGTGGAAGATCGGCAACACGTCGCTGATCGCGAACGGCATGTACAAGGTGTGGGACCAGTCGCGCGGACCGCTGGTGCTTCCGAGCATCGTGGTCTGGACCGACGACTCGCGCCTCATGCCGCGCTACTCGTATTCGTTCGGCGTGGTGTCGGGCGACAACGATGGCGATCGCGCCTCGGCTATCGCGACGGTGAGCGCGGTCGACACGCCGGTCCGCATGATCTTCAGCGACGGCTTCGAGCCGTTCTGGGACGGCATGTACGTCGACTCCGGCGACATCCGCCGCGATCTGCGCCTCGCGTATCGCAAAGACATCGCGCACAAGCTGGCGATCGATGTGTCGACGAGCGCGGGCACTGCGACGCCGACACACTCGCAGCCGTTCGACGGAAACAAGGTCTACATCACCGGCGACCTGCAGTCGACCTGGACGCCGACCGGTACGAGTCTCGCGGTTTCGTATCGCGAGTTGCAGCAGCCGCAGCGCGCCGGCACGACGTACAAAAGCGAGCGGGTGAACCTGCGGATGTCGCAATCGCTCCGGCTGCCGATCGATCTCAAGCTGTTGTTCGGACTCGAGCTCGCGCACGCGCAGAACTCGCCGTATCTATTCGACGTGAACGATCTGGATGGTGCGACCAGGAAGTACATGGGCGGCCTCGCGGTGAATTTCTAATTCGCGACGTCATCGCGCCAAACCTCGACGTCCTCTTCTGCGGCATCAATCCCGGTCTCTACAGCGCAAAAGTCGGCCATCACTTCGCGCGTCCCGGCAATCGCTTCTGGCCGACGCTCCATCGCGCCGGTTTCACGCCGCGACAACTCTCGCCATCCGAAGACGCACTGCTGCTCGAATACGGCTGCGGCATCACGAACATCGCCGATCGTCCGAGCGCTGCGGCCGCCGAGCTCTCGAATGAGGAGCTCGTCGCCGGTGCGCGCGCACTCACGCGGAAGGTGCGCAAGTTCGCACCGCGATTTCTCGCGATCGTCGGTATCGGCGCGTATCGGACGGCGTTCGCACGTCCCCGTGCGAAGCTCGGATTGCAAAATGAGACCATCGGCCCGACGAAGATCTGGGTGCTGCCGAATCCGAGCGGATTGAACGCGAACTATCGGCCGGCGGAGCTGGTCACGCTGTACGCGGAACTGCGCGCGGCAGCCGGACTCAATCCTCAATTGCTTCGATCCCAAGCTCCCTGAGGCGGGCGAGATGATCGTACAGCTCTGCTCCCCACGTGGCCGCCTCCAGAGTGGCGGTCAGATAGATCCAGCCCGCCTTCTTCCTCTTGCCATAGTTGGAGCGAGGCCGCGGAGAATCGGCAGCGTCACGACGTACGGGCACGGTGAGCACATCGAGGTGCGTGGGGGCGGTAACCGGAGTGCGGCGGCCATGCCGCCGCTCGGGTAGCCGAGGCCATGCCTCGGCGTCGCGACGGCATGGCCGTCGCGAGGTGAATCAGCGGCGGCATGGCCGCCGCACTCCGGGTGGGCTGCCATAGCCGGCCGAGATCAGGTCGCCCGGCTTCAGGTCGGCCTTCGTGCCATGGTAAAGGCGCTGCGCGGCGTGCGCGGCGAGGAAGAGCACCGGGACCAAGTTACGAACCGCCGCCCAGACCGGGTCTGATCTCTTCGACGAGCTTCGCGAAGCGGAACGAAATGCCCTTCGTCACCACGATCTGCTTGAGGTAATTGAGCGACGTGATCGCCGCGGGCAGTCCGCTGATCGCAGTGGGGATCGAGGCGAGGCGCGCCGCGAGCTGGATCGTCTTGTCCATCGCGGTGTACTCGGACGAACGGAAATCGTTCACCGTTTCGCCGTGGTAGGCGAGCATCAGCAGATAGATATCGGCGACCAGATCGCGGAAGCGCATCTCGCTGCCCCACGCGAAGCAGTCGCCGCGGCGGACGTTCTCGATGAACTCCTGCGGCGTCTCGCCCTTCGACACGGTGTGCACTTTCGCCACGTGCTTCAGCGTGTGCGCGTCCGAGCCGCCCACCATCGACATCCGCCGCCCGTCCTCCTGCAACGTGCCGACCAGCTGCTGCACCATCTTGTTGTGGAACGACGCCATCGCTCCGTTCATCACTTCGAAGATGTCGAACATCTCGATGAGCTCGCCGATGTACCGCGCCGCGACGTTCTTCATCCGATAGTTCTGAAAGAGGTGATTGATGCCGAACACGAGGTGCTGCTGCTTCAGGTACGGCACGAGCTCGCGGATATTGCGGCGCAGCCGCTGGATCTCGCGATGCTGCGCTTCGTTCAGCCCCCACACGCCGGTGTGAATGCGCTGCCCGGTCTCGGGGAAATACGTCTCGACCTCTTCGCCGATGAAGAAGTCGTTCATGTCGGGGTACTTGTTGAGGAGGTAGAGCGCGCCGTCGATCGAGTCGTGGTCGGTCAGCGTGACGAACGACATCCCGCGCTCTTTGGCGATGCGATACACATCCTCCGGCGCGTTGTAGCAGTCTCGAGTATTCGCCCGCCGGAAGTATTTGAAAACTGAAAACCGGCTATGGCAATGCAGATCCGCTCGCTTGAAAGACGGATTCGAGAGCACGTCCGATATGACGGGCTCGCTCATTGAATACCAGCTACCATGGAGCGATTGTTCAACCTCGTGGCATTTTCTACAATTCGCATGCCCGCGTAATCGTACGCCACGCGAGGTGACCAACGCCTGCAACGGAACTCGAATGGCACAACCGATCCGCGGAAAATCGAATAACCCGAACAGCGTCTCCGACTGGCTGGAGCTCGACGTCCCCACCCGCCTGCCGATCATCCCGCTCGTCTCCTCGGTCCTTTTCCCCGGCGGCGTTCTCTCGCTGCAGGTGGGGATCGATCGCAACGTCCGTTTGCTGAAGAGCCTCCCCGACGATCAGAACCTGATCGCGGCGTTCTGTCAGAAGTCGGGCGACAAAGAGAATCCGAGGCCCGAGGACCTTTCGACTGTGGGAGTGCTCGCAGCCATCGTGCAGCGGCTGCCGCTGTCGAGCGATCGCTACCAGCTTTTCCTGCAGGGACGCCAGCGCGTCGAGCTCGTGCAGATGATTCAGAACGAGCCGTACTTCGAAGCGATGCTGCGCGAGATCGCGCCGCGTCCCACTCCGAAGGGTGTGAAGACCGAGCAGCTGATGAATCGCGCGCTCAGCCTGTTCGAAAAGCTCGTCGAGAGCGACAACAAATATTCGAACGAGCTGCTCAACATTTTGAAGATGAACATCAGCGAAGGTCCCGATACCTTCGCCGATCTCCTCTCATCGTTCGTCAACTTCCCGCTCGAAGAGAAGCAGCTGCTGCTCGAAACGGTCAATCCGATCGAGCGCATCGAGCTGCTCATCGACTGGACCCAGCGCGACCTCGGCAAAGCGAACGTCGATCGCGAACTGCAGCGGCAGATTCAGACGTCGATCGATCGCCGCGAGCGGGAGAACTATCTGCGCGAGCAGCTCCGCGTGATCCAGGACGAGCTGGGTGAGGCGAATCAGGCCGATCGCGAAGCCGACACGTATCGCGATCGCATCGAAGCGCTGCCGCTCGCCGAAGAGCACAAGCTGCAGCTCCGCCGCGAAGTGAATCGCCTCGGACAGCTCTCGGCGTCGTCATCCGATTACGCGGTGCTGAAGGGACATCTCGACACCGTGTTCCAGGTGCCGTGGTCGGAGAAGACCGAAGACCGTCTGGACCTGAAACGCGCCGAGGAGATGCTCGACGAGCGTCATTACGGCCTGGAGAAGGTCAAGGAGCGCGTGCTCGAATTTCTAGCCGTGCTCAAGCTGAAGGGCGATCTGAAGGGACCGATCCTCTGCTTCGCCGGACCTCCCGGCGTCGGCAAAACGTCCCTCGGCGCCGCAATCGCCGACGCCCTCGGACGCAAGTTCGTGCGCATGGCGGTCGGCGGCGTGACCGATGAATCGGAGATCCGCGGACATCGCAAGACGTACATCGGCGCGATGCCGGGCAAGCTCATTCAGAGCTACATCCAGGTCGGCGTGAACAACCCGCTGATCATGATCGACGAGATCGACAAGATCGGGAAAGACTTCCGCGGCGATCCGGCGTCGGCGCTGCTCGAAGTGCTCGATCCGAAGCAGAACCACGCGTTCGTCGACCGCTATCTCGAGATTCCGTACGACCTCTCGCACACGCTGTTCATCGCGACGGCGAATGTGCTCGACGGTATCCCGGGCCCGCTGCGCGACCGCATGGAAGTCATCCGCCTCGCCGGCTACACCGAGAACGAGAAGCTGCAGATCGCGAAGAAGCATCTGATCGCGGAGCTGCTGGAGAACCACGGTCTCGACAAATCGCAGGTGACGATCGATGACGACGTCGTCCTCGCCGTGATCCGCGACTACACGGCGGAAGCGGGCGTGCGCAATCTCGAGCGCAAGCTCGCCACGATCATGCGCAAGATCGCGCGCAAGGTGGCCTCCGGAACCGAGACCGTCGAGAAGTACGAAGTCAAAACCGCCGACGTCGAGCCATACCTCGGCCTCCCTGCGTTCGAGCACGAATTCGCCGAGCGCCATCCCGAGATCGGCGTCACCACGGGCCTCGCGTGGACCAGCTTCGGCGGCGAGATCATGTTCATCGAAGCGACGCGGATGCCGGGCAGCGGACGCACCACCGTCACCGGTCAGCTCGGCGACGTCATGCGCGAGTCGGTCTCCGCGGCGTATTCATACGTGCGCTCCAAAGCGAAGGACCTGAACATCGAAGACCGGCTCTTCAACGAATTCGACATCCACATTCACTTCCCCGCAGGCGCGATTCCGAAAGACGGACCGTCCGCCGGCGTCGCGATCGCGAGCTGCATCGCGTCGGTGATGGGGGAGCGTCCGGTGCGGCACGATGTGGCCATGACGGGCGAGATCACCTTGCGCGGCAAAGTCCTTTCCGTCGGCGGCATCAAGGAAAAGGTGATGGCCGCACAGCGCGCGAACATCAAGACCGTGGTGCTGCCCGAAGGAAATCGCAAAGACCTCACCGAAGTGCCGGAAGAAGTGAAACAGGGACTGACCTTCGTTTTCGCCGAGCGCGTCGAAGATGTCTGGCAGCAGGCGCTGATCCCGATCTACGTCGCGAAGGGCGATCGCAAGTACGACGAAGCGGAGTACCGCACGGAACATCCGCAGCAGCCGTCGAAGTCGCGGCCGGCGCAGTCGCACGATTCGGAGAGGCCTGAGCAGAGACGATGAAGAGAGGCTGTTTCTACAACGTTCTCTTCGCCTGTGTGGTCATCGTGCTCTTCGGCTTCAGCTCCTACTTCTGGTTCAACTTTTTCGTGCGCGGACGCTCGCTGCCGACGCCGAACCTGATCGGCAAGCCGGTCGCCGAAGCGAACGCGCTCTGTCTCGACGCGGGCATCTCGCTCGAGGTCGACACGACGCGCGCGCGCAACTCCGACAAAGTGCCCGCCGGCTATGTCGCGTGGCAGAACCGCGAGCCGGGAGCGACGAGCTTCGTCAAGCGCGGCTCGCGGATCAAAGTCGAGTTGTCGTCGGGACCGCTCGTCATCCGGGTGCCCGATCTCGACGCGCAATCGCCGCGCACCGCGCTGCTGCGGCTCGGCCAGCAGAATCTCAAGATGGGAAACCTGACCTACACCGAAGCAGCGTCGGACAAGGATGGAATCGTCGCGAGCGAGCCGCCGGCCGGCACCGTCGTCGCGGCGCAGTCGCCGGTCTCGCTGCTCGTCAACGTGCCGGTCGCGTCGAACACGTACGTCATGCCCGACCTCATCGATCGTCCGCTCGATGTCGTTCGTCCCGGCCTGGAAGCAAACGGGTTACATGTCGCGACGGTGAAGTTCGAGGCGTATCCCGGCATCGCCGATGGCATTATCATTCGCCAGTTTCCGCTGCGCGGCGCGCCGGTGAGCGGCCGCGACGCGATCTCGGTCGTGGTCAGCAAGGCGGAAGAAACCAACATCATCGAGCAGAGCACGCAGCCCGCCCGGCCCATCACACAGTGACGATCAAACTCGCGCCATCGCTCCTCTCCGCCGACTTTTCGAAGCTCGCGGACGAGATCGCCAGTGTCGAACAGGGCGCCGACGTCCTGCACCTCGATGTCATGGACGGCCACTTCGTCCCCAACCTCACCATCGGGCCGGCGATCGTGAAGGCGTGCCGCAAAGTGTCGAAGCTGAAGTTCGACTGTCATCTGATGATCGAGCAGCCGCAGCTCTACATCGATCCTTTCATCGCAGCCGGCGCCGACATGATCTCGATTCACTTCGAAGCGGAGGCGCATCTCCAACGCGGACTGCAACTGATCCGCGACGGGGGAGCGAAGGCGGGCATCGCCATCAATCCCGCCACGCCGGCCGAGGCGCTGTCGACGGCGCTCGAGTTTTGCGACTTCGTGCTGGTGATGACGGTCAATCCCGGCTTCGGCGGACAAAAATTCATCGAACCTGTTGTGCCCAAGATCCGTCATATCTCGCAGATGGTCCGCGAGAGGGGCCTTCCGGTGGAGATCGAAGTCGACGGCGGGATCGATGAAAAGACCGCGCCGCTCGTCGTCGCCGCCGGAGCGCGCATTCTCGTGGCAGGCTCGGCGATTTTCGGCAAACCGGACCGGAACGCTGCAATGGAAGCAATCCGGACCAGTGTTGGGGGACGAAGCACGTAGGACTCATATCTTTTCTGGAGGCCGTTTGAACTTTCGCAAAACCCTGATTCTCCTGGCGATCGTGATCTTCGCGCTCGCCGGTTGCCGTCACAGCGGCGTCCGCGCGCCGCGGCGCGTCGTCACCGTCGTCGATCCGGAGTTCACCAAACTGACGAAGGAGCAGCTCTTCGAAAAGGGCGACGCGTTCTTCGCGAAGAAGCGCTGGCAGAAGGCGCGCAGCTACTTCTCCTACATCTACGAGAACTACCCGAACGATCCGCTCGGACGCCGCGCGCTGCTTCGCGTCGCCGACACCTACTACCAGCAGGGCGATCCGGTGAACCTGGTCGAGGCGCAGTACAAGTACCGCGACTTCATCAATCGCTATCCGACCTCCGACAAGGCCGACTACGCGATGTTGCAGATCGCGATGGTGTCGTACAAGCAGATGGAGAAGCCCGATCGCGATCAGCAGAAGACGCGGGAGGCGCTCGACAAGTTCAACGACATGGTCCGCGCCTATCCGCGCAGCCCGCTGCGTCCCGAGGCCGATGTGAAGCTGCACGACGTGCAGGATCGCCTGGCGAAGCACGAGCACATGATCGCGCGCTACTACATCAAGCGCGGCAGCTACTTCGCCGCACTGCAGCGGCTGAACGCGCTCGTCGACTCGTACCCGAACTACACCGATCGCGACGCAGTCTTCTACGACCTCGGCAGCGCGCTCACCGGACTCGGTCGCAACAACGAAGCGAAGCTCTACTTCGAGCGCGTGATCAGCGAGTTTCCGAAGAGCGATTACGCCGACAAGGCGCGCCGCCGCCTGAACGCCACGAAGACGTCATGAAGAAATTCGGGGCGTTGATCCTCATCCTTCTCGCAACCGCCTGCGGCTCCACGCAGGCGGCAAAGGAGAAGGATGACGACGTCCCGACGCCCCCTCCGCCCGGCCCCTCGGTCGATCAGCGCCTGAGCGACATGCAGACCGCGATGACCGAGCTGCTCGAGCGAATGGATGTGCTGAGCGATCGCATCGCGCGCATCGAACAAGGTGAGGTCGCAGCCGCTCCGGCCCCGGCTCCCGCGAGCACTCCTCCCGTTTCCGAGCCCACTCCCTCCCGCGCCATCGTCGGCGCGCAGATCGCCGACAACTACCGCGCCGCGCTCATGCTCTACGGCCGCGGCAAGCTCGCCGAATCGCGCAAGGGCTTCCAGCAGGTCTTCGACTCCGATCCGAGCGGCGAGCTCGCCGACAACGCGCTCTACTGGATCGGCGAGATCTACTTCGCCTCGAAGGACTACACGAACGCGATCAAATACTTCCGCCGCGTGACCAACGATTACGGCGATCAGAACAAGGCGCCCGACGCCGCGTTCAAAACCGGCATCGCGCTCGAGAAGAGCGGCGACCTGCAGCTCGCCAAGCAGGCGTTCGACGAATGCGTCAAACGCTACCCGTACTCGACCTCGGCCGCATCCGCCAAGCAAGAGCTCGAGCGCATCAAGTTCTAGGAGCGCGGGCCTCCGGCCCGCAGTCGCTGGCCGTCTCGGCCGGCGACGAATGTCGTCGAGCGAGACGCTCGCCGACTGCGGGCGAGGACGCCCGCGCTCCGCTACACGGTGACGAGCGGCATGGCCGCTCTTACAAGAATGCAGCGGCGGCATGGCCGCCGCACTCCGCTACACGAACGCGATCACATACTTCCGCGCGTGACCAACGATTACGGCGATCAGAACAAGACGCCCGACCATCAAGTTCTGACGGAGTGCGGGGCATGGCCGCCGCACTCCGCCTGTCGGCTATCTGTTATCTTCTCTCGCAAATGGCCGACGAGACCGAAAGCGGCGCAACACTCCTCGCGAAAAAAGAGTACGCGCGCGCCGTTCCGCTGCTGAAGAAAGAGCACGAGAAGTACCCGTCGAATCCGCGCATTCGCCTGCAGTACGCCGACGCGCTCGCAGGCGCCGCCCAGCTCGATGACGCCGCCACGCAGTACGAAGCGACGGCAAAGTACTACGACGACAACGGCCTTACCGTGCAGGCGATCGCCGTCCGCAAGAAGGCGGAAAAAGTCCAGGAGCAACTCGCGGCGAAGAAGCCCGCACCTGCTGCAGTCGTCGCCGGCAAGCACGAGCCGCTCTTCAATCGCAGCGTTCCGAAAAGCCCGTTGTTCGAAGAGCTCACCACCGATGAACGCGAAGCGGTAGTGCGCGAAATGGAGCTCGAACAGTTCGACGAAGGCGCGGTGATCATCAGCGAAGGGGAGACCGGCACCGCGATGTACGTCATCGTCAGCGGCGAGGTGAAGGTCTACACGCGCGGCACCGGAAACAGCGGCAGCGTCTATCTCGCCAAGCTCGGCGAAGGGGATTTTTTCGGAGAAGTCAGCGTGTTGACCGG
>DATEZA010000086.1:0-21618 GCA_035255945.1 Thermoanaerobaculia bacterium
CGATGCTCACCAGCCAGCTCGGACTCCGCCTCGTTCTGCTGCTCGGCAAAACCGTGCCGCTGCCGGCGTCTTATGACGTCATGAAGGCATTGACGCGCGCCGAGGTGACGAACGATTCACAGAACGGCGACGGATTCCAGCTGACGTTCGCACTGAGCAAAAACCAGCCGGTCGATTACAACCTCATTCTCAGCGGTGCGCTCGATCCGGGCAAGCGCGTCGTCATCGGCGTGATTCTCGGAATTCTTCCCGAGGTCCTGATCGACGGGATCATTACGCACCTGCAGGTCGCGCCGGGCGCCGATCCGACGCAGAGCACCCTCACTGTCACCGGCAAAGACGTGAGCATCATGCTCGACCTGGAGGAAAAGAACGAGAAGTACGAAAACCAGCCCGATTTTCTGATCGTCGAGCAACTGATTCTCAAGTACGCGCAATACGGATTGCTTCCCGTCGTCACGCCGACCACCGACTTCCCGATCAGCATCGATCGCATTCCGCGGCAGAACGAGACCGATTTTCAGTTCATCACGCGGATGGCGGCGCGTAATGGATTCGTGTTCTTCGTCGAGCCGGTGACGTTCGGCGTCAACAAGGCGTTCTGGGGACCGCAGTCGCGCGCCGGACTGCCGCAGCCGGCTCTCACGATCGGGAGCGAGCCGTCGGCGAACCTGAAATCGCTGCATTTCACGCAGGATGCGCTCGCCCCTGTCGCCACGAGCGGCACCTTCATCGAGCCATTCAGCGGCACGACGATTCCGATCCCGCAATTGCCCTCTTTGCGCATTCCGCCGCTGTCATTGCGGCCGGCCGAGGCATTGCGCAAGACACTGTCGCGCGACACGGCCAATAAGAACGCCGCGTCCGCGGCGACGTCGCTGCTCGCCTTTGCGACCAATGCCCCCGACTCGATCAAAGGCGACGGCGAAGTGGACAGCATTCGATACGGCAGCGTATTGCGGGCGCGGAAGCTCGTCGGCGTTCGCGGCGCGGGCCTCTCTTATGACGGCAACTACTACGTCCAGCGCGTGACGCACACCATCACCATCGGCGACTACAAGCAGTCATTTCAATTGAGCAGGGAGGGAACGGGAGCGCTGCTCCCCGTGGTCAGACCGTCATGACGCAATTTTTCGGCAAATACCGCGGCACCGTCAGCGACATTCAGGATCCGCTCATGATCGGCCGCGTGCGGGCGAAGGTGCCCGACGTGATGGGCGACCAGGAGAGCGGCTGGGCGATGCCGTGTCTGCCGTTCGCCGGCAGCGGCATGGGGTTTTACGCACTGCCGAAAGTGGGAGCCGGCGTGTGGATGGAGTTCGAGCACGGCGATCCCGATTATCCGATCTGGTCGGGCTGCTGGATCGGCTCATTGGCCGACGCCCCGAGCGATCTGCTCGCGCCGCCGTACAAGAAAGTCATTCTCAAGACCGAGGGGGGCCACAGCATCACGCTCGACGATACGCCGGGCGTGGGCGGCATCACGCTGGAGACCTCCGGCGGCCAGAAGATCGTGATGAATGCGACCAGCATCGAGATCACGAACGGCCAGGGCGGAACGATCAAGATGTCCGGCCCGCAGGTCTCGATCAACGACGGAGCGCTGGAGGTGATCTGATGCCGGGCTACCTCCTGCACATGGGCGCCACCGTTCTCTGCGCGCACGCCGGGCAGGCGACGCCCACTGCGCCGAATCCGCGCGTCACCGTCGGCCAGCAGCAGATCGTGACCATGCCGACGGTCTACACCATCGCCGGCTGCACGCTGCCGCCGCCGACCGCGGGCAACGGCCCCTGCGTGACGGCGCAATTCACCACCTCGGCCACACGCGTCACGGCGGGCGGACAACCGGTGCTGTTGCAGGACAGCCAGGCTCTCTGCACGCCGACCGGAACGCCGCTGACCATCACCGTCACGCAGGTGCGGGTGAAAGGGACCTGAGATGCAGATCGACTATCCGTTCGACTTCGACAGCCGCGGGCGCACCGCCGACACGACGGACGAAGAGCACATCCGCGACATGATCGAGCAGGTCCTCTTCACCACGCCGGGCGAGCGGGTGAACCGTCCGACGTTCGGTAGCGGACTGCTGCAGCTCGTCTTCGCGCCGAACGGCCAGGCGCTCGCCGGCGCAACGCAGATGACGGTGCAGGGCGCGCTGCAGCAATGGCTCGGCGACGTGATCCAGGTCGAGGCGGTCGACGTGCAGAGCGACGACTCGAAGCTGCAGGTGCTGGTGCAGTACACGATCCGCCGCAGCCAGCAGCGCACCGTCAGCACGTTCACCCGTGAAGGAGCAGTGCAGTGATCTTCCACTGTTGCGACGAGCGCCGCCGCGAGCTGGTCCGCGACAACGGAGTGGTGAACGGTGTCGATTACAACGGCATCGATTTCCTCGAAGTGCTCGATCACGACGCGACGACGCAGTCGGATCGGCAGCGCAAACTCATCGTTCACTTCCTCAAGCCGCTCGCCGTCGCGCTGAACAAAGACAACATCCTCATCGCCGGTGGTGAGCGCATCAAACACATTCGGGTCGTATCGGCGCTGCCCGGCGCCGGCCCGAACGCGAACATCCTCACCGTCACGGTCGATCGTCCCGGCGATTACTCAACTTACACGCTGCGCGTCCTGCGTGATGCGTTGCATGCGACGGAGGACACGGGCGAGCCGCCGGCCGGCTTCGATCCCGTGCTGTCGTCGATCGAGTTCTCGTTCAAGGTCGAATGCCCGAGCGAATTCGATTGCAAGCCGGAGCACATCTGCCCCCCGGAAGACACGGTGGAGGCAGAGATCGATTACCTGGCGAAGGACTACACCAGCTTCCGCCAGGTGATGCTCGACCGCATGTCGGTGCTGATGCCGCAGTGGCAGGAGCGCAACGCGGCGGACCTCGGCATCGCGCTGGTGGAGCTCCTCGCGTACGCCGCCGATCACCTCAGCTATCAGCAGGATGTGATCGCGACGGAGGCGTATCTCGACACCGCGCGCCGCCGCGTGTCGGTGCGCAGGCACGCGCTGCTGGTCGACTACTTCATGCACGACGGCTCGAACGCGCGGACGTGGGTGCAGGTGCAGACCGATGCCGACGACGTCAAGCTGCCGGCGCACACGCAGCTGCTGACCCAGGTCGAAGGACTGGCCACCGTCGTCGATCCGCCGAATGACGTGATGGCGCGGCAGAAGATCGCGGTGGCGAATCCCGATCGCTTCGAGACGATCAACGAGATCCGCCTCTTCTCCGCGCACAACGAAATCGAGTTTTACACGTGGAGCGAAGAGCGCTGCTGCCTTCCCGCGGGCGCGACGAGCTGCACGCTGAAGGGCGAGTTACCGAATCTGAAAAAAGGCGACGTGCTGATCTTCGTCGAGCGTCTCGGACCGGAGACCGGCGAGCTGGCGGATGCCGATCCGTCGCATCGGCACGCGGTGCGGCTGACGAACGTCAAATCGTCGCACGACAAGCTGGTCACGCTCGACGATCACACGACCCTGCAGCCGGTTACGGAAATCGAATGGCATGGCGAGGACGCGCTGCCGTTCGCGCTCTGTGTCTCCGCACGCACGGCGAACGATTACGAGCCGAAGGTCAGTGTGGCGCTGGGCAACATCGCGCTCGCCGATCACGGGCGGACGATCGAGAAGGAGTCGCTCGGCATCGTCCCGAATGCGGCACCCGCACTGGCAACGGCCGGATCGCGTGGCGGCGATCGCTGCGATCCTCAGGACGCGGCGCCGGTGCCGCCGCGCTTCACGCCGCGATTGAAGGAAGCGCCGCTGACGCAGCACGCCCCCGATCCGTTCACGGACGACGCATCGGCCACATCGGTCTTCACGTGGGACAAGCGCGACGTCCTTCCCGACATCGGCCTGAAGGACACGGACGGCCGCGGGTGGCAGCCGCAACGCGATCTGCTGTCGAGCGATGCGTTCGCCGAGGAGTTCGTGGCGGAGGTGGAGGAAGACGGCCGCGCCACTCTGCGATTCGGCGATGACGAATACGGACTGCGTCCGACGCCCGGCACCACGATCGCGGCGCGCTATCGCATCGGCAACGGCACGCACGGAAACATCGGCGCCGATTCGCTGGCGCACATCGTCAGCGCGGACAAAAGTCTCGCGGCGGTGCGCAATCCGCTGCCTGCGAAGGGGGGCACCGATCCGGAGACGATCGAGCAGGTGCGGCGGTCGGCGCCGAGCGCGTATCGCGTCCAGGAGCGCGCGGTCACCGCGGACGATTACGCCGAAGTCGCGCAGCGGCACAGCGAAGTACAGCGCGCGGCGGCCACCGTTCGCTGGACCGGTAGCTGGCGCACGATCTTTCTCACCGTCGATCGCGCAGGAGGACGTCCGGTCGATCCGCCATTCGAGCAGAAGCTGCGGTTGCATCTGGAGCGCTATCGCATGGCGGGCCAGGACATCGAGATCGATAGTCCGCAGTTCGTATCGCTCGAAGTGGCAATGACCGTTTGCGTGAAGCCGGGCTATTTCCGCAGCGATGTGAAGTCGGCGCTGCTCCGCGTGTTCGGCAGCTCGGTCGCTCCCGACGGCACGCGCGGCTTCTTCCATCCCGACAATTTCTCGTTCGGCCAGCCGGTCTACCTCAGTCAGCTGTACGAAACGGGCCAGAGCGTCGAAGGCGTCCGCTTCGTCACCATCGACACGTTCCAGCGGCTCGGCATCGACAGCAGCCGCGCACTCGATGACGCGGTGCTGACGATCGACCGCCTGGAGATCGCGCGCCTCGATAACGATCCGAACTTCCCCGAACACGGCGTGCTGCGCCTGACGCTGGAGGGTGGCCGATGACAGTCCTGAACGATTGCGGTTGCTGCCAGGGCCTCACCGTGGAGACGCCGGCGGGCGTGAGCAACCGCCCCGGCCTTTCGGCGATCGCGTATCGCACCGGCACGCATGCGCAGTTCAGGGCGAGCATGCTCGCGCGGCTCTCCGCTCACGACGTGCCGCGCCTCGGAAAACTGAAGACGCGCGACGACGACGATTTCACCATCGCGCTGCTCGATGCCTGGGCACTCACCGGAGACATCCTCACGTTCTACCAGGAGCGGATCGCCAACGAGGCGTATCTCCGCACGGCGACGGAACGGCAGTCGGTGATCGATCTCGCGCGGCTGATCGGCTACGAGCTGCGGCCGGGCGTCGCGGCAACGACATATCTCGCGTTCACGCTGGAGTCGGGCGCCGGCTCGCCGGCCGAGGTCACGCTCGACAGCGGCCTGCGCGTGCAGAGCGTCCCCGGTCCGGGCGAGAAACCGCAGACGTTCGAGACGGTCGAAGCGCTCACCGCGCGTCCCGAATGGAACGTGCTGCAGCCGCGGCTCAGCGAGATCCGTTTCCCGAAAGCAGGAGATACGGACGTCTATCTGGCCGGAGTGACGACGAACCTCAAACGCGGCGACGCAATCCTCATCCTCGGCTTGGTCCCCGACGACTGGGAGCTTCGCCACATCGCGACGGTGACGCCGGACAAGGACAACGATCGGACGCTCGTCACCTGGCGTGATGCGCTGACGAAGTTCACCGATCCGGAGAAGAGCAAGGGGCAGGTGTACGCGCTGCGGCTGCGCGCATCGCTCTTCGGCTACAACGCGCCGGAGTACGGCTCGTTGCCGGTGGCGCTGCGCGTGGGCGAGGCGAATCCCGATCCGGTCACGAAGGGCGCAAAGCCGTTCCTCGACGGCATCTACAAGGACGCAAAGGACAAATGGACCGACGCACTGCTCGACAAGGCTACGACCGCGATCAACCTCGACGCGGTGTATCCGCAGGTCGTCGCCGGAGCTCTGCTCGTGCTCGATTCGCCCGCAACGACGTTGCTGTACGTGGTGAAGAGCACGACCGAGGAAGCGGTGGCGAAGTTCAACATCACCGGAAAGACGACGCGCGTCGAGATCGACAAGAACGAGGAGATCGCGAAGTTCTCGCCGCGCACCGCCGCGGTCTACGCGCAAAGCGATCTGCTGCCGCTCGGGCCGCGGCCGTTGTCTGCCGCTTTGGAAGCGAACGATGTCTCGGTGATCGGCGTGCTCGACGAGCTCCCGGCCGGACGGACGCTGCTCGTCGCCGATGCGTTCGGCGGCGAGACCGTGCAGTTGAAGAAGGCAACGCCCGAGGGCGATGGAGTCGGAACGACGCTGACGTTCGTCGCCGGTCTGCCGAGGACGTACGACCGTGCCACGACGTCGATCTTCGCCAACGTCGCCTTCTCCACGAACGGCGAAACGATCAAAGACGAAGTCCTCGGCAGCGGCGACGGCGGGCGCGAGTATCAATCGTTCACGCTGCGGCAGTCGCCGCTCACGTACACCCCGGCCGACACCCCGAGCGGCGGCGAGTCGACACTCGAAGTGCGGGTGAACGAAGTGAAGTGGAGCGAGGTGCCGGAGCTGTTCGGCCACGGCCCGCGCGAACGGATCTACGTCACGCAGATCGATGACGACGGCACGACCACCGTGCAGTTCGGCGACGGCCACACCGGCGCGCGTCTGCCGGTCGGACAGGAGAACGTGACGGCGACGTACCGCAAGGGCATCGGCCTCGTGGGGCAGGTGCGAGCCAGCCAGCTCACGCTGCTGATGACGCGGCCGCTCGGCTTGCGCAGCGTGATCAATCCGCTCGCGGCGAGCGGCGCGCAGGACGAGCAGTCGCTCGCCGATGCGCGCACGAACGCACCGGTCACCGTGCTCACGCTCGACCGCATCGTGTCGCTGCTGGACTACGAAGATTTCGCGCGCGCCTTCTCCGGCATCGCCAAAGCGCTCGCCACATGGACGTGGACCGGCCACACACGGCAGGTGTTCGTCACCGTCGCCGGCATCAACGGCGACGACGTAAACGACAACTCGGTGCTGCAGATCAGGCTCCTCTCCGCGATGCGCAAGGCGGGCGATCCGCTCGTGCCGATCCGCGTGAAGTCGTATCGCAAGCCGAAGTTCCGCGTCGCGGCAGCGGTGAAGGTCGATGCCGATTACGTGCAGGCCTCAGTGTTCGCGGCAGTGGAGAGCGCATTGCGCGCGAGCTTCGGATTCGACGCGCGCTCGTTCGGACAACCGGTGACCTTGAGCGAGGTGACCGCGGTGATGCAGGAAGTGCCGGGCGTGATCGCCATCGACGTCAACAAGCTGTTTCGCAGCGGCGACGCGGAGGAGCGGAAGACGTTTCTCCCCGCCCAGTCGCCGCAAGTGGGTGAAGGACCGAACGCGCTCGCCGCGGAGCTGCTTACGCTCGACGACTCCGTGCCGGTGGCACTGACGGTGATGCCATGAGCTTCGACGCGAAGACGCTGTACGAGCTGCTTCCCGCGATCTACCGCATCCGCGATGCGGAGAACGGCGAGCCGCTGAAGGCGCTGCTGCAGGTGATCGGCGAGCAGGCGGGCGTGCTCGAGGAAAATCTCGCGCAGCTGTACGACGACGAGTTCGCCGAGACCGCCGCGTCGTGGGTACTGCCGTACATCGGCGATCTGATCGGCATCACCGGTCTGCCCTCGACCGGCTCGACATCGCTCACGCCGCGCGCGGAAGTGGCGCACACGATCGGCTATCGGCGCCGCAAGGGAACGGCGGCGATGCTCGAGCAGCTCGCGCACGACGTCACCCGCTGGGACGCGCACGCGGTGGAGTTCTTCCAGCTGATCTGCGCGACGCAGTACATGAATCATCTGCGTCCCGAAAACCAGAGCTTCCTCAACGTGCGCGATGCCGATCGCCTCGAGGAGCTCGGCGGCGCGTTCGAGCGCAACACGAAGTTCGGCGAGCCCGACATCACACACACAGTCGACGTGCGCCGCATCGCGAAAGGGCACGGCCGCTACAACATCCCGAACGTCGGCATTTTCCTCTGGCGCATCAAGGCGATGCTGCTCACCCGCTCGCCGGCGGTGGCGGTCAGCGGCGGCACGCAGTTCTTTTTCTTCGATCCGCTCGGGCGCGATCTGCCGCTGTTCAATCGTCCCGAGAGCGAGACGTCGGCGTCCCATCTCGCCGAACCGATCAACGTGCCGGACCGCATCCGCCGCCGCGTGCTGCGCAATCATCTCGACGACTATTACGGCGACGACAAGGACAGCAAGAGCATCCTGATCGAGCTCGCGGACAACGCGTCGACCGATCCGATCCCGTCGAATCAGATCGAGGTCTGCGATCTCAGCGACTGGATCAATGTGCCGAAGACGAAGGTCTCGATCGATCCGGTCCTCGGCCGTATCGCGTTCCCGGCGAATCAGTCGAAGCAGGTGCTGGTCACGTTCCATTACGGCTTCCCCGCGTCGATGGGAGGCGGCCAATACAGCCGGTTGCTCTCCGCCGACACGAGCGCGCTCGGCATCGTGCGCGTGACGTCGACGATCAACAACGCGCTCGGACAGCTGAGCAGCGACGGCGGAACGGTGGAGATCCCGAACAGCAGCCGCTATCGCGAATCGATCACGCTCGACGCGACGAACAAGTTCCTCGAGCTTCGCGCGGGCGACAAACACCGGCCGACGATCGAGCTGACGGGCGATCTGCAGATCACCGGCGGCGCGCACGACGAAGTAGTCCTCGACGGCCTCCTCGTCACCGGCGGCACCGTGCACGTCACGGGCGGCCTCGGACGCCTGCGGCTTCGCCACTGCACGTTCGCGCCGGCGGGCGCGGCGAACATCGTCATCGCATCGAAGAACACCATCGTGGAGATCGATCACTGCATCACCGGCGGCATCGTCGCGGACGTGAGCGCCGAGGTGCATGTCGCCGGCAGCATCATCGACGCGACCAGCGACACGATCGCCGCATACGCCGGCCCGGTCGATTGGGGCGGACCGCTGCGGATCACGAACAGCACGGTGATCGGCACCGTGAAGACGTCGATCCTGCGGCTCGCCTCGAACACGATCTTCGTCTCACCCGTGCTCGCCGAACGGCGCCAGGAAGGGTGCGTGCGGTTCTCGTACGTCGCGCCCGGCTCGCGCGTGCCGGCGCGCTTCGAGTGTCAGCCGGAGGGCGACGCATCGCTGGTGCGGCCCGAGCTCACGTCGGCGCGATTCGGCGATCCCGCTTATTGCCAACTGAGCGCCTCCTGTCCGTCCGAGATCCGCCAGGGCGCGGATGACGAGTCGGAGATGGGCGCATACCACGATCTGTTCGAGCCGCAGAAGGAAGCGCATCTGCGCACGAGGCTCGAGGAGTACCTCCGCTTCGGCCTGGAAGCGGGGCTGTTCTTCGTCACCTGAATGGAGGAGTCGTCGTGAAAAAAGACGCCAGCAGAGACACGTTCCAGGCACGCAGGCATTACAGCCGCGTGCTGATGCAGCAGGGCCGCGTGCAGCTCGATGCCGACTGGAACGAGCAGGGCGACATCATCGGACATCGCATCGAGACCGAGGCGTATGACGTCATCGGACGCTGCGGCGCGCCGATGCACGACGCCGGATTCCAGATCTCGGCTCCGCTCATCATCAACTTCGATTGGACAGGGGAGCCGGTCACGACGAATGCGAATCCCGCGACCACGAAAGCCGCGCCGAAAGGGAAGGCGAAAGCTTCGTTCCCGGCAGGTCGCATCGATCCGTTCCCGATCTTCGATCTATCCGATTTTCTGATCGGACCGGGACGCTATTACGTCGACGGCATTCTCTGCATCAACGAATCGCTCGTCACCTACCTGCAGCAGCCCGACCTGCCGTCGCCCACGCCGCTCACGCAGGCGGGTCTCTACATCGTCTACATCGACGTCTGGCAGCGCCACATCACGACCCTCGACGATCCGTCGATTCGCGAGGTGGCGCTCGGCGGTCCCGACACCGCCACGCGCGCAAAGACGGTGTGGCAGGTGAAGTACTTCTTCGCAGGCGCCGGCGCACAAGGCTCGTGCCTCTCCGATCTCGGCTTCAAAGCATTCATCGCCGCGCCGACCGGCAAGATGCTCGCGCGCACGCGGCCGGAGAAGACGTCGACGAATCCCTGCGTCGTGCCTCCCGGCGCCGGCTATCGCGGACTGGAGAACCAGCTCTACCGCGTCGAAGTGCACGACGGCGGCAACGCGCTCGACATCACCACCGCGCCCGCACCGATTCCCGTCACCTACGTCGCCGACAGCCTGTTCCAGGTGACGTTCACCAGCGGTTCGTGGAGTGCCGGGCAGGCAGTGGAGATCGTCTCGACGAAGCCGGGCGCGAATCCGATGAACGGCCGCCTCGCGCAGATTGTCGCCGTCGACACCGGCAAGAAGATGTTGACGCTCAACGTCGACGTCTCCGCCATCGACGCGGCCGAGCTCCAGCTCCGCGCCGCCGCCGCGACCTACAAGTGGTCGCGCGAGAACGCGTGGGTGGTGACGACGGTCGAGAAGATCAACAACAACGAGGTCACGGTCCACGATCTCGGCCCCGACACGGTGCTCGGATTCCGCGAAGGGCAGTGGGTCGAGCTGATCGACGATGCGCACGAGCTGAAAGGGATTCCGGGACAACTGGCGAAGATCACGAAGATCGATCGGGCGATCAATCTCGTCACGCTGAACCTCAATCCGACAAGCCTCGGCGCACATCCGAAGATGCGCGGCTGGGACGGCGCCGGCGCAATCAAGTTCGAGCCGTCACCGGTGAACGACGACGATCTCGAGCTCGAGAACGGCATCCTGGTCCGCTTCCAGAGCGGGACCTATCGCACCGGCGATTACTGGACGATTCCCGCGCGCACCGCAACCGCCGACGCGCTGTCGGGCAACATCGAATGGCCCTCCGACGGCACCAATCCGCTGCCGCTACTGCCGTTCGGCATCAGCCATCATTACTGCCGTCTGGCAATGCTGCAGCGGGATGGTTCCGGCATCACCTCGGTTCAGGATTGCCGTCATATTTTCCCGCCGATCACCGAGCTGACGGCGTTCCTCTACGTCAGCGGGGACGGCCAGGAAGCGATGCCCGGCAACGCGATCCCGCGGCCGCTGCAGGCCGCGGTCTACAACGGCACGTGGCCGGTGGTGGGAGCATCGGTCCGCTTCACGGCGGAAGGGAACGGACATGTCGCGGCGAACGCGGCGGGGCTCCCCGGCGCGACGAACACGGTCGTGATCACGACCGGATCGGACGGCATCGCGAGCTGCTTCTGGCTGCCCGAGAACGACATCAAGAAGACGAGCCAGCAGGTCGAGGCGCGGCTGCTCGACGCCGACGCCGCTCCGCTGCCGCAGACGATCCGCTACAACGGCAATCTCAGCATCGCCGACCAGGTCTGGTACGACCCCGGCAACTGTGCATCGCTCGGCGGACAGACGACGGTGCAGAAAGCGCTGTCGCGGCTGTCGACGCTCGTCAGCCTCTACGAAGTGAGCGGCAACGGGCAGGAAGGCGCGCGCGCCGCGGCGCTCGCCGAGCAGCTCGTCGTCGTCGCCGCCAGCAGCTGCGGCGTGGCGAGCGGCGTGAAGGTGTCGTTCACGGTGACCGCAGGCAAAGGTTCGGTCAGCGTGGCGCAGGACACGACGAAGGCCGACGGCACCGCACGCACGACGTGGACGCTCGACGAGGGTACGCACCGGCAGGAGGTGCTCGCGGTGCTGTCCGATCTCAGCGGATCGGCGGCACCGGTGAGCGTGCGCTTCGTGGCCTATCTCACCGCGGAGCCGGCGATCCACGTCACCGCGATCAGCGACACGAAGAGCGCCATCCTCAATGACACCATGATCGAGGCCACGCGGCTCCTCACCGGCATCGACGTGATCTGCGACAAGCAGATCAACGCGCTCTCCGCGGGCTCCGCTCCTCCTCCGATCCGCGCGCCGTTTTTCACTCCGTTCAAGCCGACCTGCTACGTCACGATCGATCTGCCGTATCCGATTGGCGGGGACCTCAAGATCTGGGACGGCATCCTCAACTCTCAGGAGATCGTCGGATATCAGCCGACGATCCTCGCCGGTACGGTCGAAGTGGTCAAAAACGAGTTGCACTGGCGGCCATCGCCAATTGTGGCGCGCTGGCTCGCGGACGGCCTGTTCGAGCGCCTGCGGCCGCTCACCGACCGTTTCCTCGTACAACTCACGATCGAAGGCAACTTCGTCTGGGCGGATGCCGATCCGAAGGCGCCCCTGGCCTATCTCGACGGCGAAGATTTCGGCGGCGCGGCTGGCGGCCGCACAGGCATTCGCTTCCCGAGCGGCAACGGCGTGCAGGGCGGGACGTTCATCAGCTGGTTCTGGATCGGCATGCCGGTCATCGACGGGACCGGCTTCGCCGGCGGAACGATCAACGGAATCGTTCGCGACATGTTCGGCACCCCGGTACCCGGCATCACCGTCACGCTCAGTAGTCCGGCAATCAACCGCACCACACTAACGAACGCGACCGGCCAGTACTCGTTCACCGGGATTCCCGCCGGCACGTATCAGGTCAGCGCAACAGTCGGCAACGCGACGGTAAAGACGACCGTCGGAGTGCCGTCGTCGATCATCGTGGCGGGACCGCCGAATGTGAATCCGTAGCCGCTACTTCGCTCGTGGAGTGCGGCGGCCATGCCGCCGCTCCGTAATCCGCGGCCATGCCGCGGATGCGCGACGGCATGGCCGTCGCGCGAAAAGCAGCGGCGGCATGGCCGCCGCACTCCAGGAAACCCCTATCCGTATTTCCTGACTCCTGAAACGGCTGCCGAGCCCGTCTCACTCCTTACGTGGGTCCGTAATGATTGAAATCTGGCTTGACTGCCTCGGTGACACCGCAGGGCAATGTGAACGCGTCGTTCGCGAGCTCGAACATGCGGATGTCGCGTGCCACGCGGCCCCACCCGAAGCGCACGGTCCCGGCATCGTCGCCTTTCGCGTGGTGAGCGAGGAGCTGCGGGCGCGATTGCGCGAGCGGAGCCGCGGCGGGACGGAGCGCGTGATCGCCATCGCGACGGAGTCGATCGCCGCGGGCGAAGGATGGGCGCTCCTGCAGGCAGGCGCCGCCGACATCCTCCCGATCGACAAGCCGTTCGTCACCGCAGCGGCGATCGCAGCGCGCTTCAAACGCTGGGCCGCGGTCGACGATCTCATCGAGTCGCCGGTCGTGCAGCGCAATCTCGTCGGCGGCAACCTAAGCTGGTGCACGTTCCTCCGCCGCGTCACCGACATCGCGCGCTTCACCAGCTCCCCCGTGCTGATCCGCGGCGAGAGCGGCACGGGCAAGGAGCTCGTCGCGCGCTTGATCCACGTGCTCGATCCGCGCGCCGACAAACGCGAGCTCGTGGTCCTCGACTGCACCACCGTCGTGCCCGAGCTCTCCGGCAGCGAATTCTTCGGACACGAGCGCGGCGCGTACACCGGCGCGAGCTCCGCACGCGACGGCGCGTTCGCGCTCGCGGACGGCGGCACGCTTTTCCTCGACGAAGTCGGCGAGCTGCCGCTTCGATTGCAGGCGGAGCTGCTGCGCGTGGTGCAGGAAGGAACGTACAAACGCGTCGGCGGCAACACGTGGCAGCGCGCGCGCTTCCGCCTCGTCTGCGCGACGCATCGCAATCTCGAGCAGGAGATGATGGCGGGCCGTTTCCGCAGCGATTTTTACTACCGCCTCGCGGCCTGGAGCTGCATGCTGCCGCCGCTGCGCGAGCGCCGCGACGATATCCCCGCGCTCGCCCGTCATTTTCTGCAAGGTCATTTCGACGATGGTGCGCCGGCGATCGGCGACGACGTGCTCCGCCTGCTCATCGGCCGCGACTATCCGGGCAATGTCCGCGATCTGCGCCATCTCGTCGATCGCATCGCATACCGCCACGCGGGCAACGGTCCGATCACGCTCGGCGATGTCCCGGAAGAAGAACGGCCGCAGCCCGACGCACGGCCCGGCGTGCAGACCGTCGGCGATCTGTTCGAGCAGGCGGCGCACATCGGCCTGTTGTGCGGCATGCGGATGAAGGACATCAGCGGCGCGGCGGTCGAAGCCTCGGTGCGCCTCGCGCTCGACCTCGAACAGGGCAACGTCGGCCGCGCCGCCGAACGCCTCGGCATCACCGACCGCGCGCTGCAGAAACGCCGCGCGATCCAGCGCGAGCGGCAGCGCCCAGCAGACGAAGCAGATTGCCGCTGAGGACCTCGCGCTCGTCGTCCGGCGCGAGCCGCAGTGCCCGGATCTTGTGCAGCTCGACTGCGGGATGCAGCCACGGACCGTCGCTGCCGAAGAGCACTTTCCGCGCGCCGGCGCGCTGCACCGCTTCCGCCAGCAGGTCGAAGCGGCGCACGCCCGAGGTGTCGGTGTAGACGTTCGGATGGCGCGTGAGGATGTCGATGAATGCGCGCTGCGCCGGCCATTGATCGGCGAAGCTGCCGAGGTGCGGAATGATGAAATTTACGTCGCGATACTGGGAGGCGAAGAGCTCGACCGTCGCCACTTCACCCATCACGTCGTACAGCAGCGGCAGCGACCATCGCCGCGCCGCTTCGCACAACTCGCGCGTGATCGCGGCATCGTGCCGGTGCGCTTTGATCCCGCGAAAGCCGTGCTCTTCGACCGCCTCGCGAATCAACTCGCCGATCTTTCCGCGATCGCGTGCGGCGTGGATGAAGGCGAAGCCGATGAAGCGCTCCGGATTGCGGCGCACGATCCGCGCGACTTCGCGATTCGCTTCGCCGTAGTCGGAGTGGAATGCGGCGAAGATCACCGTGCGATCGATGCCGGCGCGCGCCGCCCGGCGCAGGTATGCGTCGAGCGGCGCGGCCGTGTCCCACGGTCCGGTGAATCCGTCGCCACGTCCGGCGTGGCAATGCGCATCGATGATCATCGGCTCACTTCGTATTGGCGGCGATCCACCGCCGCACGGTGGCGTCGATCAGGACTGCGCGATTGGCCTTGCCGCGCACACTCGGGTCATCGCCGGCGACGTGGACCGCAATCAGGATGCGTCCGCCAAGGGATGGATCGCGGCGAACCCAGACGGGACTTCCACTGTGGCCGGGATAGCTGTCGGCGAGGTGATGCAGCATCCGTCCGATCCGGCGCATCGCAAGATTGAACGAGCGCCATTGGAACGTCCCGCCACCCGGTTTGTCGCCCGGATATCCGCTGATGTTGACCGGCAACCGGTCCGGCGGCAGCGGCAACGCGCCGGAGAGGATGCTCTTCCAATGCCCGACGGTGCTGCCGATCGGGTCGGCGAGGTGAATGATGCCGATGTCCGTTTCGGTCGCCGGCGCGTAACGCGGATACGGGATCACCGTGGTGGCGCGCGTCGCCGGCAGCGGCTCGAGCGTGCCGTTGCGCCCGGGAATGATGCGCATCTTCTTCGCATCGAAGCCGCTGACGCAGTGACCCGCGGTCAGCACGGTGCGAGGTCCGATCAGCGTGCCGCTGCAGAGCGGCCTGCCGTTGTATTCGAGATTGCAGATGTAGCGGAACGGTTCGACGGTGGTGTCGAGGACGCGCACTCGCGTGTCGCGTCCGATCACCTCCAGCTCGCCTTCGACCCGGTCGCGGGCGGCACATTCACGGCAGCAGTTCATGGCTCACCCCTTCGCCGCGCGTTGCCGCGCGAGCCGCTCCTCCAACAGTACCGACGGCGGCGTCGCGTTGATCTGCACGCCGGCCTGGCGATCCGCGCTCACGGCGGAGAGATCGATGCCGGTGACGGTCTGGTACGCATGGATGTAACGCTGGATCTCCGGCCGCCAGTACTGCGCCCAGGACCGCGCCTGTTCGTCGTCGTTGACCCGGCTCCAGTCGCCGAAGCGCACCGAGAGCAGGATCATCTCGCCGTCGGTCGCGAGGTCGTGGAAGTACGTGACGGACGTGTCGCTCCAGCCCATCAGCCGCTTGACCGAATCGACCGCGCCCATCCACGGCTCGGTGTACGGAATCGATGCACGGGCGCCGAGGAATTCGCGGATCTCCGTGCGCGACAGGAGCCACTGCATCATCAGCATCTCCGTGCGCGCCGTCGACGGCAGGTCGCGATACTGATTGTTCGCCCCCTCGGCGAGCAGCAGGTGGACTTCGCGCAATGCGGTCAGCAACGCGAATCCATCGGCACGCACGGTGAGATTCGACGCCTTGTCGTAGAACACCGATGCGGCGTGCAGCAGCGAGTGGAATGCCTTGAGGAAGTCCGAGCGGCGCTCCGCCGGACGCAGTTTCACTCCCGAGCGCGCGAGCGGAAGCCCGTACTGCTGCTCGTATTCGTAGGCCCGGCGGGCGACGGTCAGCCGGTGATCGTCGTCTTCGACGTAGCCCCAGAGGAGATTCGACAGCGGCCGGAGCGGATTGGTGGCGAGATTCACCAGCGGATCGCGATCGCCCGTCCCGCGCTTGTTCTGGAAACGCATGGCGATGGCGTTCATCGACTGCACGAGCATCGCCTCTTCTTCCCAGTACGACCAGATCAGCTCGAGGAACAGCGGCGACAGGACCTTCAGCGAGATCGGCAGTCCTTCACAGAGCGGCTTGTAGTCGGCTGTCGTTCCGAACGCTGCGACGATGCGGTCGAGGTATGGCAGGACACCAGTGCCGACATAATCGCGTAAATCTTGCTGGATCTCGTCGATATCGGGCGCGTTGCCGCCGAACCGGCTGTTTTCTTCCTGCTGGCTATACCCGTCCGGGATCTGCGCGCCGACACCCTGCAGCACGAATGCTTCCGTCGCGGCGCGCAGCAATCGGTACGCTTCGACTCCGAAGCCTTTCGTCGCGATGTGCGCGAGGTCTGCCTGTTCGATAGCTTTATCCGTGCAGAAGACTTTTTCGATGAACTCCTTGTACGGCTTGAATGCAAGCGAGCTCGCACTTGCGCGGATCGCCACCCAGAGCGGCTGATCGATCGTCCGCGTGATCGCGCCATGCAATTTGACGTCGATCGCCGGCGTGACGCCGTCCACCACCACGTGTCTGACCTCAGGAAAGTGCTCAGGAAAATTCGTATCTTCGTTAGGCATTTCTTTCTCCTCGTCAAAAGTTCACTTCACGCCGCCGCCACCCGCACCGGCGGCGCGGCGCGCGCGCCTTCCAGTGCGCGCCGCAGACCGATGCGCGTCAGCAGTTCCGCGACGACGCGGCTTTCGCGCTCCGGTGTGAGCCGGCGATCCTGTTTCGCCTGGCCGAGCACCGCGAGGGCGAGCGTCGGCGGCAGCGACAACAGCGCTTCCGGACCTCCGCGCGAGATGCGGAACAGCGCCCGCAGACGCGACGGCCTCCGCGACGGCAGGTCGAACGCGCGACCCAGCGAAGCTCCACGCAACGCCGCGGGACGATGCGACGCGAGCAGCTCGATGAACGCAGGGATCGATCGCTCCAGCGCCTCGATCAGCGCGAGACGCGATGCATCGAGTCCCGTCCGCGGATAGAACGCTTCCCACAACTGATCGAGCAGCGCCCACTGCGGATCGGGATGCAGCATCCGCCCCATCGCCGCGGAGAGCTTCACGCGAATCCACGGAAACGGATGCGGATCGTCGAACTGCACGCGAAAGACGAATGCACGCGGCAGACTGACCACGCCCATCAATCCCTGCGTCGCCGCGACGCCGAGCTTCGCCACCGACCAGAAGTCGGCGGCGATCTCGGAGATCCAGCGCTCCCACAAACGCCATGCGAGGCGCTCCGGGCCGGCGCTGGCGCGCTCGCGCGCCCGCAGCTCCGCGCGCAACGACGGCAGCAGATCGAGCAACGCCGCGCCCTGATGTCCCGCCTCGTGCACCAGCGACGAAGCGATCCCGCTGCCGACCATCCGCTCGCGCGGCACGCGAATGATGGCGACCGGATTGGCGCCGCCGCCCGGCAGCCGCGTGCGCGCGCGGCGGATCGCCGCACCATGCCCGCGATCGAGATACGTCACGACCGGCGGCAGCTGGTAGTACTCGGCGTCGAGCGTCAGCGCATCTTCGGCGGTGGCATCGAGTCCGGCCAGCCAGACTCCGTTGCCGATCTCGCCCCGCACGGTGAGCGCGTTGGCGAAGATGTCGAAGTGCGTGAGCACGACGTTGAATCGCAATTTGAGAAAGGCGAAGCGCCGCTGCGCCTCGTCCGGCCGCGCCGCGTGATCGCGCCGGCGCAACCAGTGCAGATACTCGAGCACGCGCGCACGCAACGTCCGCCGGCCTTCGAGCAGGTACCGCTCGATCGCATCCGAAGCCTCGGACGAAACGCGCGCGGCGGCCACCATCGGCATCACCAGCGCGAACGGCTGCAGCCGGTCGATGCGTGTGAGCAGCGCGCGCGTCTCGAGCTGGAGGGTGCTGGCGGCATACGGAGCGAGCAGCATCACGACACCCCGTCGATCACGATGTTGTTGCCGCGACGTGACCAGCGTCCCTCCGGACCGCAGCTCGGGCGCGAAGAGCGCGGGCGCAGCAGTCCGGGCGCATGCTCGCGCGCCGCCGCTGCGACCGCACGACGCGCCGCGCTGTACGGATCGCCGCCGGCCGGCATGCTCGCCATGTTCTGCGCCGCGGCCGTGCCGAGCCGCACGATCCGCTTCGCCACTTCGATCTCCAGCTCCTGCGGCGTGTAGCTCTCCGCTTCGAGCTCGAAGAGGTTCGACGCCATCGAGCCGAGCTTGCCGCCGATCATGCCGCCGATCGGACCGCCGAAAAATGAGCCGGCGACTTTGCCCGCGATCGGCAGTGCGGCTTTCGCGATCGGCTTCAGAACCTGCCCCAGCGGCTTCGCGAATTTCGCGACGCTCTTGAACAGCTTTCCGAAAAAGTAATCGAGCTCCTGTTCGTTCGAGACCGACAGCAGCTCCGCCGCGAGCTCCATCTCCCCTTCCGTCTCCCACGATTCGAGCTCCGGTTCCTGACTGCGTAGTGTGCGATCGAGGTCATGCATGTTCGTCTCTCCTCAACCGCCGTAGACGCCGTAAAGAACGATCTTCTGTCCGTGGCGGCGCCACACTCCGCAGCGCGACGGACGGCGCGGACCACAATCACCGGTGCTGGCGCTTCCGCCTCCGCCTCCGCGCAGAAATCCCGGCGCGTAACGGCGCGCGGCCGCGGCGAATGCGGAGCGTGCGGCCTGCGTCGGATTGGCCGAGGCGCCCGATCCGCTCGCTGCGAGGTTCTTCACCGAATCCTGCGCCAGGCGCACGAATCCCTTCGCCACCTCGAGCTCCTGATCCTCGCCGCTCATCCCTTCGAGCTCGAGCCCGAAGATCTGTCCCGCCAGCGCGCCGGCGTTCGCACCGATTGCGCCGCCGCGGTCGCCGCCGATGTACGACCCGATCGCCTGGCCGCCGAGCTTCAGCCCCTTCTTCGCGGCGTTGCCGAGCAGTCCCTTGAGCTTCTGCCCCGCCGGCGTGTTGAGCACACCTTTCGCGATCTTGAACAGACCGCCGAGGAAATGATCGAGCTCCGCTTCACCGGAGATCGTCAGCAGCTCGGTGGCGAGCTCCATCTCCTGATCGTGCCCGTACTCGTGGTCGTGCTCGTACTCATGATCGTGCTCGTGATCGTGCTCGAACTCGAACAGTTCGCCCTCGCCTTCGAGCTCACCGCTGCCGAGCAACTCTGCTTCCCGACTGAAATCGAATTCATCGTTCATCGCTCTTTCTCCATTTCCGTGCTTCGTTGGACGGGCGGAGAAAGAGCAACCCGATTGCCACCGCAAGTGCTTGAAAAATCGCAAGCCCGGCCGAACGAAAGTTCGGGCCGGGCTTCAGAAGAGGCGTTTGTGCGAAGCGAAGTTCGCGCGTGCCGCTACTTCAGGTTCTCCGCCTTCCACCGCATCGCGGCGAGGATGCGTGTGCGGCCGCTCGGGTGATCGAAGAAGATCCATTCCTCGACCGGGCCGGGGCTCATCTTGCGGTACTCGCCGAGGTGAATGGCGGCGCGGGCCATGCCGTCCGGCTCGCGCGCGGCGTTGAGGCCGTACATGTCCGCTTCGAGCTCCGCGACGCGGACCATCGTGTTGATCGCCGGCGTCAGGATGAAGAAGAAGAGCGACGACACCAGAATGACGAGCGGAAGAATCGCGGTGTCGCCGATGCCGTGAATGCCCCAGCGCGCGCCCCAGCGCGCGAGCGCGAAGTCGAGCGCCCAGCGCAGCGCCGCGAACCAGACGACGATCAGGATCAGATACTCCATCGCGCCTTTGTATGCGTGATTGAGCACGTAATGTCCCATCTCGTGACCCATCACCGCCTGGATCTCTTCCGGCGTTCCGCGGCGCAGGAGGTTGTCGTTGAGCGTGATGCGCATCGTGCTGCCGATGCCCGACACGTTCGCGCTCATGCGCGTGGTCTGCCGCGACGCATCGATCTGATAGACGTTCTTCACCGAAATGCCGTTCGCGCGCGCGAGCCGCAGGATCGGCTCCGTCACCTTCGGGTCGTTGAGCGGCGTGATCTTGTTGAAGATCGGGAAGAGGAAGACCGGCGCGATGAGCTGCAGGAACACGCTGAACAGCGACGTCGCGAGCGCGCCCCAGATCCACCACGTGCGCGGCAGCTTGCGCACGATGCCGAACAGCACGGCGGTGATGATCGCGCCGAGAACGATGTTGACGAGGAGCCCCTTGAGCTCATCGCCGAACCAGCCGCCGAAGGTCTGCGTGGCGAGGCCGTACTGTTTCTCGCGGAAGAAGCCTTCGTAAACGGCGAGCGGAAATCCGAGGATGGAGATCAGCAGCAGGTACTCAATCCAGTAGACGATCGTGCGCAGCGGACCGAATCGCGTGATGCGCTCCGCGAAGTCGCGCATCTTCGACGACCAGCGCAGGTTCAGCACGATCAGCGCGATCGCGACGCCGTACAGCAGGTCCCACAACAGCAGCCAGTAGCCGCCTTCGAAGTACGCATCGGAACGCGCCTTTGCATCGGGCGGGATCAGCGCGAGGTACGCGTCGGTCGCGGCCTGCGGGTCGAAGTGGGCCGAGGGTTGGGCGGCGGGAGGGACCGGAATGTTCGCCGGCATCGATGAAGGGGGAGCTGCGAAAACGGCGAAGGACACGAGACAGCAGAACAGCAGTACGGCATTACGCATAACTGAATTACGAGGTCAGATGCCGAAAGGTTAACCAGGGCGCAGGGGTGAGGGGCTCGTGGCGAGATCAGGCCCCTCACCCCTGCCCCTCTCCCCGCAAGCGGGGCGAGGGGGACTGGACGAGCAGCTTGATGAAGTCGTCGAGGTATCCCGCGCTTCGCGCCGCGCGCAGCGTCACGGCTTTCCACTGCCGCCGCAATCCGCGCGACGTGAGCGGCCGCGCGACGAGCGTGCCGCTCGCAAGCTGCGGCGCGACCGCCCATCGCGACAACACGCTCACGCCCATCCCCGCCCGCACCAGCTCGATCGCCGCCTCGGTCAGCCGCACCTGCTTGTGCGCGCGCGGCATCAAACCCGCCGGCCGCAGCAGCCGCTGATACGCGAAGTTCTCCTCGAGTGTGTTGTACGTGAGCAGCGTCTGCGCCGCGAGCTCCTTCGGCCTCACGTAGTCGCGCGACGCGAGCTCGTGTCCCGCCTTCATGACCACGACCATCTCGTCATCGAACAGCCGCCGCACCTGCAACCGCCGGTCCGCAACCTCGGACGACATGATGGCCAGATCGATCGTCCCCGCGAGCAGCGATTCGGCCGGCCGGTACGTCGCGTCGGGATCGATCTGCAGGTCGACGCGCGGATGCTTGCGCTGAAACCGCTGCATCAGCTCCGGCAACCAGTGATAGTTCGTGT
>DATEZA010000087.1:0-20802 GCA_035255945.1 Thermoanaerobaculia bacterium
CGCGGGATCGAAGCGCGCGCGATAACCGGCCAGTCCGATGTGCGACTCCACGCCGTCATCCGCGACCCACGCGATGTAGCCGGGCGCGAGCCGCGGATCGAGATAGCAGTGCAGCTGCGGCGTCGATGCGCGGCCCGGCACGACATCTTCAATGCCGGCGAGGAGCTCGCGATTCGTATCCAGTCCGAACGCGCGCGCGACACGCGACTGTGCGCCGTCCGCGCCGATCACATAGCGCACGCTGATCCGCTCCACGCGTTCGCCGCGGCTGACGGTGATCGACTGGCCGTCGCCGTCGAGAAAGCGCGTCTGCGGCAGGAAGCGGACGCCGGCGCGCGCGCAGTGATCGAGCAGGTGGAGGTAGATCCACGACATGCGGCCGATGCGGAACTCGTCGTGATCGGCGGTCAGGTGCATCGCCTTGCGCGACGGCGAGTAGAGCGTCACGTCGCGAATCGGCCTGCCGAGCTGTTCATCCGGCAGCGGGAAGTCCTCCCACGTTTTACGGACGAAGATGCCGGTGGTGTGGATGCCGTCGGCGAGCGAGCGTTTGCGATCGACGAGCAGGACGCGGAGTCCGCGGGAGCCGAGGATGCGGGCGCAGCAGAGACCGGCCAGTCCGGCGCCGATGACGGCGATGTCGTACATCACAAAGTACTTTATAGCATAAAGCATGCTCGATTACCGCGCCCCACCCGCCCAGGTTCCTCGACTACGCTCGGAATGACGCCGGGTGCGGAGGCCCTCGCGTGATCTCCCGTCATCCCGAGCGTAGTCGAGGGACCTGGGCGGGCGTGCGGCTCGCTCATCGCGCCCCCGCCCGCCCAGATTCCTCGACGCCGCGTACGGAGACGAAGCAGACCACCATTTAGAATCGTCGCGCATGGGTCAGCGGGCGAATCTCATCGTCATCGAGCACGGTCAGCGCACCGTCTACTACGACCACTGGTGCGCGAACCGCCTCGACGACGAGCTGTTCTGGGGACCGGAGGAGGCGCTGCACTTCATCCGGCAGCGTGAGCCGGCCGGCGACGGGGGATGGCTCGATGAAGTGTGGTGCGAAGGAGCCGCGCTCCTCGATCTCGACCGGCGCGACCTCCTCTTTTTCGGCGGTGAAGACGTGCTGTACGACGTGCGTCTGCGTCGCGTTCATCTCGATTTGCTGCGGCGGCAGTGGGACGGTTGGACGGTTCGCTGGGCGCCGGAAGGACTGATGACGGTCCCGGCGCACTCGACGTACTGATCGAGGGACGCTTCTTCGGATTGGTCGGCGGCGTTCCGTTGCAGCCGACGCTCCGGTGGAACGACGAAGCCGAGCACTCCGCGGCCAAGCGCGAACTGCTCGCGCGGCTGCGCGACGCTATTCGTGAGCGCTGAAGATCAGCGTCGCGTTCGTCCCGCCGAAGCCGAACGAGTTCGACATCGTGTGCGTCAGCTTCTGCTCGCGCGCCGTGTTCGGCACGTAATCGAGATCGCACTCCGGGTCGGGCTTCTCGTAGTTGATCGTCGGCGGGATGATGCCGGTCTTGATCGCCATTGCGGTGATCGCGGACTCGAGACCGCCGGCGGCGCCGAGGAGGTGGCCGGTCATCGATTTCGTGCTGCTGACCGCCAGCTTGTACGCGTGATCGCCGAAGACGCGCTTGATCGCCACCGTCTCCGTCTTGTCGCCTACCGACGTCGACGTGCCGTGTGCGTTGATGTATTCGATGTCGTTCGGATGCAGGCCCGCATCCTTCAGCGCGCGCTGCATCACGCGCATCATGCCGCTGCCGTCTTCGGCCGGCGACGTGATGTGGTACGCGTCGCTCGACATGCCGTAGCCGCCGATCTCGCAATAGATCTTCGCGCCGCGTGCGATGGCGTGCTCGCGCTCTTCGAGAATCAGGACGCCGGCGCCTTCGCCCATCACGAAGCCATCGCGGTCTGCGTCCCACGGGCGCGACGCGCGCTGCGGCTCGTCGTTGCGCGTCGACAGCGCGCGCATCGCTGCGAAGCCGCCGACGGCCAGCGGCGTGATCACCGCTTCCGATCCGCCGCCGAACATCACGTCCGCTTCATCGCGCTGAATGATCTTGTACGCGTCGCCGATCGCGTGCGCGCCGGTGGCGCATGCAGTTGCGGGGGCGGAGCTCGGTCCTCTTGCACCGAAACGGATCGAGATCTGTCCGGTGGCGAGATTCACGATCAGGCCGGGGATGAAGAACGGCGAGATGCGGCTCGGACCGCGCTCCATCATCTTCTGATGCATCTCCTCGATCAGCGGAAGTCCGCCGATGCCGGAGCCGATGATCACGCCGACGCGGTCGCCGTCTTCCTTCGCCATCTCCAGGCCCGCGTCGTCGGCCGCCATTTGCGCGGCGACGATGGCGTAGTGGATGAACGTGTCGGACTTCTTGACCTCTTTTTTCTCGATCCACTTCTCGGGCTCGAAGCCGCGCACCTCGCCGGCGATGCGGCAGGCGAATGCGCTGGCGTCGAACTTCGTGATGGGACCGATGCCGGAGCGTCCTTCGACCAGCCCCTGCCAGGTCGCGTCGTTGCCGATGCCGAGGGGAGAGATCATGCCGATGCCGGTGACCACGACGCGCCGTTTATTCAAGGGAGGGCTCCTGTTGAAAATGGAATGGCCAGTTCAGACAGCCGGAAGCGACGATCTGAACTGACCACGGTAAGAACGAAGCGGATGTGAGGGCTTACGACGCGCTCTGACGCTTGTCGATGTATTCGACGGCGTCCTTGACCTTGCGGATCTTCTCCGCCTCATCGTCCGAAATCTCGACGCCGAATTCCTCTTCGAACGCCATGATCAGCTCGACCGTATCGAGCGAATCGGCGCCGAGGTCTTCGACGAACGAGGCCTCCGGAGTGACTTCATCCGCGTCGACTCCGAGCTGTTCGACGATGATCGACTTGACCCTATCCTCAACCGACATGGGCATCTCCTCCATCAGATTCCAGGGAACGCAACGCTGCAGGCCGCGTTTTAGCACAAGCGAAACTTCAGCGTCCATTGGCTCACGATACACTTCGGCGCGATGCGAAAACTCGGTGCGATTCTGTTCCTTGCTGTCATCGCGGTCTGCGTCTGGGCCGGCGCGCGATGGGCGGTCACCCGCGGCACGGTGAAGGCCACGATCATTTTTCAAAGTGCGGCCGGCCTGCGCAGCGGCGATCCGGTCGTCGCGAATCAGGTCGTCGTCGGCAAAGTCACGAACATCTCGAAGCTCGACGACCGAGACGCGGTCACCATTCGTCTCGACCGCGAGCATCGCAAGACGGTCGTCTCCGACTCGCTCTTCACCGTCGACGACCGCAAGCTGGTCGTGATGAACGCCTTTGCAGTCGGCGCGCCGATCGAAGACGGTGCGGTCATCCAGGTGAAGGAAGATCGCCTCAGCAAATGGGCGGCGAAGTACGGCCAGAAAGTCGAGCCGCTCGTCGATAAGCTGAAGGCGAAGGCGGATCAGGGCGTGGAGTCGGTCCGCACGAGCTCCAGCGGCGAGGCGCAGAAACTGAAAGAGAAAGTCGACTCGTTGATGGCCAAGGTTCGGAAAAAGTGAGCGATAAGAAATTGTTTTCCTACGAAGATGCCTGCGCGCTGCTGCCGGAAGTGCAGCGCCTGACGGATTCCGCATACACCGAAGTCGAAGCGCTCGGCGAGGAAGTGGACGAGACGAACGACGACTTCCGCCGCATCGTCACCGACTGGGCCGAGCAGGTCCTCGCCCTCGGTATCGAAGTGAAAGGCCTCTGGCTCGTCGACTTCGACAGCGGCAGCGGCTACTACTGCTGGCACCATCCCGAACCGTCGTTGCAGTTTTTTCATGGATATGAGGAAGGGTTTCGGGGACGGGTGCAGCTGAACTAATGATTAAAGCCATCGCCTTCGACCTCTGGGAAACCCTGATCACGGAAGATTCGACGACTGCGCGGCAGCAGGAGCGGCTGCGGCTCGAGCGCATCGAGAAAATACTCGGTCATGAGCCGGCGCGCATCGAGACGGCGTATCGCGCGCTCTGGCGCAAGTGCCACGAGCTCTACTGGTCCGACGATCGCGACGTGCCGTGCCGGCGCCAGGTCGAGCACATGCTCGAAGAGCTCGGGCTCGATCCGGCATCGTTCGATGAACCGACGCTTGCGGAGCTCGAGCACGTCTACGCACATGCGGCGCTCGAGATCCCGCCGCGTGCCGTGACGCACGCCCCCGAAACACTCGAACGGCTGAAGCGGCGCGACCTCGGCATCGGCCTGATCAGCAACACCGGCCGCACGCCGGGCTACGTCCTTCGTCCCATCCTCGACCGCCTCGGCCTCGGACGCTCCATCGACGTCATGGTCTTCTCGAACGAGCATGGCGAGTGCAAACCACGCACATCGATCTTCGAGCAGTTACGCGCCGGTCTCGGTGTGGCGTATGAAGAAATGATGTTCGTCGGGGACAACCTCTACGTCGATGTCTACGGCGCGCAGCGATGCGGCATGCGGGCGGTGCATTTCGTCCCGCCCAATCGCGGCACGGCTGTCGCACCGCCAGTCGAGCACGAGATGGAGATTCATCCCGACGCCACGATCCGCGATCTCGGCGAGCTGCCGGAGGTGATCTCGAGGATGATGGATGCGTAGGCTGCTCGTGCTGCTGCTCCTTCTGGAGTGCGGCGGCCATGCCGCCGCTCTGTACGCGGAGGCCGCGCCTCCGCGGCGCGGCGGCACGGCCGCCGCACTCCAGAAAAAACGCCGCCGCACGCCGCGACGCAAAGCGACGGTCAAGGCACCGGCGATTGCCGGTACCGCGGTTGGCAACACGCTCAATGAACGCCTGCTGTCGTTGATGAACGGCGCCGTCGGACGCAGCTCCGAGGCCAGTCTGCAGGTGGTCGACGTCGAGTCGGGCGAGGTCGTGGCGGAGCGGTCGCCGCACACGCCGCTCGCACCTGCGTCGAACATGAAGCTCTTCACCACCGCCTCGGCGATCGATCTTCTCAAGCCGTCATTCGAGGTCACGACGACTGTCTACACGCGCGGCAGCGTGCATCCCGACGGCACGCTCGAAGGCGACGTGAAGGTCGTCGGACACGGCGATCCGACCATCGGCGGACGTTTTCACGACGGACACGCCACCGCCGTCATCGAAGAGTGGGTCACCGACATCAAGCGCGCCGGCATCAAGACCATCCACGGCTCGCTCATCTTCGAGTACGGCTACATGGATACGGAGTACATCCATCCGACATGGCCGGCCGATCAGCTGATCAACTGGTATGAGGCGCCGGTGTCGGCGTTCTCGATGCAGGAGGGATGCGTCGAAGTGCGCGTGATGCCGTCGCGTCCCGGCAAGCCGTGCATCGTGCAGCTCGATCCGCCGACCGGTTACCTGCAAGTCGAGAACGGATGCAGGACCGGCCGCGGCATGCCGTTCATCACCCGTGCGCGCGGCACGAACGAGATCATCGTGCGCGGCGGTGTGCCGTCGCGATCGGGAACGAGCTCGGTGTTCCTCACCGTCGAGAATCCGGTGCAGTACTTCGCGACGGTCACGCACGAGACGTTCGAGCGCAGCGGGATTCATCTGCAGGGCGAGATGGTCGTCACGCCGCGCGACACGCATCCGGACTGGCGTGCGGTGTCGCAGCATTCGACGCCGCTCAACATCCTCGTCTACGTCATCAACAAGAAGAGTCAGAACACGTACGCCGAGGAAGTGGTGAAGATGATCGGCGCGGAGACGAAGAAGGCGGGGACGTGGGAGGCGGGGACCGGCGCGGTGACGGAGTGGCTCACCACGAAGATCGGCGTGCCCGCGGACGAATATCACCAGGCGGACGGCTCAGGCATGTCGCGCGAGAACCGCGCGTCGGCGAATGCGTTCATTCATTTGCTGCGGTACATGTGGAAGAGCCCATGGAGGGAAGATTTCGTCTCCTCCCTTCCGTACTCCGGCGATCCCGACTCGAAATTCGGTCATCGACTGCGGCAGGCGCCGTTCGCGCGGCAGGTGTACGCGAAGACCGGCTACATCGTCGGCGTGGTGGGTCTCTCCGGATACGTGCACGCGCAGAGCGGAAAGATCTACGCCTTCAGCTTCATCTTCAACCGTTACCATGTCGGCGTTTACGCGATTTACCAGCTGCAGGATGAAATGCTGAGGGAGATCATCAAGAACGGATGACGCGCGACAACATCGTCTTCGCCTGTTTCGGACTTCTGCTGGGGCTGGTCATCGGAAGCATGGTGATCGGGCCGAAGCTCGCTGATTCGAAGTTGCGCGGCAAACAACCGGCGGCGGTCGCCGCGGAAGCACCGGCACCGGCTGCACCTGCCGCGACGGCATCGGGCGGCAGTCCGATGGGCGCCGTCTTTCAGCAGATCAACACGCTCAAGCAGGCGATCGAGCGCGATCCGAACAACGCCGGCGCGCTCGCGCAGCTCGGCACGATGTACATGGATGCGGGCAAGTTTCCGCAGGCCATCGAGTACTTCGAGCGCGCGCTGAAAGTCCGCGACGATCCGCAGCTTCGCACCGACCTCGGCATCTGCTACCGCAACAACAACGAGGCGGAGAAATCGCTCGCCCAGTTCCGGCAGGTCGTGCAGGCGCATCCCGAGCAGTGGCAGGCGCTGTTCAACGAGGTGATCATCCTCGCCGAGACACGGCGCACGGATGAAGCGAAGTCGGAGCTGGCGAAGCTGCAGAAGTTGCGGCCCGGCGATCCGGACGTGCAGAAGCTGGCGGACTCACTGGCCAACGCCCGCTAAAAACGCGTGTCATGCCGGAGGTGTGGCGCCGCCGACCCGGCGGCGCAGGCCGCCGAGTCGGCGGCCCCACACTCTCTGCTTCCCTCGGCATGACACCATCACGAAGTTGCGGCCGGGCGATCCCAATGTGCAGAAGCTGGCGAACGCTCGCTAAAAACGTGTGTCATGCCGCGCGAGTCCGACGGGGTGTGTGGCGCCGCCGACCCGGCGGCGCAGGCCGCCGAGTCGGCGGCCCCACACTCTTTCCGCAGGGGGATTCACGACAACCTCATCTGCTGACTCGCAGGCGCGATCGCCAGCGTGTACACACCGGTCGGCTTGCGCACGGTCGCGATGCCTTGAAATCCAGGAAACGTCTGGATCTTTCCGATGATCTCCGCGCCGTCGATCGATACGAACGAGCGCACGGCGTCCTCCACAGACTCCGCATCGCAGCTGTGAAAGGACACCGGCGCCGGCGTTGTGGTCAGTTTCCCCGCCAGATCGGTGAGGTGACGCTCCTCGATCGTGAATCGCATTAACACGAGCTCTCTGCTTCCCGCCGGAGCCGCATGCAATTTCGATGCTTTTTGCCTGTTTTATACTCGCAACATGAGTGAAGAGCGCGTGTTGAAAGACGTTCCCGTGATCGGCCGCATCGATATTCACGAAAGCGAGCAGCGCGAGCTTCCATCGTCGCGTTTCGCCGAACCGATCCCCATCGCGCTCACCTTCGACGACGTGCTGCTCAAGCCGGCGAAGTCGGAGATGCATCCGAATTTCGTCGATGTCTCCACGCGTCTCACGCGCGACATCCGCCTCAACATCCCCATCGTCTCCGCGGCGATGGACACCGTCACCGAAGCGCGCCTCGCCATCGCCATGGCGCAGCACGGCGGACTGGGCATCATCCACAAGAACATGCCGATCGATCGTCAGGCCGAAGAAGTCGACAAAGTGAAGCGCTCCGAGGCGGGGATGATCGTCGATCCCGTGACCATGCGGCCGTGGCAGACCATCGCCGAAGCGATGCAGGTCATGGAGAAGTACAAGATCTCCGGCGTGCCGGTCACCGATGCGAACGGCAAGCTCGTCGGCATCCTCACCAATCGCGATCTCCGCTTCGAAACGCGCTTCGATCTGCCGATCGCCGAGCGCATGACGAAAGAAGATCTGATCACCGTGCCGGTCGGCACCACGCTCGAGCAGGCGCGCGACGTCCTGCATCAGCATCGCATCGAGAAGCTGCTCGTCGTCGACATCAACGGCGATCTCAAGGGTCTGATCACCGTCAAAGACATCCAGAAGGCGCGCCGTTATCCGCAAGCCGCGAAGGACCGCCTCGGACGCCTCCGCTGCGGCGCCGCGATCGGCATCGGACGCGACGGTCTCGATCGCGCACGTGCACTCATCGACGCGAAGGTCGACGTGGTCGTCATCGATTCGTCGCACGCGCATTCGAGTGCGGTGATGGACACCATCAAACAGTTCAAGAAAGTCTTTCCCGACACGCCGCTCATCGCGGGCAATGTCGCGACGTACGAAGCGGCGCGCGATCTGTGCGAGCTCGGCATCGATGCGCTGAAGGTCGGCATCGGACCGGGCTCGATCTGCACCACGCGCGTCGTCGCCGGCGCCGGCGTGCCGCAGATCACCGCGATCATGGAGTGTTCAAAAGCAACAGAACAGTTCGACATCCCGATCATCAGCGACGGCGGCATCAAGTTCTCGGGCGACGTGACGAAGGCGCTCGCCGCGGGCGCGAGCTCGGTGATGATCGGCTCGCTCTTCGCCGGCACCGACGAAGCGCCGGGCGAAACGATCCTCTACCAGGGCCGCACGTACAAGGCGTATCGCGGCATGGGCTCGATCGGCGCGATGCAGGCGGGCTCGAAGGATCGCTACTTCCAGGAAGACGCGGACGAAGTGTCGAAGCTCGTGCCGGAAGGGATCGAAGGCAAGGTCCCGTACAAAGGCTCGCTCAGCGCGATGATCCCGCAGATGGTCGGCGGACTGCGCAGCGGCATGGGACTCACCGGCTCGCAGAGCATCGACGACCTGCGGACGAAGGCGCAGTTCATCCGCATCACGGCCGCGGGTCTGCGCGAATCGCACGCGCACGACGTGACGATCACCAAGGAAGCGCCGAACTACCAGATCGAATCGCCGGACTAGACGGCACGCCGCGCGCACGCGTAATCGGGTCGTGATCATCACGACCCTGCTGCTCGCTGCAGTTCTCCGAGTCGACCCTCCCTCGCCCGACACGTTCACCCGCATCAAGCTCACCCTGAGCAGGTGACCATCTTCGCTCCGGAGCACATGTGAAAAAACTCGCGCTTCTCCTTCTCGTTCTCACCACGCCGCTCTTCGCGCAGCAGGTCTCGGTGCTCCGTTTCGATCCGCCCGATCCGACGAGCGAGACCGGCGTGCACGCGCACGTGCACATCCCGAACTTCGGCTGCGGCATCACCGGCGCGACCGTCACGCGCAGCGGCTCGATCATCGGCATCGCGTTGCAACCCTCGGTGGTGCTCTGCCTCGTGCCCTCTCCTGCCGACATCACGGTCGACCTCGGCGTCCTTCCCGCGGGCGTGTACGACGTGGTGGTCTCGCCGGGACAACTCCTCTCCGCGATCGCGGAAGCGGAGCTCGACGTGCGCGATGGGAATCCGCCGTTCACCGTTTCTCCGGACACGCCGGGCAGCGCCACGATCGATCTCGTGGGCAATGCGAATCTCCGCGGTACCACGGGCGTGCATTTCGGGACGAGTGCGGCCGAGGTGGTGTCCGTGACCGCGAACGAAGTGAGGGTGAAGGTGCCGGTGTTGGAGCCGGGCACGTACGACGTCATCGTCGACACGCTGCCGAATCCGCTGCGTGCGACGGCCGCGTATCACGTGCCGAAGGCCGACACGCGCAATCCCGCGTTTTACGAGCGCGTGTTGTTCCCCGTGTTCTGGTCGGGCTCCGGTGCATTCGGATCGGTGTGGCGGACGCAGGTGACGATCCACAACGGCAACGACTTTCTGATCACGCCGCCCGGCCTGGGCATCCTGCTGCCCCTCGGTCCCACGGTGACCGCAATTGCAACCGCCGATGACACGCGGCCGAACGGAGCCGTCGAGATCCTGTCGAGGCAGGCCAACGCACGCGTCGACATCGGCCTCAACGTCCGCGACCTCTCCCGCGATGCGCAGGATCTCGGCACGGAGATCCCGGTCGTGCGCGAATCGCAGCTCTATGCGCGGCCGTTCAGCATCGCGAGCGTGCCGGGCGATTCGCGCTATCGCGTCACGCTGCGCCTGTACAACCTCGATGGACCGACGCGATTCGGCATCCGCGTGCTCAGCGGATCGACCGAAGTGCTGCCGTTCACGGCGATCGTGCTCAATGCCGATGCCTCGTTGCAGGGCGGCAGCTTCGCGGTCATCAACGATCTCGCCGCCACGTATCCGCAACTCGCGGGCAAGAGCTCGCTGCGCATCGAGATCGATCCGCTGATCAAGAGCGGCGCGCGTGCGGCATGGGGTTTTGTATCGGTGACGAACAACGAAACACAGCACGTCACGGTGATTTCGCCGCAGTAGAACCGGAAGGATCGCTACCGGAGCGCGGGCCTCCCGGCCCGCAGTCGGCGGCCGTCTCGGCCGGCGACAGGTTCACCGCGATCGGGCGAGACGCCCAATCGCTGCGGCCGGGACGGCCGCGCTCCTTGCGAAGGAAGCGCCGGACTAGACGGCGCTCGTCGGAGCGGCGTATCTCGGCGTATGAGATACGCGTCGCTGCTGTTGTTTTCATTCGCCTCGGCGCTGTTTGCGCGGGCGGAGTCCAGGCTCGTTGCGTTCGATCCGCCCGATCCGACGTCGCGCACCCCGGTGCTCGCGCACGTGCACATCCCGAACTACAGCTGCGGGATCGATCACACCACCGTGAGCCGCGATGGATCCTCAATCAGGATCGCCGTCTTCGTCCGGCAGGTCGAATGCATTCGCGCCTCGAACGCCGACTTCACCGTCGATCTCGGTGTTCTGCCCGCCGGCATTTACGGCGTGTCGATCGTCCATGGCGAGCAGACTTCGGAGGTGCCGCCGATCGCCGCCATCGCGGTGCGCGACGCGAATCCGCCCTTCGAATTGCGGCCGAATGCCGGAGCCTCCGGCGCCGACATCATCAGCATCATCGGCCCCAACATGATCGACACGACCGCGGTTCGTTTCGGCCCGCTCGCCGCCGAGATCGTCAGCCTCGGCTTCGGGGGAGGCCGGGTGAAAAGTCCGGCGCTGGCTCCCGGCATCTACGACGTGACGATCGAAAAACCGAGCGGCACGCTTCACTCCACGGCGGCGTACGGCATGCCGGATCCCGAGTCGATGTCCATCCCGGCGGAGTTTTATGAGCGTGTGCTGCTCCCGGTGTTCTGGTCAGGACCGGGAGCATTCGGCGCGCAGTGGGCGACGAACGCTGCGATGTACAACGGCAACGAGTACCCGATCACGCCCGCATTCACCTCCGTGTTTCTCAGCAGTTGCGTTCCGAGCTGCGATCGCAGGCCGGCAGCGAACGGCACGACGTCGGTGGTTGCGAATGCGAATGCGCTCGGCGGCGTCGTCGAGGAATTGCCGCGCCAGGCGATGCCGCGGCTCGACCTCGCGCTCAACATCCGCGATACCTCGCGTGATGCGCAGGACCTCGGTTCCCAGGTGCCGGTGGTGCGCGAATCGGACCTCTTCGCGCGGCCGTTCAGCATCCTGAACGTGCCGAACGATCCTCGCTATCGCGTCACGCTGCGGCTTTACAGTCTGACTGGCAGGGGAGAGTTCACCGTCCGCATCTACCGCGGCGATACACAGGAGCCGGCGGTGAAAACGTTCGTCGTCCTCACGCCGCAGGCATCGCTGCGCGGCGGCGCCTTCGCCAGCATCGACAACCTTCTCGCCGGCTATCGCCAGCTCGACGGCGCGACGGCGGTGCGCGTCGAAATCGATCCCATCGAATCGAGCGGCAACAAGTCGGCGTGGGGTTTTGTATCGGTCACGAATAACGATACTCAGCACGTCACGGTGATTTCGCCGCAGTAGAATCGGGCCCGTGCCCGATCTCGACAACGTTCGCACCGTCGACGACTTCTCCATCGAGCTTCGCGATCGCAAGATCGAGCTCGTCGATGGTGACGGCCAACGCCTGGCGTGGTTTCCGGCCTGGGAGAACGCCGATCGCGATCTGAAGCACTTCATCGCCGCCGACGTGCCGTTCGGCTCGATCGACGGACCGTACGAAGACTTCGACGAAGCCTGGCACATCGTCATCTTCGAGCACGGCGGATTCGTCTACGTCTTCGAAGGCGACGATCCGAATTCCGATTCATTCACGCGCCGCTTCCGCGTTCCGCGCGACACCTACCTCGGCGCGTGGGCCGCGCTCATGGACGAGCACAACCCCATCGTTCCGCTCGACCGCGACGTATAACCTGCATGCGACGACTCGCCCTGATCCTGCTCCTCGCTCCACTTCTCCACGCGTCCACATTCCGCTTCGATCCGCCCGCGCCCACGAACGACACCACGACGACGCTGACGTTCTCCTCTTCGTGGAACAGCGGCTGCCCGCCTCCGCCGACCGTCTCGATCACCGCGCAGAGGATCAACCTCGCGTTCAAGCCATTCGTGGGCGCCTGCAGCGGAAACATCCAGCCCTTCACCGACGTCCTGAACCTCGGCGTGCTCCCCGCCGGCGTCTACGAGGTCGTCGCATTCGTCGACGCACCCGGTCTTCCACCGTCTCTCGGCTCGACGAAGCTCGTCGTGCGCGACGTGACGACGTACGCGATCGGTCCGTATGTCGGTCCAACGAGCGGCGGCACGAGTGTCGTCATCCGCGGCAAGGAACCATTCGACGTCGAGCCGATTCACGTGCTCTTCGGCGGAGTGGAAGTGCCGCTCGTGCGGCGCATCGATGACCGGACGATCGAAGTCACGACACTGCCGCATGCGGCCGGTCCCGTCGATGTCGTCGTGCAGAGCGTGATGGGCGGCACGCACACCGCAACCGCCGCGTTCACGTTCTACGATCCGAAGGCCACGACTCCCGATCCGTTCGTCTTCACGAACCTGCTCTTCCCGATCGACTTCGCCGGCGCCGGCGCGTTCGGCTCGCAGTGGACGACCGAGAACTGGATCGAGACGGGCGAAGGCAAACAGAAGCTGCCGGTGACGGGCAGCGTATCAGGCGTGGTCGTGCCGGTGTTGCGCACGGATCGCGTCGCCGCGAATTCGCGCATCCGCGATCTGTCGCGCGCCGCGCTGACCGCCGGCACCGGGATTCCGGTCGTGCGGGAGAACGATTTCAGCGATCACGTGCGTTTGCTCAATATCCCGAGCGGTTCGAACATGCGCGCACTGCTGCGCGTCTGGACGAGCGGCGAGGCGCCGTTCTTCTACGTCAACATCGATCAGATCCCGAGCTTCGCCGCGTCGGTCGTGCCGCTGCAGCCGGCGCAGGGCGGACTTCGTTACGGCACGTTCGACCTCACCCCGTTCCTCAATTCGCCGAACGAGCATCTCGATCTGAGTGCAGGCGTCGATATCGGCACGCGCATGTGGGGTATGGTGAGCATCACCAACAACGACACGCAGCAGGTGACGATCGTCTCGCCATGAATATCGTCCTGATCCACGGCGTCCTCGGCGCCCACATCTTCGTCGGCAAGCCGTACTTCAACGGCGTCGCGGATCATCTGCGCAAGACGTTTGGCGCGCGCGTGCTCGAGCCGGAGCTCGGTCCGATCAGCCGCGTCGCGACGCGCGCGAGGTCGTTGCGCGAAGCGATCGTCCGCGAGTTCGGCACGGCGCCCGCGGACAAACTGATCCTCATCGCACACAGCATGGGCGGGCTCGATGCGCGGCAGATGCTGACCGACCACGCCGAGCTCGCGCAGTGCGTGCGCAGTCTCACCTGCGTCGCGACGCCGCACCTCGGCTCGCCCGTCGCGACGCTCGTCAATTTCATCGATCCGTTCCACGACGCCGCGACCGATTTGTCCGAGGCTGGGGCGCGGGCGATCAATGCGAAGTGCCCGGATCGGGAAGGGATCCGGTATCGCGAAGTGGTCGGCATCGGACGCCTGGGAAAGAAGCCGACCGCGAATTTCTTCGTACCGCTCCGCAAGATCGCCGGCAAAGAGAGCGACGGCGTCGTGCCGGTCGCGTCCGCGCTCGCCGGACGTCACCTGCTCGAAGAAGTGCACGCCGATCATGCGGATATCGTCGGCCACGATGTCGACGACATCCCGGAGCTGCGTCCGCGCAAGTTCGAGCACCTGCCGCTGTACGAGCGGATCGTGCGCGACGCGGCGACAAGCTGAGAGCTTGTCGTACACCACTTCAGGCTGCCAACCGGTGTAGGACAAGCTCTCAGCTTGTCCCCCTGAATGAGAGCTGGTGTACGACAAGCTCTCAGCTTGTCGGCCTGAATAAGAGCTGGTGTACGACAAGCTCTCAGCTTGTCCCCCAGAATGAGAGCCGGTGTACGACAAGCTCTCAGCTTGTCGGCCTGAATGAGGCCTGGTGTACGACAAGCTCTCAGCTTGTCCCCCTGAATGAGAGCTGGTGTACGACAAGCTCTCAGCTTGTCGGCCTGAACACCCTCCCATCCTTCATCACGAACCGCACATCCTTCAACACATCCACACTCTTCAGCGGATCCCCGCTCACCCCGATCACGTCCGCGTACGCGCCGGGCGCGATCACGCCGATCTCGCCCGACATGTCGAGCAGCTCCGCCGCGCGCGATGTCGCGGATTGAATCGCCTCCATCGGCGTCATCCCGAATTCCACCAGCCGCGCGAACTCCTGCGCGATCGGATCGCTCCACGAGAATCCGCCGACATCCGTCCCGAACGCGATCTTCACGCCCGCCTTGTGCGCTTTCGCGAATGACGGCCCGTGCAACGCGATCCGCTTCAGATCGCGTTTGCCGGCAGGCGTATCGGCCGGCGAGTCGTGGTCGTAGTAGACCGCCAGCGTCGGCACGTACCACGTTCCCTGTTTCAGCATCTGCGCGATCGCCGCATCGTCGAGATCGAGTCCGTGCTCGATCGAATCGCAGCCGCCGTCGAGCGCGCGGCGCAGACCTTCGCCGCCGTACGCGTGACACGCCACCTTGTGCTTCTGTCCATGCGCTTCGTCGACGATCGCGCGCAGCTCTTCGACCGTGAGCGTCGGCTGGGAGACGAAGTTTCCCTGCTTGTCGAGCCACGAGCGATGCGTCATGTAGACCTTGATCCAGTCCGCGCCGTTGTCGATCTGCTCGCGCGCCGCTTTGCGCGCTTCGACCGGCCCGTCGATGATCTGCACCCCTTTCGGCACTTCGATCTCCGGCGCGTAGCCTTCGAGCGGATAGCCGCCGGTCGTCGAGATCGCGCGCGTCGCGCAGAACATGCGCGGTCCGGGGATGTAGCCCTGCTCGATGGCCTGCTTGATCCCGACGTCGCCGTAGCCCGCGCCCTCCGTCTCCATGTCGCGAATCGTGGTGAAGCCCTGCTCGAGCGCGCGGCGCGCGGAGACGGTCGCGCGTGCAGCGCGATACGCAATGCCGTACTTCAGCAGCTGCACGTCATAGCCGCCCGCGGCCGGATCTTCGCCCTGCAGAAAGATGTGCGTGTGCGTGTCGATCAGTCCCGGCAGCACCGTCATGTTCGACAGATCGATGACCTTCGCCGCCGGATCGATGTTCGCGTTGGCGCCGACGCTCTCGATGCGATTGCCGCGGATGACGATGACCTGGTTGTGCTTCACCTCATTCGAGCGGCCGTCGATCAGCGTGCCGGCTTTGATGACCGTGAGCGGTTGCGCGGATGCGAAGGAGGCGAAGAGCGTGAGGACGATGGCGATGATGTTTCGCATCGCAAGATTGTAGAGTTGCGCTCGCATGCATTTCGACTCCGACATGCGCGCCTTCGCGCACGATCTCGTCGACCGGCTCTTCGATCACGTCGAGCAGATCGATTCACGCCCCGTCGTCGACTGGAAATCCGCGCCGGAATTGCGCGCGCTGCTTCGCGATACGAACGATCCGATCGGCGCGATTCTCGAGCACTCCATCCAGCTCCATCACCCGTCGTACATGGGCCATCAGGTCTGTCCGCCGTTCCCCTCCGCGATTCTCGGCGACCTGCTGATCTCGACGCTCAATCAGTCGACCGCGGTGTGGGAGATGAGTCCCGCCGGCACGGTGATCGAGCAGGAGGTCGTGCGCTGGCTCGCCGATCGCGCCGGCTATCCGGCCGAGTCCCTCGGCACCGCGGTCTCCGGCGGCTCGGCCGCGAATCTCACCGGCCTCCTCGCAGCGCGCGCACGCTGGCGCGCACGCGGCGGCAGCGATGATCCGGTGATCCTCGCGGGCGCAGACACGCATTACTCCGTCGCCCGCGCCGCATCGATCATGGGCATCGAGCGCGTGATCAAGATCGAGACCGGCGACGCGCATCGGATGAGCATCGACGCCCTCGCCCGCAACCTCGGACCGAACGTCCTCGCCATCGTCGCGACCTCCGGATCGACGGCAACCGGCGCATTCGACGATCTCGAAAAAATCCGCGACCTCGCGCCCGACACCTGGCTGCACGTCGATGCCGCACACGGCGCCTCGGTGCTGCTCAGCGACCGGCTGAAGCATCTCGTGCGCGGACTCGATCGCGCCGACTCCTTCTCCTGGGATCCGCACAAGATGCTCTGGATGCCGCTCTCCCTCGGCGCGATTCTGGTGCGCGACGGCCAGTGGCTCCGCCGCGCATTCGAAGCCGATGCGCCGTACCTCTTTCACGCCGAGCGCGAGCTCGACAACATCGGCGCCGTCACCATTCAGTGCTCGAAGCGCGCGGACGCGATCAAGCTCTGGCTCACGCTCAAACTCTTCGGCACCGCGCCGTTCACCGCGGCACTCGAAAAAGTCACCGGCATCACGCGCTACCTCTACGACTGCATCGTCGAGTCGGGCGATTTCGAAGCGATGCACGAGCCCGACTTCAACATCTTCTGCTTCCGATATCGCGGCACGGATGAACAGAACCTCGAGCTGCGCGAACGGCTGATCCGCAGCGGCGAATCGTGGATCACGTCGACCGTGCTCAGAGGCCGCCGCGTGCTGCGCGTGACGATGATCAATCCGCGAACGGAACGGGAACACGTCGACGCGATGCTCGAGTCGCTGCGGCGGCTCGCGCGATGATCCGCATCGTTCTCGTCGAGCCGCAGGAAGCGGGAAACGTCGGCGCCGCCGCGCGCGTGATGAAGAACTTCGGCCATCGCGATTTATGGATCGCCGGCGAGCATCCGAACCTGCATCCGCTCGCAGGCTGGTGGGCGAGCGGTGCGGACGATGTCGTGCAGTCCGCGCACTTCGTCCCCACCCTCGCCGAAGCCCTCGCCGATGCGCACGTGACGATCGCGACCACGTCGATGCGAGGACGCACGACGCCGGTCGATCTCACGCCGCGCGATGTCGCGGCCATCGCCTCGATTCTCGCATCCGATCAGACCCTCGCGTTGGTTTTCGGCCGCGAAAACAGCGGCCTCACACGCGACGAGGTCGTGATGTGCCAGCAGACGTGCTCCGTTCCGACGGACAAAGAGTTCCCGACCATGAACCTCGCGCAGACCGTCGGCATTTTTTGCTACGAGCTCTCGTCGATCGTGCCGTCATCGACCCCGCGCGAGCTCGCGCCCGCGGGACTCGTCGAGCGACTGCATCGACGCGCCGAGGAGCTGCTGCTGGAGGTCGGCTTCCTCCATGCGAACAACCCCGATCGGATCTACGACGATGTCCGTGCGATGGCAGGACGCGCCGATCTCGATGCGCGCGAAGTCAAGATTTTGCTCGGGATGATCCGGCAGATCGAGTGGAAGGTGAAAAAGTAGGGCACGTGGGAACGAGGGCGCGTGGGAACGAGGGCGCGTGGGTTCGGCGGGGCAGTCCATCGAGCCCACGTACCCGCGAGCCCACGTACCCACGAGCCCACGTACCCACGAGCCCACGTACCCGCGAGCCCACGTACCCGCTTAATGAGGCATCTCCCCATGATCGAGACACTCCCCGATCAAATCGATGAACTTCTCCAGATCGAACGGCTTGAGGATCCAGGCGCAGATCGAGTCGGCGGGGATCTTGTCGACGCCGCGTTTGCCGGCCGCGGTGAAGACGATGATGTGCGGACGCTTGACCGGAACCGACGTTACGCGTTGGATGAATTCGTAGCCGTTGAGGCGCGGCATCATCAGATCGAGCAGCACGAGATCGACCGGCCCGTCGCCCTGGAGTTTTTCGAGGCCGGCCGCGCCATCCTCTGCGAGCTCCACCGCGAAATGCATCCGCTTCAGGACCGCCTGCAGCAATACGCGAATCGCGAGATCGTCATCGATCACCAGGATGCGCTTGCCGGTACCATCGACTCTCGAAACGGGCATCGACTCTCTTTATCAATTAGCGAAAATTGTGCCGGGCTGGTGCGTTCTGTCAACGAGAGTACGCAATGTCTGACGCCGTGACAACCTTCGCGTTTCGTCCCTGGGTGCGTCGTGCGGGATTGTCGATCGTGCTCACCGCGGCCGCCGTCACCGCGGCCATCGCGATCGCGCTAAGCGTAAACCCGGCAGCGCGTTACGGCTGGATCGGCGAGCGCTTCGTCTGGGTCTACATCGGCACGCTCTGGCTCGGCGGATTGAAGGTGTGGAGCGGCACATTGCGGCCGATCGCCGAACTGCGCGGCGCGACGATCACCCTGCGCCCGCTGCATCAGTTCCGGTCGCGCACCGTACGCTGGACCGACATCAGCGGAACCGAACAGATGCTCGGCGGCGATCGCCTGATCGTCTACTTCGACACCCCGCGCGGCATGCGCTTCATCGCGATGAATTTGAATCTCGTCAAAGGCCGCCGTGAGTTTTTGAAGATGATGGAAGAACGTTTATTGGCGATGGGATTCGTCGAGAAGATCATCGAGCGGTCGCGGTATCTTTCCCGCGCATGACGCCGAAGCAGGAGATCACGAAGCTCCGCACGGAGCTCGAGCGCCACAACCGCCTCTACTACACCGAGGCAAAGCCCGAGATCAGCGACTACGAATTCGACCAGCTCATGCGCCGCCTGCAGGAGCTGGAGGCGAAGCATCCCGAGCTCGATGACCCCAACTCGCCCAGCCGCCGCGTCGGCGGTGAGCCGATCTCCGAATTCAAATCGGTCATCCACGATCCGCCGATGCTCTCGATCGAAAACGCCTACTCGGTCGACGAGCTGCGCGAATGGCACGACCGCGTGCTTCGCGGCCTCGGACGTGACGACGTTGAATACGAAGCGGAGCTGAAGATCGACGGCGTCTCCATCGACCTGCTCTACGAAAACGGCGAGCTCGTTCGCGGCGCCACGCGCGGCGACGGCGTGCGCGGCGACGACGTCACGCCGAACGTCCGCACCGTCCGCGCGCTGCCGCTGAAGATCGATCCCAAAGCGGGACGCGTCGAAGTTCGCGGCGAGATCTACATCGCAAAATCGGACTTCCTCAAATACAACCAGCAGCTCGAGGAAGCGGGCGAGGAGACGCTCGCCAATCCGCGCAATGCGGCCGCCGGCGCATTGCGGCAGAAGGACCCGAAGCAGGCTGCGCAGAAGCGGCTCAGCGCGTACCTCTACCATCTCGTCGCCGCCGGCAAGCTGCGCGTGACCTCGCAGACGCACGCGTACGAGATCCTCGAAAAACTCGGACTGCCGATGAATCCGCAGCGCTGCGTGTCGCAGGGACTGGACGGCGTGATCGCGTTCATCGAGGAGTGGCGCGCGAAGCGGCACGAACTGCAGTTCGAGATCGACGGCATCGTGGTGAAGGTCAACAAACGCGAGGACCAGCTCGAGCTCGGCGCCACCTCGAAGTTCCCGCGCTGGGTGGTCGCGTTCAAGTACCCGCCCGAGGCGGCGAAGACGGTCGTGCGAACGATCAACTATTACGTGGGGCGCACCGGTGCGGTCACCCCGGTCGCGCAATTCGATCCCGTGCAGCTCGCCGGCACGACCGTCGTCAATGCGTCGCTGCACAACTTCGACGAGCTCGCGCGCAAGGGCCTGCGCGTCGGCGACACGATCATGGTGGAGAAGGGCGGCGACATCATCCCGAAAGTCGTCGAGGTGCTCGAGCACGCCCGCGGATCGAAGTCGATTGTGCCGCCGGCGAACTGTCCCGTGTGCAATGAGCCGCTGCATCGCTTCGAAGGCGAAGTGGCGATCCGCTGCATCAATCAGGGATGTCCGGCCATCGTGCTGCAATCGATCACGCACTTCGGCAGCCGCAAAGCGATGGACATCGAAGGCCTCGGCGATCAGACCGTCAGCGCGCTGTTGAACGCAGGCCTCATCACCGACTACGCGTCGATCTACGAGCTGACCGAAGAGCAGGTCGCGGGACTGGAGCGGAAGGGCGAGAAGTCGGCGAAGAAGCTGATCGAGAACATCCACAACTCGAAGACCGCCGAGCTCGCGCGCTTCATCTTCGCCCTCGGTATCCGCTTCGTCGGCGAGCGCGCGGCGAAAGTGCTGGCCGAGCGTTTCCAGTCGATCGATGCGCTGACGGATGCGACGGTCGAGCAGCTCATCGAGGTGAACGAGATCGGCCCGAAGCTCGCGGAGTCGATCACGTTCTACTTCTCCGTCCCCGCCAATAGCGAGCGCATCTCCAAACTGCAGCGCCTCGGCCTCGCGCCGAGTTTCACCGCGACGGCCACCGGCACCCGCCTCGCGGGCAAGACCGTCGTCGTGACCGGGACTCTGCAACGCTTCTCGCGCGACGAGATCCACAAGCTCATCGAGCGTGAGGGCGGCAAGCCCTCGAGCGCGGTGTCGTCGAAGACGTCGTATGTCGTCGCCGGCGAGGCCGCGGGCTCGAAGCTGGAGAAGGCGAAGGAGCTCGGCGTGCAGGTGATGACGGAGGACGAGTTTCTGGCGATGGTGGGGGAGTGAGGTAGACGTCCTCGATCATCACGTTAACGTCCTATGAGATCGATCCGGAGATGGCCGACGCAATGG
>DATEZA010000088.1:0-22709 GCA_035255945.1 Thermoanaerobaculia bacterium
CTCTCTTGCCCCAATTTGGATAGCCCCTCGCTTACCCCCAACCCATTCCGCCCTGCTTCGTACCTCACGACCTAAGTTACTGACCCATCGTTACCCGGAATCGCTTCAATGGTTGTCTTGGACAGCACTGATTCTGAATTCAATCCCCTCCCCATCGGGCTCATCTTTTGCTTCCTCGCCGCCTCGCATGCGGAGAGTACTTTTCATCTTCCTCCTCACCCTTCCTCTTTTCGCCCAAGACGCAACCCGGCCCTGGTCCTCGACCTTCGGCGCCGGACTCGCGGTCACCAGCGGCAACACGAGCACGCGCAATGTGAACGTGGCGGCGACGACGAAATACGATCCGAAGACGCGCCTCCTCTTCAAAGCGGAAGCGCTCTACCTCCTCGGACGCGCGAACGGCGAGAAGCAGGTCGACAAAGCGACCGCCGACGCGCGCGAGGAGTACACCGTTTCCGATCGCACCTTCGCGTTCGGCGAGGTGTCGTATCTGCGCGATCCGTTCAAAGGCCTCGCCTACTCGATCGCACCGCTGGCCGGCGTCGGCTATCGGATTTTCAAGAGTGACCGGCGCACGCTGTCGGTCGACGGCGCGGCCGGCGCGATCGTCGAGAACGAGCGCGGCATCGGACGCACGACGAGCGGGGCGCTCAAAGCGGGCGAGAACTTCGAGTGGTCGCTGTCGCCGACGAGCAAGCTGACGGAGAAGATCACCGGCATCTGGAAAACGAAGGATTTCGCGGACGCGCTGTACCACTTCGATGCAGGCATCGCGACCACGATCACCACGCGCGCGGAGCTGAAGATCACCTACAACTACGACTACAAGAACCGCCCGCCGGCGCCCGACATCAAAAAGGGCGACAGTGCGTTCTTCGCAGCCGTACTATTTAAATTCTGAGACGCTTCGCCCTTCTCACACTGCTCGCGCTTCCGTGGAATGTGGTGTAGGACAAGCTCTCAGCTTGTCCGGACAAGCTGAGAGCTTGTCCTACACCACTCCTTTAAGCGACGGCGGATCTGCGCGAGGAGTTCACTCGCGCATCGCAAGCTCCATTGTGAGGGGAATTCACTTCACCACGATCTGCACCGAGTCCCGCCTCCCCTGCTCATCGATCGCCGTCACGGTGTGCCATCCCGGTTGCAGCGGCCAGTCCGGTGACGCGACTTGCTGTTGGTCGATGTGCCACGTCACTCGCGTCGACGACGCGCGTAGCTTGAGCGTCTGGTACGGCATGCGGAGCGTCGGATCGATGAGGTACGTCGCGCCGTTCGGCGGCGACAAAATCTGAAGATTTGCGTGGACGATCTTCGGGGACGAGGGCGCCGGCATGGCCGCCGCACTCCAGGCGCGGTACTCGGGGGGCCAGTCGATGTAGCGGGCGTGATGCCACGAGCAGAACGGGCGAGGCGCATCGGACGCGACCCATTCGCTCGTCACGTTGGGGCACGACGTCGACGGGCGCAGTCCCGACAACGCGCAGATCGGCTGGCGCACCAGCCCTTTCGGCACTTCGAGGATCGGCGTGTCGTCGCCGACCGGCAGGCGTCCGCGCGCGCGTTTCGCAGCGGTCAGCATCACCGCGTGGAAGATCGGTCCGGCGCCGGTGACACCGGTCGAATTGCGCAGCGACGAGCGATCGAAATTGCCGACCCACACGCCGACCGTCACGTCTTTCGTGTAGCCGACCGTCCAGTTATCGCGATACGCCTGCGACGTGCCGGTCTTCACCGCGACGGTGAACGGGAAATCGAGATTGCCGCCGCTGCCGAAGACGAATTCGCGCGCGTCGGGATCGCTGAGGATGTCGGTGATCCAGAACGCCGTCTGCTCGGATACGACGCGTTGCCGGTTGCCGGTTGCCGGTTGCCGGCGCAGCATCGTCGGCTCGAGGTAGACGCCGCCGCGCGCGAAGATCGAGTACGCGGCGACGAGCTGTTCGAGCCGCACTTCGGCGTCGCCGAGCGTCAAGCCGACGCCGTAGTAATCGGCGTTCTTTTTGAAGTCGTTGAAGCCGGCGCGGCGGAGGAAACGCAGCAGTGATGCAGGGCCGAGCTTCGCCGCCATCGCGACGGCAGGCACGTTCTCCGATCCGGCGAGCGCCGACCGCACGCGCAGCGGCCCGCGATAGCGTCCGTCGTAATTGCGCGGCGTGTAGACGACGCCTTTCTCCGCGGTCGCAAAGTGCGACGGCACATCGGCGAGCACCGTGGCCGGCGAATCGCCGCGCTCGAATGCCAGCGCGTACGTGAACGGCTTGAGCGCAGATCCGGGCTGACGGAGTGCCGTCACGCCATCGATCCCGCCGCCGAAGTCGGTCCCGAAGTAATCGCCCGAGCCTTCCCACGCGAGCCACTCGCCCGTGTGGTTGTCGAGCACCGCGACCGCGACACTGTGCGCGCCGTGATCGAGCAGATCGCGTTTCTGCGCGGCGATGATGCCTGCCACTTCGCGCTGCAGCGACGCGTCGAGGGTCGTCTCGATGCGCCGCCGTCGCGGCGCGCGCTCCAGCACGCGCTCCACGAAATGCTGCGCCACCACTCGCCGCTCGCCGCGCTCGAATCGCAACCGCTCGGCTCGCGCCGATGCGAGCTCGCGCTCCGTGATGTAGCCGAGCGTATGCATCTTCGCCAGCACGAACCGCTGCCGCGACAACGCGCGCTTCTCATCGCGCAGCGGATTGAACGCGCCCGGCCGCTGCGGCAGCGACGCGAGAAACGCCGATTGCGCTGCCGTCAGATCCTCCGGCGTGCATCCGAAATACAACCGGCTCGCGCGCGCGACGCCGGTCGTCTGATTGCCGTACGGCGCGAGATTCAGATAGAGCGCGAGGAGCTCGTTCTTCGAATGACGGCGCTCCAATCGAATCGCGACGATCGCTTCATGCGCCTTGTCGATGACGCCGCGATCCTTCCGCCCGAGGAGCAACTTCGCCACCTGTTGCGAGATCGTCGAGCCGCCCTCGGCGAGGCGCAGACGCTTTACGTCGTGCCACGCAGCGCGCAGCACCGCACGACCATCCACTCCGTGATGCGAGAAGAAGCGCTTGTCCTCCGCCGCGATCGTCGCCTGCACCACGAGCGGCGGAAGCGCATTCGGCTGCATCGACTCCGTACGATCGCCCCGCAGCGAGAGCGGCTCGAACAACACGACCCCATTGCGATCGACCACGGTCGGCGTGTCGGAATGCGTGATGTCGGGAACCGATCCGAGGTAAATCCACCCCGCAATAACCGAACAACCCAACAACCCAACAACCCACGCACCCACGCGCCTACGCACCCTCATTTCACTACCTCAACCACCGCCGTCGCCGTCCTCCCGAACACCTCCGGCTCATACATCTCCTCGACGTGCGTCGGCGATGTAATGAACGTCCCTGCCGTCGTCGCCCGCAGCATGTACACGAACTCGTGATTCCCCTCGGACAACCGCGTCGCAAACAGATTCACGCGATCGTCATGGCGCTCGACGTGATCGAATCCGCCGTGCTCCCACCACGACATCCACCCGCCCTGCCGCTCGTTCTTCTGCTGCTGCTCGGCCAGATCCGTCGCCGTCGTGGCGAACCACGATTCGATCGGCTCCGTGCCCGCGGGAATCGGATCGGTCACGGCGACGAAGCGGCGCTCCTTCGTGTTGCGCAGGTGCAGCGTCACCTTGATCATCTGCCCCGCCTTGAACGTCGTCACCGGCTTCGTCCCGTTTTCCGTCGTGTACGTGCGCTCCACCGCGAAGCCCTGGTTCAGCGGGTCCTTCAGGATCTCCGTCGATGCGTAGCGCAGACGCATCATGTAGAACAACGTGCCGCTCGCGCCCTGACGATCGAACGCTACCGGCAGTTGCGTACCGGCCGGCGCTTTCGCCTGCAGCTGCGGCATCGTCCAGTCGTGCGACTTTGCCTCGGTCGTGCGTCCTTTGAACGCATCCTTCGACATCACTTCCGTGCCGACCGTGACCACACCCGTGAAGTCCGGCACCTCCGATTCGTACTTGCGGTAGTAATCGACCAGCGCCTCCATCGCCCACGCGTTCTCCTGCGTGTTGCCCCAGCGTCCTTTCCGCCGCGCCGCCATCAGCCAGCGCACCATCTGCTTCGACATCTGCTCGTCCTGACCCTGACGCACCAGCGTGTCGAGCGCGATCGCGGTCGAGCGCACGTTCGAGTTCCAGAAATAGAGCAGGTACGGATCGTTCAGCTCCTCGACGTGCGCGCTCCCTCCCTCCGGCAGGATGGCGTTCATCATCCGCCGATGGATTTCATCGAGTCGCGGACCGCCTTCCTTCTTTGCGATCAACGCGTCGGCGAGATACGACAGACCGAACACCGGCATGCGATCGGCGTACGTCATGAGGCGCGTGATGTGGCTGTCCTCGTTGCGGCCGCCTTCCGTCAGCACCTTCACCGCGAACGCCTGCCACGCCGTGTACGACGGGTACCAGCCTTCATTCGCCGGACGTTGTTCCTGCAGTGACTTGTCGAGATACGAGTACGCGCGATCGACCATCGGCGCGTTCACGTTGTAGTTCAGTTTCTGCGCGCGCTGGAAGACATGCAGCAGATAGCTCGTCAGGTACGGTGACTCGCTCCACGAGCACTCGCCCGCCCAGTACGCGAAGCCGCCGTCCATGCACTGGTACTTCTCCAGCTCGACGAGCGTCGACTGCGCGATCTTGTGCGCGTTCGCCGCATCGATGCCCGGCACTTTGAACGCATCGCCGAGGTCGGACGCGAGCATCAGACCGAACGCCGCCGAGCCGCGCTGCTCCGCGCAGCCGTACGGATACGTGATGAGGTACTCCGCGCCTTCGCTGAGGCCGACCATCTGCGTCGACGCCAGCTCGACATGCAGTCCGCCGAAGCCCGGCACCACTGCGCCCGGAATCTCCAGCACTTCCTTCGCCGGCTGTCCCTTCGACTCGCCGTACGCCGCGACCGTCTCCGGCGATGCGATGTAGCGCACCGGCACGACATCTTCGAACGCGTCCTTCTCGCCGTTCAGCTCCACCGTCATTTGCAGGCGCGCATCGCCGACCGCTTTCGCGTTCGCATCGAAACGCACTTCGACCGTTCCGCCCGCAGGCACATCGATGACCTGCTTCGAGTCGCCCACGATTTCGACAGCAGGATCGAGCGACTTGATGGTGACCGTCGCCTTCCCCGCCTGCTTCAACTGCGAGTGAATGACCGAACCGAAGAACGCCTTGTCGCCGACCGCGAGGAAGCGCGGGAAGGCCTGCGTCAACAGCACCGGCTTGCTGACCCGGATCTCGTTCTGTCCCCAGCCGAAGCGCGACGTTTTGTCCGCCGCGACGGCCATGATGCGATACGTCGTCAGCGACTCCGGCAGCGTGACCTCGGTATGCGCATGTCCTTTCGCATCGGTGGTGATCGAGCCGAGCCAGAACGCGAGCACGCGGAAGTCCTTGCGGATCATGCCCGGTCCGCTGTCGCGGCCACCGCCGCCACCGTCCGCCGCACCCTTCGGCGTCAGCGCGCGGCGCGCGATGATCATCTGCCGCGAGTCTTCGTTGAGGACCTGCAGCGCTTTCCTGAGGTAGATCGATTGGAGGACGTCGGGCGTCTTGTAATCGGTCAGCGACAGCACGCCGTAATCGACCGCCCACAGCGTGACCTCGGAGCGCGTGCCCGCGCCCTTCGCGTCCTTTACCGCGACATCGATCTTTGCCTTCGTCGCCGGCCGGTACTCGTCCCGATTCGCTTTGACATCGACGCTGAGCCGCTTCGATTCGTCGATGACCTGCAGCTCCGTGTATCCGAGGCGGAACGCCGGCTTGCCCGGATCGGATGAATCATCCGGCGTCGCGTCTTTCGTGCGTCCCTTCACCAGCAGCACCGACACGAACACGTTCGGGATGTCGCCCTCGGTGACCGGAACGGTGACCGTCTGCTGCGTCGAGTTGATCTCGAACTGCCGCGACGTGCGCACGCCTTCGCGCTCCGTCGTGATCAGTGCGGTCGCGTGCTCCCACGGCGACTTGATCATGATGCGCGCCGTGTCGCCCGGCTTGTAGGTCGTCTTCTCCGGCACGAGATCGATGCGGTTGTGGTCGTAGCGTTCCCACGCCGTGTAGCCGCCGCCGGTTGCGTAGAACCACTGCAGCGTCGTCGTTTTGTGTCCCGCTTCATCGCTCGCGGTGGCGGTAATGCGATATTCGCCGCCTTCGCCGAGGGGGATGTGCAGCGGCACCGGCTTATCTTGCGTGGTCACCGTGAAGTGGCCGCCCGGCACTTCCTTCTTTTCGCTTTCCCACGTGTAGAAGCCGTGGCCCTCGGCGTGACGCGTGCTCGTCCACTGAATGCGCAGCAGATTGACTTCGACCTTCACGCCCGCGACCGCGTTGCCGTCGAGTCCCGCCGCGAGAATCTCCGTGTCGAAGCCTTTGTCCGCATCGGCGAAGTACGGCAAGCGCGAGAGTCCGATGTACCACGGCGCAGGATCGACGCGGAACGACGCGCGATTGGCGATCTTCTGCCGCGACACGTCGGTCACTTCGCCTTCGAACGTGTACGTGTACGGCCAGCCCGCCGCGAGCTCCGTCGGCAGCGATTTCTTCAGCTCACCTTTCGAGTCGAGCTTCTCTTCCTTCGAATCGATCTCGATCTTGTCGCCGTGGCAGCCTTCGCTCGAGGTGTAGTCGCAGCCGAGGAACATCCAGACCGCGTCGGTCCAGTGCTCGCTGATTTTGTCGGGGACATCGAACAGACGGCGCTTCGTGTACTTCGTGCGGATGTCGCGCTTCGCCATCGGCGCGCCGAAGAGATACCGGCCGGTGATCCTGCCGTCGAGGTTCGTGCCGGCGATCGAGCTCTTGCCGGTCAGCGTCGCGTCGACGCGGAAATCGGGACGGCGATACGCGGCGACGAGGAAGTCGCCATCGATCACGAGCCGCTGCTCGTTGACCTTTGCCTGGATCGAGTACGTTCCGAGCGGGCCGTCCGCGGGGACATGCCACACCCATTCCGCGCTCGACCACTCATTCAATGTGAGCGTTCGCTTGTCGACCTCTTTCTCGTGACTGTCGTGCACGAGGATGTCGAGCTTCGTGCCCGCCGGCAGCAGCGCCATGCCGCGCGGTGTGTCGCTGCGCAGCACGGCTTTGAAGTGCACTTCCTCGCCGAGCTTGTAGACGCCGCGATCGGTGAAGACGGTGCCGCGCAGGAGGCCGGTCCGTTCGCCGAGGTCGAAGTTCAGATCGAACTCCCACGGCAGGATGCCTTCGTTCCAGTTGCTCGCGACGTACGCCACGTCGCCGTCTTTCTCCGCGGTCACGATGAACTTCAGCTCGGAGCTCGCGGACCACTGGTCTTCATCGCGCTCCCACTCGTTCTTGTTCGGATCGGGCGGCGGAATCTTTTCCGGCAGACGGAGATGTGTGTTCGGCGCGATGGCGATGCCGTGCGCGTCGGTCTTCCCGGTCCAGAAGATGCGGTTGTCGAGCGGACGGATGGTGACCGTCGCGCCTTCGACCGGCTTGCCGTCGTCGAGCGACGTCACAAGCACGAGCGTGTTCAGCGGCGAGTCCTTCACGCTGATGCCGAGGTTCGTGACCTGCACGAGTGTGGCGCGGCGCTTCGGCTCGCCGTCCCACGTTCTCGACTTCGGAATCGGCTCGCCCGATTCGACCGCGGCCCATACCAGGCCCCGGCCGTTGTTCAGAACCGGACCGATGTTCGCGCCGTACGACTGGATCTTGTCCGGCGCCGGCGCGAGCGTGCGCAATTTCGGCGACACCGGCGGCGCCTCGGTGAAGCTGTCTTTCTGCAGCCGAAGGATCGTCGGCATCGCGTCGTCGGCCTTCACCGGCGCGGTCCACTGCGTGATCGTCTTGAAGTTGCGCGCGTAGAACGGCAGCACGGCGCCGCCGCTCGCTTCCCACACGCCGTGTCCGCCGCCGAAGCTGGTGAACGCCGACTTGTGCCAGTAATCGACGATGCCGAGCCAGGTGTAGCCGAGGGTTTGCCCGTCGATCGCTTCGAGCGTCGGATCGATTTTGATCGCGTACATGTGCGCCGGCTGAATCGTGTAGCCGAGATCGTCGAGCGAGTAGCTCGCCGTCTCGTCGTACGTGTCGCCGTTCACATCGCCCGGCTTCACGTTCACTTCCTTCGCCGGATCGGTGATGTCGGTGACGTGAATCGCCTTCTGCAATTTCTCGAGCTTTACGCCCTCTTTCGCGCGGAGCTCGATCCAGGTGCGCTCTTCCGGATTGCACTCCGCCGTGCAGCTGACCCTCGTGACGAAGAACGCCGGCTCGAGCTCGATCGTCATCGCCTGCTCGGTGCCGGTGCTGACGTTCGAGGGAGACTTCGCGAGCTGCGCGTCGAGATAGACCTGCAGGTTCGTGTCGGGCTGGATGCCGGGCTTCGTCTCCAGCACGACGAGCTCCGGTGCGGGCAGCCACGTCTTCTTGTCCCAGTTGTCCGCCAGGAACGACAGGATCGGCGCGCCGTTCGAAGCTGCCGCCGCCTTCGATTTTTCGATCTTCGCGTTGAACGCGGCGACCGCTTTCGGATCGGCTTTCTGCAGCCGCGGGATCGCCTCCTGCTGCAGCACCGGAAGCGTGATGTCGTGTGTTTGCGTGCGCAGTTGCAGGTGCTGCGTGATGACGTTGCGATCGACCGGCTGGTTGAACCACATCGCGATGAGGACGGGGCTCAGCGGGTCGTCACTCTTGCGATACCACTGCGTCCGGAGCAGCTTGATGGTCGGCGTGATGAAGGAGAAATTCTCCGGCTTGGCGAGCGTGTGACCGGCGACGGACTTCGCATTCGCATCGATCGTTACGTCGTACTTCGTCGCATACGGCAGCGGCGTTTTCGGATCGGGCGTGAAGATCAAGGTGGTGGTGCCGGACCAGCGGAACGTGCCGCTGATCGCGGGCGAGACGTGGAACCAGGGAGGCGTGACGTCTTTCGGGATCTTGCCGACGACCACCATCGGCTCCGAAAACACGACGCGGATCTCGTTCGCCTCGGCCATGTTGGCGATCTCGCCGATCGGACCGGCTTTGATGATGGTCAGCGTCTGCGGCGCCTGTGTCGCCGCGCAGGCAAAGAACAACGCAAGAACAGCAATCACACGTCTCATGCCGCGCAGTTTATGGCCGCGTAGTGACGCTTTCTGTGATGCAGCACAGCAAAAGTGGGGCAAAGATCGTGGCAGAAATGTGGCTACACTCCCAGCCATGACGATTCTGATTACCGGCAGCGCGGGACACCTCGGCGAAGCGCTGATGCGCACGCTGCGCGCGGCCGGCCGCAGCGCGCGCGGCATCGACATCAAGGACTCGCCGTTCACCGATCGCGTCGGCTCGATCAGCGATCGTTCGTTCGTGCGCGAGGCGATGTCCGGGGTCGGCGCGGTGATTCACTCCGCGACGTTGCACAAGCCGCACATCGTGTCGCATTCGAATCAGGAGTTCGTCGACGTAAACGTGACCGGCACGCTGACGCTGCTCGATGCGGCGGTCGAGGCGGGCGTCGAAACGTTCCTCTTCACCAGCACGACCAGCGCGTTCGGATCGGCTTTGTCACCCGCACCCGGCGAGCCGGCGGCGTGGATCACCGAGGAGGTCGCGCCGATTCCGAAGAACATCTACGGCGTGACGAAGGTTGCGGCGGAATCGCTGTGCGAGCTGTTCCATCGCAAGCATCGGTTGCCGGTGCTCGTGCTGCGCACCTCGCGATTCTTTCCGGAGGCCGACGACGATCCATCCACCGCCGCGGTGTACTCGACGCCGAACGCGCAGGCGAACGAGCTGCTGTACCGGCGCGCGGACATCGCGGACATCGTCTCCGCGCATCTCCTCGCGCTCGAGCGCGCGCGGTCGATCGGCTTCCGCCGCTACATCATCTCCGCGACCACGCCGTTCCATCGCTCGCAGCTCGCCGCGCTGCGGCTCGATGCTCCTTCCGTGCTCGCTTCGCTCTTCCCCGATTACGCAGCGCTCTTCGCCGCCGACGGCTGGCGCTTCTTCCCCAGCATCGACCGCGTGTATGTGAACGACCTCGCGCGAACGGAGCTCGGCTGGCAGCCAAAGTACGACTTCGCGCACGTGCTCGCGAGCCTGCGCAATGGTGTCGATTTCAGGAGCGAGCTAGCGCGCGAGGTCGGCTCCAAGGGCTACCACGCGATCGCATGAACGGAGCGCGGGCGTCCCGCCCGCAGTGCGCGGGCGTCCCGCCCGGGCACAGGTTTTGTCGCCGAGCGAGACGCTCGCCGACTGCGGGCGCGGACGCCCGCGCTCCGATCAAACCCCCTCCAACGCGTACACTCTTCGCCGCGCTGGATCGGGTACGGCTGCGAGACGACGCCATTCGCGAGCTTGTAAAGATGACTGTGCGCCGGCATCGGAGCGCGGGCGTGGACGCCCGCGCTCCGATCAAACCCGCTCCAACGCGTACACCTTCACGTTCACCTCGCTCGCGTAGTGCCGGATCGGCGCCTCTTCGCCGCGCTTGATCCCCGCCGCCCACACCAGCGTCTCCTGCAAATCGATCACCTCGGCGCGCTGGATCGGGTACGGCTGATGGTGGATGCGGGCGCGATAAAGATTGTGGCGATCATCCGCCGAGTAAAGGATGTAGCGCTCCAGCAGGAAGAACTCCAGCGTGTCGAGTTGCGCGTGCGAGACGACGCCATCCGCCGGCTTGTAAAGCAGATGACTGTGCGCCGGCGTCGTGCCGCGCGGATCGCTCCGCTGCGAACGGAACTCGATCGCCGGCAGCGGCTCCTCGGACGCCGCGAACGTGATCGCCGCATCGAAGTACGGGAGCCGGTACATCGCACGAGCGGCCGTCACCGCCAGCGCGCTCGATGCATCGAGACTGAAGAACCAGACGCCCGGATCCTTGCCGCCGCGATGGACGTACGTCCGCACATTGACTTCGTGAAAACTGGAGATCAACGGCATCGGCGGCACGAACGACGGACGTACGCCGCTGATCGTGAACGGCACCAGTCCGACGTACGCCTTGCCGTCGTGCGTGTCGAGGTCGAGTCCGTGCGGCAACAGTGCCTGCAGCTCGTTCGGCGGCACCTCCCAATGCAGAAAAAGAAGGTGGTGCCAGTTCTGATGCATCAGCACCGGCGAGTCGGGCTCGCGGGTCGGAGCGGCGCGGTCGATCGGCGTCGGGTCAGTCATTTCGTCCCGGAAAGAAGCAATGCGGACGCCACGTTATCCGATGCATGAAGCGAATCATGCTTGCTGTTGTGCTCCTCCTCGCCGCGTGCTCCAGTTCGAATGAACCCGGCATCCTGAAGCCGGAAGTGGAACTGCTGCAACTGCAGGCGCCCGTCGACATCGGCTACGCCACCGGTCCGACGCAGATCCAGTTCGGTGTGCGGATCGCCAACCGCTCCGGCGAGCCGATCACGCTCAAGCGGATCGAGATCCAGACCGTCGGCACCGGCTCGTACGTGATCCGCAAGCAATGGTTCAGCTTCAACGAAAAGGTGGACCCGGAGCACTTCGGCACGGTGACGTTCTGGGCGCGCGGCTACGGCTTCGCCACCGATCGCGGACGGACGCCGTCGGCCGAGCCGGTGAGTCTGCGCGGCATCCTTTACTTCGACACGCCGGTCGGGTCGTTCCATCAGTTCGTGACGCGCTACATCAGCCAGTTCCCGGGCGGCGAGGGACCGCGCTGATGGCCACGACGCTGGAGCGTTTCCGCAAGATCTGCCTCGAGCTCCCCAACACGAAGGAGACGATGACCTGGGGCGAGCCGCATTACCGCGTCGGCGAAAAAATCTTCGCCGGCTACGGCGAGAAGGAAGGCCACCCGTCGATCGGATTCAAGCTCGAGATGGAGCACGCCGCCGTGCTCGTCGAGAACGACCCGCGCTTCACGAAAGCGCCGTACGTCGGACACAGAGGCTGGGTGTCGATGGACGCGCGCAAGATCAAGGATTGGGACGAGGTGCGCGCGCTGGTAAGGGAGAGTTATCGGTTGATTGCACCGAAGAAACTGGCCAAGCTGGTTTAGCGTATATTCGTTGTATCTACAGCCATGAAAACCAAAGTGCAGAAGTGGGGAAACAGCCTCGCCCTTCGCATTCCGCGACCATTTGCCGAGGAAGTGAATCTTCGGGAGAACTCGGCAGTGGACGTTGTTGTTCGGAAGGGAAAATTGATCGTGGTGCCGGTGCCGGATCGCGATCTCACGCTCGACTCGCTCGTCGACCAGATCACGGATTCCAACCGTCACAGGGAAGTCGGAACCGGAGAGAGTGTTGGCAACGAGATCTGGTAGACGGCCTTACATACCCGAGCGCGGCGATGTCGTCTGGCTGACTTTCGATCCGCAGGCTGGCCACGAACAGGCCGGCCGCCGGCCCGCCGTTGTTCTCTCGCCCTCGCGCTACAACGACCGTTCAGGGCTCGCGCTCATCGTCCCGATCACGACACACGTAAAAGGCTATCCGTTCGAAGTTGCGCTTCCCGCGGGTCTGCGGTTGACCGGCGCAGTCCTCGCCGATCATCTGAAGAGTCTCGACTGGCACGCTCGCAAGGCCGAATACCTCGGAAAACTGCCGGAAGCGATCCTCGCGGAGATCATCCGGCGAGCAAGCCTGCTTCTCACCGGCTGATCCGGATAGCGGACCGCAGACTGTCAGCGCTTCTTCTTCTGCCCCAGCATCCAATGCACGACATTCGGATCGTCGTACACCCGATCCCAGATCTCGTGGCCCGCGCCTTTGTACTCCGTGTAGCGCGCGGTGTTGCCCAACGCCGCCGCCATCGCGCGCGACTGCGTCACCGGGATCACCGGATCATCGCTGCCGTGGAAGGCCCAGACCGGTGCCGGGCCGATCGCTGATGCCATCGCGGCGAAGGGGTCCGAGGCGCCGGCGATGCGCGCGAGGTCGGCGGGCGGGTCGATCGGAAACGGATCGTTCGGCTGCCGCGACACCTCGCCGCACACCGGCAGCACCGCGGCCCAGCGTCGATGGCGGGCCAGGTACCACGTCCCCGCGCCGCCCATCGAAACGCCGGTGATGTAGAGCCGGCGCGGGTCGCCGCGGAACTCGCGAATCGTCGCTTCCAGCGCGGCGAGCGCCTGCGTCTCCATCTCGCCGTACCACTCCTGCCCGTCGTGACATTGCGGAATGACCACGATGCATTTGTAGCGCTGCTCATGATGCGTCAGCGCGACCGGCAATCCGTTCGCGAGCTGGCGGACGTTGTCATCGCCCCGCTCGCCGCTGCCGTGCAGATAGAGCACGACCGGCCAGTGATGCACCTTCGTGTAATGCGGCGGCAGCCAGACGCGGTACTTGTACGTGTGCTCGCCGATGGTCACGGAGCGCTCGAGAAAACGAGCTTGCCGAGTGCAGGAAAGGCCGGACAGCAGACAGACGACAGCGGACAGCAGGAGTACGTGACGCGCTGATCTCACTCGAACAGATCGTACTCCGCCTCGGGCAGCTCGGCCGGCGGCGGCGTCCAGCGCCACGTCTCGAATACGTGCAGCTCGAACAGCAGCACGAACACCTCGCTGGTCATGTCCCACCGCGCGAGCAGGCCGTCGAGCAGACCGCGCTTCGATTCCTTCAGCACGTGGTTGAGGTCATGGATGACGGTGTGCCGCTGGCGGTATCCGGCGCGCGAGCAGAAGCAGTTCAGCGCCGCTTCGATCTTGAAGCGCTCCATGTACTGGACCGGCACCGTCTCCCACACCTGGCGGCGCATCACGCGGATGCCGGAGAGCACCGGACCGCACTGCATCTGCAGATGGAAGAAGTTGAGCATCGGGCCGCGATTGCGCACGCCGATGTTCATGTCGCACTGATCGTCCACGACCGGCAGCACGAGCGCCTCGATGTGCTCGTCGCTGACGCTGTACATGTCGCCGTCGACGAAGAAGAAGATGTCGTTCGAAGCGTTGTCGACGCCGACCTTCATCGCGTAGCCCTTGCCGCGGTTCTCGTGCAGGGCGATCACACGCACGCCGTCGAACTGCCGGGAGAGCTCCACGGTCGCGTCCGTCGAGCCGTCGCTGACGACGATCACCTCGCTGATGAGCGGATTGCGGGTCAGGATCGCCAGGACGTCCGCGATCGTGTTCTCCTCGTTGTATGCCGCAATGATGGCGGTTACGCCCAAACGTTCACCTCGAACTGACCAGAACTGCAACCGGCAGACCAGGCGCGGATTGTACTTGTTTTGGATAGCAGACAGCAGATGGCAGATAACAGATAGCAGGAGCAAAACCCGTGGCGGCCGTCCTTCTGCTATCTGCTATCTGCTATCTGCTGTCTGCTATCTGCTATCTGATCCATCGGGAATCCGCCTTGCACTGATCCTGCCCGCATGAAGCGCAATCTCATCTACGCAACGCTCTTCACCGCGGCCTGCTTCGTCCTCGCGGTGCTCACGCTTTCCCTCTCGGGATGCAGCTCCGTCGCGAGCGCGCTGAACATCGTCAATCCGCGCTACTCGATCCGCGACATCCGCCCCCGCGTGGCGATCGCCCTCCCGCTCTCAGCGTCCACTATTGATTTCGATTTCACCCTCGGAGTGGACAATCCGAACTCCGTCGAGCTCCGCCTCGACCGCGTCGACTTCGATCTGCTGGTCAACGACAACCCCGTGCTCAACAGCATCAGCCGCGACCCTCGCGTCGACATCCCCGCCCGCGGCCTCGGCGAGGTCCACCTTCAGACGCAGCTCGCCTACAACAACGTTCGCACCCTCTTCCGCGATATCGCCGACGCCGTGCAGGGCAATCGCGCGAGATATGAAATCCGAGGAAATGCGTACTACGGCACGCCGCTGGGACAGATGAGGTTTCCGGTGACGGTGTATTCGACGCGGTAGTTGCTGGGTTGCTGAGTTACTGGGTTGCTACGATGGTCCCGTGCCATCGGACACCCGGCAACCGAGCAACCCAGCAACCCAGCAACTCCTCGTCCTCGCCTCCATCCTCTACTTCTCCCAAGGCTTCCCTTACGGCCTCGTCACCGAGCTCGCGCCGATCTATCTTCGAGTGATGCACATGCCGCTGGCGAAGATCACGTCGCTGCTCGGCCTGGTCAGCTTCGCGTGGCCGGCGAAGTTTCTCTGGTCGCCGCTGATCGAGCTCGGCACGTATCGCCGCTGGATCGCCGGCGCGCTCGCGGTGATGACGGTCATGCTCATCTCGCTCAGCACATCGACGATCACGTTGACGATCGTGCTGCTGATCCTCGCCTTCGCGTCGGCGACGCAGGACATCGCCATCGACGCGTTCACCATCCGCATCACGCCGAATCCGCTCCTCGGCCTGGTCAACTCGATTCGCGTGACGGCGTTCCGCGTCGCGATCATCGTCAGCGGCGGCGGACTGGCAGCCGTCGCCGGCTACTTCGGATGGCGCATTGCATTCGCATGCGCCGCCGCGATCACCGCGCTCGTGCTCGCGTTCACGTTCGTCATGCCCGACGACCGTGCTAAAAAACGCGCCGAGCGCAATCTCGTGCGCGATCTCGTCGAGTGGCTGAAACGCCCCCGCGCCTTCACGCTGCTCGCACTCGTGCTGCTCTACCGGCTGGGCGAGTTCGCGATCGTGCTGATCATCAAACCGTACTGGGTCGATCGCGGCTACAGCGTCGCCGAAATCGGCACCATCACGACGGTGGTGGGCGCATCGGTGCTGATCTTCGGCGCGTTCGCAGGCGGTGCATTCGTCGCGAAGTTCGGCGTCTATCGCGCGCTGGTGTGGATGGGAATCGCGCAGGTCGTGTCGAACATCGGCTACGCGGCCGTCGCGACGCTCAACGCCGGACGCTGGGGCATCTACGCCGCCTCGATCGCCGAGAACCTCGGCTACGGCCTCGGCAACGCCGCGTTCCTCGCGTTCCTCATGGCGATCTGCGACAAAGAGCGCGCCGCCACCGAGTTCGCACTGCTCACCGCGCTGTGGGGCGTGAGCCGCATGATCATGGGCAAGTACAGCGGCGACATCGCGCAATCGCTCGGCTACGCGCCGTTCTTCTGGATCAGCGTCTTCCTCGGAATCCCCGCGCTGCTCCTCCTGCCACGCGCCCGTATCATCCTGAGCGAAGCGAAGGACCCGTAAGTCGAGCGCGATGCAAGGGTCCTTCGCCGTCTGCGCGGCTCAGGATGACACACGCCATGAAAAACCGATTTTTCGTTCCCGCGATCGAAGAGACGATCACGCTCACCGGTGACGAGCTCCATCACGCGCGCGTGCTGCGCCTGCGCGACGGCGAAGAGGTCGAAGTGTTCGACGGCCGCGGCGCGATCGCACGCGCGCGCTTCGAAGCGAACGTGCTGCACGTGCTCGATCGCATCGACTCGCGCGAGTCGCCGCTCGCCATCGATCTGGCGATGGCCATCATCAACCTCGACAAATTCGAGCTCGTGCTGCAGAAGGCGACGGAGCTCGGCGTCCGCTCGATCATCCCGCTGGTCACCGAGCGCGTCGAACTGCGTCCCGAGCGTTATCGCGGCAAAGCGGAGCGCTGGGAAAAGATCGTGTTCGAAGCGGTGAAGCAATCGGGACGCAGCATGATCGCGCGCGTCGAAGCACCGGAGGATCTCGAAACGGCGCTGCAACGAAACAACAAGATCCTCTTCGACGCGGATGCGGATGAGACGAAGTGTCCGCCGTCACTCGAATCGGTGACCGTATTCATCGGCCCGGAAGGCGGGTGGTCCGATGATGAGGTCACCCTCGCTCGTGCACACGGTTGCGCGATCGAGCGATTGGGTCCGCGACGGTTGCGCGCGGAGACAGCGGCGATCGCGGCGTGCGTGCTGGTCGAGGCGCGATGGGGCGATCTTCGATCGTGATAAATTCCGGCGCGCGAAGCGGCTCTGGAGGTTCCTACCTTGCCCGAAACTCTCACCATTACAGATAACCGAACCGGAAAGTCCTACGAAGTGCCGATCAAGGACGGCACGGTCAAGGCGACAGACCTCCGCCAGATCAAAGTGGACGAGACCGAGTTCGGGATGATGACGTACGACCCCGCCTTCATGAACACGGCGGCGTGCCGCAGCGCCATCACCTTCATCGATGGCGATCGGGGCATCCTCGAATATCGCGGCTACCCGATCGAACAGCTGGCGGAGAAGAGCACGTACCTCGAAACGGCGTACCTGCTGCTCAACGGCGAGCTCCCGAGCAAGGCGGGGCTCGACGAATGGACGCACGACGTCACGTATCACACGATCCTCAACGAAAAGCTGAAGCTCGTCCTCGATGCATTCCGCTACAACGCGCATCCGATGGGCAAGTTCATCTCCATGATCTCCGCCCTCGGCACGATGTATCCCGAGGCCAAGGACATCTTCGATGAGGAGAACCGAAGGAAGCAGATCGCGCGCATCGTGGCCAAGGTCATCACCATCGCGGCGTTCGGCTACCGCCATATGGTCGGCATGCCGTACGCGTATCCGGACAATGACCTCACGTACTCCGAGAACTTCCTGAACATGATCTTCAAGACGACGGAGACGAAGTACAAGCCGCATCCGGCGCTGGCGAAAGCGCTCGACGTGCTCTTCATCCTGCACGCCGATCACGAGCAGAACTGCTCGACCAGCACGATGCGCGTCGTCGGCAGCTCGCACGTCGATCCCTACTCGGCGCTCGCCGCCGCGGCGGCCGCGCTCTACGGTCCGCTGCACGGCGGAGCGAATGAAGAAGTCATCCGCATGCTCACCGAGATCGGCTCGATCAACAACGTGCCGTCGTTCATCAAGAAGGTGAAAGCGGGCGAAGGCGTGAAGCTGATGGGCTTCGGCCACCGCGTCTACAAGAACTACGACCCGCGCGCGAAGATCATCAAGAACGTCGCGTACGAAGTGTTCGAAGTGACGGGCAAGAATCCGCTGCTCGACCTCGCGCTCGAGCTGGAGCGCGTGGCGCTGGAGGACGAATACTTCGTCAAGCGCAAGCTCTACCCGAATGTCGACTTCTATTCAGGCCTCATCTACCAGGCGATGAAGTTCCCGATGGACATGTTCCCGGTGCTCTTCGCCATCGGCCGCACGTCCGGCTGGCTCGCGCAGTGGCAGGAGATGCTGCTCGATCCGGACCAGAAGATCTCGCGCCCCCGGCAGATCTTCACCGGTGCCGCGCGCCGCGACTACCCCTCATTCGATCAACGGTAAAGAGTTTATGCGGAGGATTGAACGCAGAACGCAGAACGCAGAGTCAGAATTGAGAAATCACGTCGCCCCTTCTCACTTCTGACTCTGCGTTCTGCGTTCTGCGTTCAATCCCTCCGTTTTTGATTTAGCCTTACCGACGATGGTCTCCTGACGACACGAACCATCCCGCCCACCACTCCCCGCGCGAACGTTCAGTGACCAAAGTCAGCCCGTTCTCCCGCGCGGCGAGCACCACCTCATCCCGCTTCACCACCAATATCCCACTCAGAATCAGCGCGCGCCCCACATGCCGCACGACTTCCGGCAGGAGCGGGATGATCACCTCGGGGATGATGTTCATCGTCACCACATCGAACGTTCCGCCGCGCAGCGACTCGATGCCGCCGATGAACATCGGCATCTTCGATTCGTCCACGCCATTGCGCATGCGGTTGTCGCGCATGGCGGCGTAGGCATCGCGGTCGTTGTCGAATGCGATGACCTTCGCGGCGCCGAGGTGGTGCATGGCGATGGCGAGAATGCCGCTGCCGGTGCCGATGTCGAGTCCGCGCTTGCCGGCGATGTCGATCGATTCGAGCAGCTCGATGCAGAGCGCGGTCGTCTCATGCGAGCCGGTGCCGAACGCCTGTTCCTGCGGCACGACGATCGGCAACCGCGTTGAACCCTGCAGAAGCGACGCATCCGGCGCAACGATGAACCGCGATCCGATCTCCATCGGCTCGAGCGACTGCTGATACAGCTCCAGCCAGTCGACGCGCTCACGCTCCGTCTCGCTCACATCGAAATCCGCGAGCAGCGACTTCGCGACCGATCGATCGTCCGGCGAATCGAAATACGCGGTGATCTGATCCTCGGTCGACGTCGAACCAGTCGACGCAGTGAGGAAGAGGCGCGACTGGATGATCTCCTCCGACACGGGATCGTCGAAGGAGATCACCAGCAGAAAATCCTTCATGCACCGCGATCGTATCGCGGCTCACTTCTTCGGATCTTTCGATGCCTCTTTGCCACTCTTCTCCTCCGGCTTCACAGTGGAGCGAACGACGATGAACTTATTCAATGTATCGAACCAGAACGGCGCGCCGAGTGAAACCGCGGCGGCAGTCATGAGGATGCCGAGAATTTTCGACAGGATCGCGTCGCTCTCCTTCGTGTGAAAGGAGACGAGAGGATTTTCTTTCCATCCGAGTGGCAAGCCCAGTTTCTGCAGACGGCTCGTCGCGTCGTCGAGTTGCTTCTTTGCATCTTCTGTCGTCGATGACGTGCCTGTCTTGACGTAGTTCGCCGCCGAAGCAACGATCGCATCACGGACAGGCTTGTCGACCATCAGCTGCTTCGTGACTTTGATGCTGTCGACGTTGAGGATCGAGGCGGCGACGAGCCCGATGATGAAAAGATTTCGGCTCGTGCGCTGCTTGTACCAGCCGGACACACGATCCATCGAGCCGTCGAACCATTTCTCGATTGCCGTACGTTGGGCGGCGAGATCGTTTCCTGCTGCTTTCTTCAGAGTGTCGAGACCTCTCTTCAGCTTATCGACGGCATCCTGATCCGCGGTCGCCGGCGTGCTGTCGAAGAACGATCGCCACGCTTCTTTGAACCAGTGCGCAATCGCACCGGACGATTGCTTCGATTGCTGATTCGCGGAAGTCTGCACGGTCGTCACCGTATCGACCGCATCGAGCAGCGCCAATACGAACGTGTTCGTCGGAATGTATGACGGAAGCCGCCCTTTGTGATTCGCGTCGTACTCCCCTTTGAAGAGCGCGTTGACCAGCGGATGGTCGTAAATCTCCTGCACGAGCTTCGGATCCCGCACGAGCTCGCGAACGCCTCGTTCGAGATCGCGCGCGCGGTATTGCAGCAGGCCCTCGATCAGCTCCGCAGCCGCGGAAGCGATGAGGCTCATGATGAGGTAGAGAAACACCACACCGACCGCGACATCGAGCATGTCCAGCATGACGGATTACCTCCGTCTGCATAGATGGCCGTTTGGCGGATTTTCCCGCCCTACTCGATCTGCCGCGCCACTGCCGAGCGACGCGATGCGAAGTACGCGGTGAAGAACATCGCGACGAAGCCGACCATCCAGAATGCGGCGCCGAGGGAGGCTAGGCGCTGGAGGTTGTCGGTGTGCGCGCGCTGCGAGGCGAGCACCATCAGGTAGATCCAGAGCGCGGTGCCGTAACAGACGACCATCGCCGTGCGCAGGCGGTTCACCCACTCCGTCAGCCACTCGAAATCTTCGACGCGCGGCGCGCGCCACGACACGAAGAGCGGCAGCAGGAACAGCACACCCATGCCGGCGACGATCAGACCGAGCGGGGAATGAACGGCGCCGGCGGAGACGGAGATGATCACCAGGCCGATGAGCGCGGACGCAATGCGCAGTGCGGGACGAATCATGATGGGACCTCGACCGAAAGAGGACCGAACGATGGTACTCAAAACGAGGTCAGTGGGGTAAGAAATCCTTCGTGACTTCGATCTTTCCGGTCTCGAGCACGATGAGCTCCCGGCGCAATCGCTTCTGTTGTTGCAGGATCGCCACGGGAACGGTCAGGCCTCCAACCGCGACGCCGGATGACTCCGGCACCGATACCGCCGGCGCATTCGGAAATGCGAGCTCCGGCGTCGCCTTCGGATCGAGCTCCGGCGAATGCGCGATCCAGAGCGGATGCGAGCGCGAGACGACGATCATCACCTCGTCCGAACGATGCGGTTTGCCGTACGCGAACGTGCCGTCATAGCCGGCATCCGCATGCTCGACTTCTTTCCCCGACGCGTCGAACCACGCGACCGACGCACCCTCGAATCGCTGCTCCGACACGATCCGTCCGTGACCCGCGCGCCGCGGCACGAGCTGCACTTCGAGCGCCTTCGCGTCCGACACGCGGACCGGTCCCGCCTCGCGCAACTCGTAATGCGGCGCCGTCACCGTGAAGCGGATCTCGCGATCGGGCACGTTCGTCATGGCGATCGTTCCCGCCGCCGATGTGGTCATCGCGCCGCGGATCACCGGCCGGTACAGCCGCGACAGCACCGCGTATCGCACCGTCGCCTCGCGAACCGGATCCTGCGTGAATGTGTCGATCACGCGCACGCTCAGCTCGTTCTGCGGGATGTCGATATCGAGCCGTCCGTTGCCCATCACCGCATGATCGGCAAGCACCGTGACTTTGACCGAGCCGTCGCACGTCGCGACATCGATCACCTCGTCTTCGGCGACGCGATCGAGCAGCAGCGCGTGGTACTCCGTCCCCTCTTTCGCCGCGAATCCGATTCCGCCGCGAACCTGGATCGTCGCGTCCTTGCCGAGCGGTTTGCCGCCCATCGTCAGATCGCCGGAGAGCCGGCGGTAGTACGCGGAAAGATGGGCGGGAGTCTGCTGCAGCGGCTTCGCGGCGAACTGCATTTCAACCCCCGGCAGTCTCCCGAAGCGAAGGGCGGCCTTGTATGTGCCCGGCGCGATGTCGCGCGCGAGCAGCGTGCCGGAGCGCTGATCGGAATCGTAGGTCTCGCGGCAGCACGACGCGAGCGAGACCTCGATTCGATCGTGCCCGTTCGTCTCGCCATCGCATCCGCCGATCGAATGCTCGAGCTCCGGCAGATTCTGCGACGTGCTCCAGTCGAGCATCAGCGTCGCTGCGGGCAGCACGTCGAGCGGATCCGTGGTCAGATCCTCCGCGCCGATCTTCACCCGCCGTTTCTGCGAGAGCCATCCCGGTCCGCCGATCTCGAGCTCGACTTCGCCCGGAGGCAGGTCGCGGATCTCGACCTTCGCTCCGTCGACGAGCTCGAACGGCTCCGCAATTTTTCCTGCTGCGCGGACGACCGGCTTCCGGAATCCGCGCGCACGCTGGATCGCATCACGATCGCCCGGCGCGATGCGGAGCGACGTGGTGAGAGTCGCAGCGAGCAGGATCGGAATCAGCTGAAGAAGTCCTTGACCTTGTCGAGCACGCGGCGGCCGCCGCCCGTCTCCTCGCCGCTGATCGTGGCGAGTTGTTCGAGCAGTTGCCGTTGCTCTTCGCTGAGTGCCGTCGGAATCTTCACCGTGGCGTGGACGAAGTGATCGCCGCGGCCGCTGCCGTCGATGAACGACACACCTTTGCCGCGCAGACGGAACACCTGTCCCGGCTGTGTGCCCGCGGGGATGCGCAGCAATTCGGGACCGTTGATCGTCTCAATCGTGATCTCCGCGCCGAGCGCCGCCTGGGTCATGCTGATCTGCTCCTCGGCGTGGATGTCGTAGTCGCGCCGCTGGAACTTCGCATGCTCGCGGACCGAGATGAAGACGTACAGATCGCCGGAAGGACCGCCGCAGTGGCCTCCCTCCCCTTCGCCCGCCACGCGCAGCCGCGAGCCGTCATCGACGCCCGCCGGCACCTTCACCGAGATCTTCTTTTCCTCGCGCATACGTCCCGCACCGTCGCAGCTCGTGCACGGATCCTTGATCACTTTTCCCGCGCCGCCGCATTGCGGACAGGTGCGCGAAACGGCGAAAAAGCCCTGCGAATAGCGGATCTGGCCGACTCCGCGGCAGCCGCTGCAGGTC
>DATEZA010000089.1:0-13132 GCA_035255945.1 Thermoanaerobaculia bacterium
GTCCCAAGGGTTCGGCTGTTCGCCGATTAAAGCGGTACGTGAGCTGGGTTTAGAACGTCGCGAGACAGTTCGGTCCCTATCTGTTGTGGGCGGAGGAGAATTGAGTGGAGGTTTCCTTAGTACGAGAGGACCGGGAAGCACCGACCTCTAGTGTACCAGTTGTCCTGCCAAGGGCACCGCTGGGTAGCTAAGTCGGGAAAGGATAATCGCTGAAAGCATATAAGCGAGAAGCCAACCACAAGATGAGTTCTCCCTGAAGACCCGTGGTAGATGACCACGTTGATAGGCTGGATGTGTAATGGCAGTGATGCCTTTAGCTGACCAGTACTAATCGGTCGTCTGACTTGACCATAAATGCCTTGATTTGATGTTGTCTGCAGCGTGCGTCTGCCGATCTGCAGCCCGTATTCAAAACCTTACTAAGATCCCAAGTTTCCGGTGATCATAGAGCGGAGGACACACCCGTTCCCATTCCGAACACGGCAGTTAAGCTCCGCATCGCCGATGATACTGCGCGGGCAACTGTGTGGGAAAGTAGGACATCGCCGGGATATATAAAAGGCCCTCGGGTAAACTCGAGGGCCTTTTTCTTTTTTTACAAAGCGTCGATGTTCAAGCGCTCGCGCTCCACGACGCGACCCTTGCGCCGCACCTGCGAGTGAATTGCGTTGATGTACTCGCCCAGGATGCCGATGAAGAAGAGCTGAACGCCGCCGAAGAAGAACAGGCCGACGATCAGCGTCGCAATCCCGGGTTGCGAGAAGCGGCGGTAATACAAGGCGTTGACGATCAGCTGCGCGAATGCGTACAGCAGCGTAAGGCCTGATATCGCGAAGCCGGTGAACGTCGCCAGACGCAGCGGGATATTCGTAAACGACACGAATCCGTTCAGCCCCTGGTCGATCAGCCGGTACAGATTGTTCGAGCTGATGCCGCGCTTGCGACTGCGCCACTCGAACGGGATTCCCTCCGAACGGAACCCCAGGTCGGCGATCATGCCGCGGATGTACGGGTAGTAGTCGTCGATCTGCAGAAGCTCATCGATGACGCGGCGATCCACCAGTTGAAATTCGCCGGCATCGACCGGAATCGTGATGTCCGCCAGCCGCGCGACCAGTCTGTAGTAAATGCGCCGGATCGTCTTGAGCGTGAACGATTCCTGCCGTTTTGCGCGAATACCGTAAACGACTTCGTACCCTTCGCGCCATTTCGCGATGAATTGCGGAATCAGCTCCGGCGGATCCTGCAGGTCGGCTGCGAGCTGCACCAGCACTGCGTCGCCCTTCGCGTACCGGAGCGCATTGAAGTTCGAACGGAACGGTCCGAAATTACGGGCATTGAGCACGACCTTTACGCGCGGATCGTGTTGCGCCAGCCGGCGCAGAATCTCCTGGGTGCCGTCGCGCGACGCATTGTCAGCGAAGACGTGCTCGTAATCGTAATCCGGGAGCTGTTCCTCGAAGATCGCCTTGACGACGCGATAACACTCTTCGGCATTGAGCGACTCGTTGTAGGTCGGCGTGACGATCGAGATGAGCGGACGCCGCACTATGCTCACAATCCGCGCTCGGTGATCTTTTCCCGCAGGGCGGCGTGCGACGCGTACGGCGTGTCGAAGCTGTCGAGCATGATCGGCTGATCCTTGGCGACTGCTTTCGTCAGCGGCTCACCTCCTATCAGCTCACGACAAGAAATCTGTCCCTTCTGCAACGGAATCGCGAGATAGACGTCGTCGTCCGTAATGCGATATCCGACGGGCAGATCGTATTTCGCGTACACGCCGCGCACGAGCGAATCGAGATACGCAATCTCGCGATTGCCCGGCAGCCGCTTCTGATCGCCCGCCGCGCCGCACATCGATTTCGCCTTCTGAAACGCCTGGAACCACTGATCGCACTGTTCGGGCAGCGTGCAATACGGCGACACCTGCACGCCGTCGGAGTTGATGTCGATATGCCGCTCGAACGTCCGCGCGCCTTTTGCGTACGCGATCATGATCGAGGACGTCCAGTCGCGATACTCGTGAGTCGAAAATCCGATCGTCATGTCGGGATAGCGATTGCGCAGGAAATCGACCTGATTCAGCTCGAGCTCGTTGTCCTCGGTCGGATAGAGCGACACGCAGTGGTTGAGCGCGAGCGGGATATTGCGGTTTCGGAAGAACGTGACCAGGTCGTCCATGTCCTTCAGCGACGACCCGCCAGTCGATGCAATGACCGGCTTCCGTGTCCTTGCGATTTTTTCGATCAGGATCCAGTCATTGAGATCGGAGCTCGCGATTTTGATGATGTCGCAGTCGAGCTCGACGCAGAAATCGACCGATTTCTCGTCGAACGGCGTCGCCATCCGAAGGCAACCGCTCTTGCGGATGTGCTCGGACATGATCATGAACTCTTCGCGCGAGAGCTGTGTATCGATTGTTTTCTTGATGTAGCGGATGTCCGTCCGTGCGCGGAAATCGCGATGGACGAAATTCTCGACATCGCGAAGCTGCAGCTTGATGGCCGCCCGGACGTTGTTGTAGCGGACCACCTTGGCGAAGTCCGAAATGATCTTCAGTCCGCGCTCGAGCTTGCCGAGATGGTTATTCGCCAGCTCAAGGACGAAAAGCTCATCGAAGATATTGCGATTCATCATCTTAGCGGTTGTTTCCTGAAGGACGATTGGAGTCGAAAACGATATTATATCGCACTTTGCCGACCCTCCTTTTCGACCTCGACGGCACGCTCAGCGACCCTCGCGAAGGGATCCTTCGCTGCATTCGCCACGCGTTTGCGGAGATCGGTGCACCGGTTCCGGCAGAGCAGGCGATGGAGCAATGCATCGGACCGCCGCTGCGCGACGGACTGCGCTGCCTCCTCGATTCGGACGAGCTCGCGGACCGCGCGCTGGTCGCTTTCCGCCATGAATACGGCCGTGCGGGCCTGCTCGAGAACCGCGTCTATCCCGGACTAAGCAATGCGCTGCACGAGCTCCGCGAAGCCGGCGCCGCGATGTTCGTCGCTACCTCCAAGCCGCAGCAGTTTGCCGAACAAACGATCGAGCACTTTGGATGGCGGGCGCTTTTTCGAAAGGTATACGGCTGCGGATTCGACGGCACACTCGCCGAAAAATCGGATCTGCTGCGTCACCTCATTGCAAGTGAAGCGCTCGATCCCGCCGACACCATCATGATCGGTGACCGCAAGTACGACATCGTCGCGGCACGCGAGAACGGAATCCGCAGCATGGCGGTGCTCTGGGGTTTCGGATCGGCCGAGGAGCTACGCGATGCAGATGCGTTCTGCGCGACCCCGGCGGACCTCGTCACTGTGGTTTTCGCGCAACCACTACGATCTCGCCGGTCAGATTGAACCCGGAGAACGCGACCTCGGCACCCGCACGACTCGTCAGCGCCGCGAGAGCGCGAGGCGTGAAGTAGTTGAGATGCTCGCGCATCGGCATGAAGCCGAGCGGCGGCAGTACGCCGGTCTTGATTCGGAAGCCGGTGCTGTAGATATCCATTGCGATGAAGAGCCAGCGCGATTTGGATGCGACCCGCAACAGCACATTCCTGACCGGCCGCGGAGACGCGGCACGTTTCCAGATCTCGTTCGGCACTTCGACGTAAATCGCTCCACCGGGTCTGGTGAGCCGGACGAGCTCCTGCATCGTGGCGAACGGATCGGTGACATGCTCCAGTGTCTGCGCACAGACCACCAGATCCCACTCCTCGCGCAACTCCGTCGCTTTCTCCACGCCGGCGATCGTCTCGCTGCCGCCGATATCGAATACCGCTTTGCGTGTCGCCCCGAGCTCCGAGATCAGCGTGCCATCGCTTCCGCCGTAATCGAGCACGTTCTCGAACGACGACACTCCCCCTCGCGCGAGCGCTTCCGCGAGCGATTTCCGCCTGATCGGCGAGTGCAGAAACTCATCGATGCCTGCGTGCACCTTGCGTGTATAGAACGGCTCGTCCGCATGACGATTCTTCAGGTAATCGCTCGTTCGATACGCGGCATAAAACGCCGCTGCCTCTGCATCGGAGAGTCCGCGATCGTAGAAGCGGAAATCGCAATCGAGGCAGCGATGGACCGACGTGACTTCCGGGCGGCCGTTCCACGCCATGCGCGAAAGGAACAACGACGTCAGTGTTCGATCGCTGTCGAGACGCCGCGAACCGCAGCACAAACAGCCTTCGGCGCCTCGATGCAACCACCACTCGCCATCGCGCAACACGCGTGCGACTTCAGCATCTTTCGCGACGGAGTGTCAACGAGACCTGCTGCTATCATCTGCGCGCCTTATGAAAGCCGTCATTCTTTGCGGAGGCCAGGGCACGCGCATTCGCGACGCCAGCGAGCTCCTGCCGAAACCGATGCTCCCCATCGGCAACCGCCCGATCGTGTGGCACATCATGAAGTGCTACAGCGTCCACGGCATCAACGACTTCATTCTCTGCCTCGGCTACAAGGGCTGGCTGATCAAAGAATTTTTCCTCAACTACAAATCCGTCGTTTCCGACGTCACCGTGCACCTCGGACAGGATCTGCCGCATGAATTTCGCGATCGGAGATCCGAGGAGAAGTGGAACGTGACGCTGGTGGACACGGGCGAGGAGACGCAGACCGGCGGACGCGTGTCGGCCATCCGCGAGTACGTCGAAGGCGACGAGCCGTTCTGCGTGACGTACGGCGACGGCGTCACCAATCTCGACATCACGAAATCGATCGAGTTCCACAAGAGCCACGGAAAGATCGCGACTGTGACGGCGGTTCGTCCGCCGAGCCGCTTCGGCGAGATCCGGATGGAGAACTCGATCATCGAAGAATTCAACGAAAAACCGCAGGTAGGCGGCGGTTTCATCAACGGCGGCTTCTTCGTTTTCGACGGCCGCCGCATCTGGGATTTCCTCGGCGACGATCCGCAGGCCGTGCTCGAAAAAGAGCCGATGCAGCGCCTCGCCAACGATCGGCAACTGCTCGGATTTCCGCACACCGGCTTCTGGCAGCCGATGGACACACTTCGCGAATACAACCTCCTCAACGAGCTCTGGGCGGCCGGCGGCGCCCCGTGGAAGACATGGCAGCGACTGCCTCGCTAACCGGCACCTATCGCGGCAAACGCGTTCTCGTCACGGGCCACACCGGATTCAAAGGCTCATGGCTGACGCTCTGGCTGAACGCGCTCGGTGCGCGCGTCACCGGCTACTCGTTGCCTGCGGATGAACGTTCGCTGTTTCGTCAGGCGAATGTCGCGTCGCAATGCGAGCACATCGAAGCGGATGTTCGCGACGCCGCGAAATTGATCGATGTCATCGAGCGCGTCGTTCCTGATTTCGTCTTTCATCTCGCCGCACAATCGCTCGTACGACGCAGTTATCGCGAGCCGCTCGCGACATTCGAGACGAACATCCAGGGCACTGCGAACCTCCTCGCGTCCGTGCACCGACTCGCATCGCCATGCGCGGTCGTCGTCATCACCAGCGACAAGTGCTACGAGAACGACGGCCGCCGTGCGCCGTACGCGGAAGACGACCGTCTCGGCGGACGCGACCCGTACTCCGCGAGCAAAGGCGCCGCTGAGATCGTGACCGCGTCATATCGCGCGAGCTTCTTTCCCGACGATCATCACATCGCTGTCGCCACCGCGCGCTCCGGCAACGTGATCGGCGGCGGCGACTGGAGCGAAGACCGCCTCGTGCCCGACGCGATCCGCGCACTCGAACAAAACGAATCGATCTTTGTCCGCAATCGCTACTCCGTCCGTCCCTGGCAGCACGTGCTCGACCCGCTCTCCGGCTACCTCCTCGTCGGCGCAAAGCTCGCGAATCGCGAGCCTGTGCGCGAAGCGTGGAACTTCGGTCCCGACGCGGCGAACACGCGCTCGGTCTCCGATGTCGTCGAAGAGATTCTTCGCAACTGGGGCTCGGGTACGTGGACCGATGCAAGCGATCCGAACGCGCCGCATGAGGCCGCGCACCTCTCGCTCTCGATCGAGAAAGCGCGCACGCGGCTCGGATGGAATCCGCGCTGGCACTTCGAGGACGCGATCCGGCGCACGGTCGACTGGTATCGTTGTGCGGCCGGCAGCGCGTCGTCCAGCGAGCTCGCCGGGCTCTGCCGCCGGCAGATCGTGGAGCACTCTTCTTGACCGATCGCGAAAAACAACTGACCAGCGAAATCCTCGACAAAGTGCGCGAGCTCGCCGCGTTGCGATTCGCCGAGCCGCGGAAATTCGAGCCCGGCGTCACGACGATCGGCTACGCGGGACGCGTGTATGACGCCGAAGAAATGGTGAGCCTCGTCGATAGCAGCCTGGAGTTCTGGCTGACGGCGGGGCGATACGCGCTGCGCTTTGAAACGCGGCTCGCGAACATGTACGGCATGCGCTCCGCGTCGCTCGTCAACTCCGGCAGCAGCGCGAATCTCGTCGCGTTCTCAGCGATCACCAGTCACACCTGGGGCGATCGCCGCGTGAAAGCGGGTGACGAAGTCATCACCGTCGCCGCCGGATTTCCGACGACCGTTTTTCCGATGCTGCAATTCGGCGCGGTGCCGGTGTTCGTCGACGTCACGCTGCCGACGTACAACATCGACGTGACGAAGCTCGAGGAAGCGCTGTCGCCGCGCACCCGGGCGGTCATGGTCGCGCACACCCTCGGCAATCCGTTCGATCTCGATGCGGTCACGGACTTCTGCAAAAAGCACGATCTCTGGCTGATCGAAGACAACTGCGACGCGAACGGCTCGCGTTATCGCGGACGCCGCACCGGCAGCTTCGGCGATTTGTCTACGCTATCCTTTTACCCGCCGCACCACATGACGATGGGCGAAGGGGGCGCCGTCTTGTCGAACAGCCCGGCGATGACCCGCGTGCTGAACAGTTTCCGCGACTGGGGCCGCGACTGCTGGTGCGATCCCGGCAAGGACAACACCTGCGGCAAGCGATTCGCCTGGCAGCTCGGCGAGCTCCCCCCCAGCTACGACCACAAGTACACATTCACGCACCTCGGCTACAACCTGAAGGTCACGGACATGCAAGCGGCGGTCGGCGTGGCGCAGCTCGACAAACTCGAGAGCTTCGGCGGCGCGCGACGCGATAACTGGAATTTTTATCGCCAGACGCTCGCCGATCTCGATGACGTGTTCATCCTCCCCGAGCCCACGCCGCACAGCGATCCGAGCTGGTTCGGATTTCTTATGACCGTCCGCGACGGTGCGCCGTTCACGCGCGACCAGATCGTGCAGCATCTCGAATCGAAGAAGATCCAGACCCGCATGCTGTTCGCCGGCAATCTCGTGCGGCAGCCGGCGATCACACAATGGATTGTGGACCGGCCCGGCGCGTATCGCATCGCCGGTGAGCTGCCGAATACCGATCGGGTCATGAATCGCAGTTTCTGGATCGGCGTTTATCCCGGTCTCACCGCGCCGATGCGCGAGTACGTCGCGGACGCGATCCGCACCTTCGTGAAGGGAGTGCTCTGATGCCGTTCATCAGCGTCGTCACCGGCTGCTACAACGAAGAGGAAAACGTCGGCGAGCTGTACGAGCAGATCCGCGACGCGATTGCGACGCTGCCCGGCTACACGTACGAGCACATCTTCATCGACAATGCGTCAACCGATAACACCGTGCAGCGTTTGCGCGCGCTCGCGGCGAAGGATCGCAACGTCAAAATCATCGTCAATACGCGTAATTTCGGGCATATCCGTTCCCCGTATTACGCGCTGCTGCAGGCGAAGGGCGAGGCGGTCATCGGTATGGCGTCCGACCTGCAGGATCCGCCGTCGCTGATTCCGCAGCTCGTCAAGAAATGGGAGGAGGGCTACAAGGTCGTAATGGCCGTGAAGCCCGACAGCGACGAATCCTTCCTGATGGCCGCCTTCCGCGGTCTCTATTACGACGTCCTCGGCCGCATCGCGAACATCAAGCTGGTCAAAAACTTCACCGGCTTCGGGTTGTATGACCGCGATGTGATCCAGGCGCTGCGCAAGATCGACGATCCCTATCCGTATTTCCGCGGACTGGTTGCCGATCTCGGATTCGAAGCGGCCTCGGTTCCGTTTCGCCAGCCCAAGCGCAAGCATGGTGTCACGCACAACAATTTCCTGACGTTGTTCGATCTCGCCATGCTCGGCCTCACGAATTATTCGAAGGCCCCGCTGCGGCTCGCCACAATGCTCGGCTTCCTGATGTCGGTGACGTGCTTTCTCGTGGCGTTCGGCTACCTCGTGATGAAGCTGCTGTTCTGGTACAAGTTCCAGTTCGGCCAGGCGCCGCTGCTGATCGGCATCTTCTTTCTCGGATCGATTCAATTGCTCTTCATCGGCTTGATCGGCGAATACGTCGGCGCGATTTACACGCAGGTGCAGAAGCGTCCGCTGGTGATCGAGAAGGAACGCGTCAATTTCGATGAGGACGCCCAGGAAGTGAGGAAGGTGTCGTCCGTCCGATGAAGTTGCCGTTCGACGATCTCAATGAAGTCGCGGCGCGGGTCGACACGGGCGGGTTACGCGGCAAAACGATCGTCATTACAGGCGGCACCGGCTTCATCGGCCGCTGGATGGCCGAGACGTTCGCGTTTCTCAATGAAGTGCACGGGCTCAATGCGCAGATGTTCGTCGTGAGCCGAAGTCCGAAGCTGCCGCTGATCGGGTGGGACGAGTTGCCTGATCGATTCGATCTCGCGATTCATGGCGCGACGCCACCGAGCGAAGAACTGGCCAAAGGCGGAGATTCGCTGGTGCGCGAAACGGTCGACCTCACGCACAGGATGCTCAATGCGGCGGAACGGGCCGGTGCGCAGCGATTTCTGTATTTGAGCTCCGGTGCGGTTTACGGAAAACCGACGCCGTACGGCGAGACGAAGCAAGAGAGCGAGCATTTGTGTGCGGAATCGCCGCTCATCACGATCATCGCGAGGGCGTTCGCGTTCATCGGTCCGCACATTCCGCTTACCGGCAAATTCGCGGCCGGCAATTTTCTGAAGAACGCGCTCGCTCGGGAGCCGATCGATGTGCGCGGCGACGGCACACCGCTCCGCTCCTACATGTACATGAGCGATCTCGCGATCTGGCTCTGGACGCTGCTGCTGCGCGGAAATGGCGTTTATGACGTTGGTTCCGAGGAGGCGGTGTCGATTGCGGAACTGGCGTGCGAGGCGGGGAAACTGGCGAATGTGCCGGTGACGATTCACGGCGTTCCGGAGTCGGGTAAAGCGCCGGAGCGGTATGTGCCGGAAACGACGCGCGCACGCACCGAGCTCGGATTACGCGAGACGGTCGGCTGGCGCACCGCACTGCGCAAAACCTACGACTGGTATCGGGAGTCTGCATGATTCGGGTTGCGGATTACATCGCCCGCGCGCTCGTCGAGCACGGGATTCGGGACGTTTTCATGGTCACTGGCGGCGCCGCCATGCATCTCAATGACGCAATCGGCCGCAATAAAGAGCTGCGCTACATCTGCTGTCATCACGAACAGGCCTGCGCGATGGCGGCGGCGAGTTACTACAGACTCACGAACCGTCTCGCCGCGATCAATGTCACTGCAGGACCGGGCGGCACCAACGCGATCACCGGGGTTTTCGGCGCGTATGTCGAATCCCTCGGCCTGGTCGTCGTATCGGGGCAGGTGAAATTCGAGACGACGGTGCGCAGCACGAACCTACCGCTGCGGCAGCTCGGCGATCAGGAAATCGACATCACGCGGATCGTCGCGCCGATCACGAAATACGCGGTGATGCTGACCGACCCTGAGTCGGTGCGCTATCACGTGGAGAAGGCGATTTACCTTGCGCGCGAAGGACGTCCCGGACCTGTGTGGCTCGACGTGCCGATGAACATTCAGGGCGCGATGATCGACCCCGACGCACAACAGGGATTCACGCCGGAAATCACGCAGTTGCCGGTGAACGATGCAAAGCGCATCCACGAGCTCGTCTCGCGCGCCGAACGTCCTGTGATCTTCGCGGGCAGCGGCATCCGGCTCGCCGGCGGTGAAGATGAATTCCTGAATCTGGTCGATCGCTGGAAGGTGCCGGTCGTCACCGGCTTCAATGCGCATGACCTGTTGTGGCACGAGCATCCGTGCAACATCGGGCGGCAGGGGACGATCGGCGATCGCGCCGGCAATTTCGCCGCGCAGAATGCCGACCTGCTGCTGATCATCGGCTCGCGCTTGACCATCCGTCAGCTCAGCTACAACTGGGAAAACTTCGCGCCGAATGCATTCAAGATCGTCGTCGACATCGACGAAGCGGAATTGCTGAAGCCAACGATCAAAGCCGATCTGCGGGTGCATGCGGATGCGCGCGAATTGCTCGAGGCGCTCAATGCGCTGCCCGCGCCCCCCGCGCGCGATGAATGGCTGCAATGGTGCCAGGCGCGCAAAGAGCGATATCCGGTGGTGCTGCCCCAATACGCCGACGACTCGCGCGGCATCAATCCGTATCTGTTCGTGAAGCATTTGTTTGAGCAGTTGCCTGAGGATGCGATCGTCGTTACCGGGGACGGCACGGCATGCGTGACGACCTTCCAGGCCGCGCAATTGAAGCGCGGACAGCGCCTGTACAGCGACGGCGGTTGCGCACCGATGGGCTTCGATCTCCCGGCCGCAATCGGCGCATGCATTGCGAGCGGACGCAAGCGCGTCATCTGTCTCGCCGGCGACGGCAGCATTCAGATGAACATCCAGGAATTGCAGACCATCGCAACGAATCAATTGCCGATCTCGATTTTCGTACTCAACAACGGCGGCTATCTCTCGATCCGGCTGACACAGAAGAATTTCTTTCCCGACAATCCGGTCGGTGCAAGCCCGGAGAGCGGCGTCGGCATCCCGAATTTCGCCGGCCTTGCGGCCGCATACGGTCTCGCTTACACGAGCGCGCGCACGAACGAGTCGCTCGATGATGCCATCCATAAGACGCTGAACGCACAAGGCCCGACCATGTGCGAGGTTTTTCTCGATCCCGAGCAGCCGTTTGCGCCGAAGACCTCGTCGCGCCGTCTGCCCGATGGACGCATGGTCTCCGCGCCGCTGGAGGACATGTTCCCGTTCCTCGATCGCGACGAGCTCGATCAGAACACGATCAAGCGAACGTGAGCAGGATTCGTTCGGCGCTGCCGGGGCCGAGCGCCGGCGGCTGATTGAGCGTCGGTCCAAGCCAGATCAGCCAGACCACTTCTCCCGCCGGTACTTCGACGCGATGCGCACCTTTCGCCAGCGTAATCGGGCCGATCGTGTGCGCAATACCGTCAATCGCCGCCGATGATTTCGTCGCGACGTAATACCGTCCCGGCACGAGACAATCCCATGGTCCGCTCTGCGTAAAACGGCCGCCGGTCACGAGAAAATCGCCGGCGAGCGGCACGTAATGCCGAGCCATGAATTCGTGGTCCGCGTGCGGCAGCTCTAGCACGCGATAGTTGGGAATGATGATCGGCGTTTCGCCCCTTGCCAGCTCGCTGCGCACGCTCGGCACGGTGCCGTTCTCGAACAGCGGCAGCATGATGAACGTGATCAGCCAGAAGCGTCCGGGCGGACGCCGCGTCGGCACCAGCGCCGCTCCATCGAACACGCGGTGCTTCGCCGGATCGGTCATCTGTTCGGCGGTGGTCATGACATCGATCTGTCGTGCATTCGTCATGACGTAATGCCGTTCTGTGGCGAGCAGCCACATACCGACATGAATGACCGCGAGTGCAATCAGCGCAGGTTTCCAGTCGGGATTCGGCCGCAATCGCAGACAGAGCACCGCGGCTGCCGCAGTCGGAATCACGAGGTTGTACGGAAACGGCGTCGGATTCACGAGCAGCGCCACAATGCCCGCCAGACAAAAGCCCGCCTCGGGTGCCAGCGACTCCCGCGACACGAGCTCGCGCCAATTCCAATGGCGCGCCGTCAATACCGCCGCGAAAACGATCGCCAAAACCAGCACGGGACATTCCGTGACGAACACGCGCAGCGTCGGCCACGGACTCAATCGCTGCACGTCATTGACCACCGCGGCCGCGAGATCTTTCGTGCTGCCCGAAAAAATTGTCCACGTGCCGGACAGCAGGTAAATCACGCGGCAGGCGATGAATGCGATCGCAGCACCGCCGGCAAGCTCCGCGAGCACGCGCCACAATGGCCGCTTGTCATAGCACCACGCCGCGACGATGGCGATCAGCACGATCGGGACGAAATAGACGAATGCCTTGAATGCGAGGAATTGGCCGATGACGGCGAACAATCCGACGAGCAGCGGACGCCGCTTGCCGTTTTCGCCTAGTGGGCGCGCAGCGAGCCACGCGCAAAGCACCGTGGTCAGCAGCGGATTGTCGTGACGAATCTCGAAGCCGTAATGCCACAGCGGAGCGAGCGTTCCGACGAGCAGCAGCGCCAATGCTCCCGATTTCGAGCGCAGACGAAACCCGGCACAGCGGACGATCAGAATCAGATTCAGCCAGAACAGTAGAAAAAAAAGGAAGCGCTCGGCGCGCAGCATCGGCGCGGAGTGCTCGAACGCGCCGGCGATCCAGGTCATGGGACCGAGGATTAGCAGGTTCGCGCTGGCCATGTAATTGCCGATCTCGTGCGTGGCGAGCAGGCGCGCCGTGAACACGTTCTGCAATTCGTCCGACACGAAGAGGCGATTGAACGCGAGGTGCTCCGACAGCGCCACGAGCACCACGATCGCGAGCACGAGCAGCAACGTCGTGCGCGATTTCATAGGAAGGCCAGCAGGCCGAGGTTCTTCAGCCACCAGGTGAACCATAACCCGTGACGGATGACGGCTGCACGCCGTGCGGCCGCGTTCATACCGGCGAGCGCGGCGAGTGCGCGCAAGGCCGCGACATCCTTCGAATCGAGGTGCGACTCGTATCGATCGGCGAACGCGGCGGCCTGTTTGCCCGCCTGGCGAATCAGGAAATCGACCCGCTTGCGTGCGTGCGACACGCGGCCGAGGGCGCGGGTGAGCGAGAAAGCGAACGGATTTCGCGTGATGCTCTGCTCGTGCCGGCGGTAGAGGATCGTCGCGTCGGACAGAGTGATGAGCTTGCCGAATGCGGTCGCGACGAGCACGAGCCACCAGTCCTGATACGCCGCGTCGGGGGCGATCGGCAGTGCCATGTCGAGCAGTGCGCGATTGACCGCCATCG
>DATEZA010000090.1:0-3957 GCA_035255945.1 Thermoanaerobaculia bacterium
TCGGCGCGCGCGGTTGCGCTAGCATTCCCCGCCATGCGATTGATGTTCCTGCTCCTTCTCGCCGCTTGCGCGACCGCGCCCGCTTCCGATCCCGCCGATCTCGACATCCGCGCGACGGTGATCGCGGAGTACAACGTGATCTCCGGTCCGGCCGGCCGCCGCGACTGGGATCGCTTCAAGGAGCTCTTCGCGCCGAACGCGCACATCGGGACGCTGACGCCCGACGAGTACGTCGAGAAGACCAAGCCGTATCTGAACGAGCATCCGCTGTTTCAGCGTCCGGCGTCGATGAAGGTCGAGCGGCACGGCGACACGGCGCGGGTGATCGTGCAGAACGAGTCGCGCAACGCGTCGAATGAGGAGAAGCCGTTCGCGACCGGTCACGCGACGTTCGAGCTTGTGCATAGAGCAGACGCGTGGAAGATCGTGTCGATCGTGTCGCAGTGATCGCGATCCGCAATCTCACCGTGATCCGCGGCGGCCGCCGCATCCTCGACGACGTGAGCTTTGACGTGCGCGGCGGCGAGATCCTGGGCGTGATCGGTCCGAACGGCGCAGGCAAGACGACGCTGTTCGAATGCATCGCGGGATTGCAATCGATTGCGTCGGGGACGATCGATCGCGGCGAAGGATTGTTCTACATGCCGGATGGCGTGAAGCCGTGGCCCGATCAAACGGTGCAGTGGACGCTGGATGTTTTTGCGGCGATGTATGGGGGCCACGTCGGGGGGGCGGGAGGCGCGCCGCCCTCCCGCCCGGGTCCCTCGACTACGCTCGGGATGACGAAGGGGCAGCGGGTTTTATCGTTGTCGAAAGGTGAGACGAAGCGCCTGAACATCGCGCTCGCGCTGCTCGTGCCCGCCGACGTCGTGTTTCTCGACGAGCCGTTCGACGGCCTCGATCTCAAGCAGGTCCGCGCGACGATGGAGCTGCTGCGCAAGGTCAAACGCACGCTCGTCCTCTCGATCCATCAGCTGCAGGATGCGGCGCGCATCTGCGATCGATTGCTGCTGCTGAACAACGGGAAAGTCGTTGCGACCGGAACGCCGGCGGAGCTCGGCGATCTCGAAGAGGTCTTCCTTGCACTTTAAAGTTCTGCTGCGCAAAGACCTCGGCGAGCTCTTCGCCTCGCGCGCGTTCTGGCTGACGATGCTCGCCGTCGGACCACTCGTCGGACAGGCGTTCATCCAGGCGGTCGACACGTACGCCGAAGTCAGCAAAGGCGCGCTGCCGCAAGGTCTCTCGCCGCTCGACGGCATCGTGGTCCCGTCGCTTGGTGCGTACGAGCTGGCGATGATGCTGCTCTTTCCCTTCGTCGCGATCCGCATGATCTCCGCGGAGCGCACGAGCGGCGCGCTGAAGCTGATCCTGCAATGGCCGGTGTCGCGTGCGGCGCATGTGCTGTCGAAGCTGATGTCGCTCGTCGTTGCGTGGCTGCTGTCGCTGATCGCGTTCGCAATGGCGATGCTGATGTGGCGCGTGTATGGCGGACATCTCGCCGGCGCCGAAGTGGCGAACGTCCTCCTCGGCTACACGCTGCGATTCGCGTTCACCTGCGCGATCTCGATGTGCGCCGCGGCGCTCGTGCCGGGGGCGGCGAATGCGGCGGTGGTCGTGCTCGCGTTCACGATCGGGACATGGGCGCTCGACTTCATCGCGACGGGACGCGGCGGCATCTGGCAGGCGCTCGCGTCGTACACGCCGGCGGCCGCGCTGCGCACGTTCGAGCGCGGACTGCTGCGACTCGATGTCGTCGCGGTCCTGTTGATCGTGACGATCGTCGCGCTGTTCATCACCGCGCGGTTTCTCAATCTCGGATCGATCGTCGCGGCGATCGTTGCGGTGTTGATCGGGGCAAGTGCAATCGTGATCGCGTCGCGGGTGAATGTCAGCGCAGATCTGTCCGAGGATCGGCGGAATTCGTTTGCACTCGCGGACGAGCGGGCGTTGACGAGTATTCGACAGCCGCTGACGATCACGGTCTGGCTCTCCGCCGAGGATCCGCGCATGAGCGACTTCGAGCGCAACGTGCTCGTGAAGTTGCGGCGGACGATGGATGTGCGCGTGAACTATCCGCTGGAGGGGCGGTCCGGTTTGTTCGAGAAGTACGGAGACATCGAGTACCGGATGGGTGGGAAGACGGCGGTCAGCAAGTCCACAACCGAGGAGATCGTGCTGGAGACGGTTTACGGAATTGCGGGACTGCCGGTGCCGCCGCGTTCGGAGTCGGCGTACACCGGCTACCCGCTCGCCGCGCAGCCCAAAGGCGCGACGATTCTGTTTTACGTGTTGTGGCCCCTGCTCATTTTGGTTGCGATGCGGACGTCATCCCGAGCGTAGTCGAGGGACCTGGGTGGGTGGCCGGCGCGCCCCCCGCGCCCCCAGGTCCCTCGACTACGCTCGGGATGACGGATCATTTTGCTGGGGTTACGGCGTAGCCGGCGTACTGGCTGACGCTGTCGGTCTTCGACCAGAGTCCCACTTTTCCCGACACCGGCTCGGGCAGCGTGTACTCGAGCACGGCCTTGTTGTCGTCGAGGTACGCATGCAGCGACGTGCCGCTGACGACGATCTTCATGCGATGCCATTCGCCCATCTGCAGGTGATTGAGCTCGGGCGCGCGCTTGACGAAGCTGCGCTTGCCGTTCTTGAACGTCCAGAGCACGAGGTTGTCCTCTTTGCCGTTGAAGCGGACGGTGAGGTAATCGCCGTTCGTCTTCAGGTTGAAGAGGATGCCGGCGCACTGATCGAGCTGGCCACTGATCAGGCGGAAGCGCATCGAGATCTCGCCGTCGTGGAAGTCGTCGACGTCCTTCGCGACGGCGTACGGGTAGTACGCATACGCCTTCACGCTGTCGATGAACTCCTCGTGATGCGCGCCGTAGATCCTGCGCGCGTTTGCGGCGAGTCCGGCCGAGGGCTGGCCTTTGATCCATTGACGTCCGTCGACCTGGACGATGTCCTTCGACACCGTCCAGTCGCCGACGATCGGGAGAAATCCGTTGGAGTTGATGCTGATGGCTGCGAGCAGCAGGGCAATCGCGAACATTAGAAGATGTACCTCACCTGGATTTGATACATGCGTGGCGGATCGATGTTGGCGAACGCGGGAATCGCATTCGTCGCTGTGCCGGCCGGCGCGAGCTGGCCGAAGGTCGCGAGCGGCGTGCCGGTGTCTCCGTAAATCGTCTGGGCACGTCCGAGATAGTTGCCGTGGTTGAAGAGGTTGAAGCCTTCGACGCGGAGCAGGATGGTGCGTCCCGCGATCGGCAGGCGGTGCTCGATGAACGCGCTCACGTCCTCGGTCGAGGTCCCGCGGAAGGCAGACTTCTCGATCACCTTGCCGTCGATCACCGGACGATCGTTGTTCGCGCCGTCGCCGTTGTTGTCGACGCCGGTCGTCGCGTTGAACGGTCGCGCGGATGCGAACTGCGTCAGCGTGCCGACGGTGAGATTGAACGGCAGCGCGTACGTCAGCAAGAGCACCGCGCGATGGCGCTGATCGAGGATGCTCGGCCCACGCTCTTCTTCGCCGAGGCGGGAGCTGATCGCCTGATTCGCGCCGACGCCGTTGCCGTCCGGCTCGAACGTATTCGTCGCCTTCGAAAGCGTGTAGCTCAGATTCGCGTAGAGCTTCGAGTTGCCGCGCCAGGTGATCTGCGTCTGCAGTCCGTTGTAGTCCGCTTCGCCGAGGTTCATCAGCACGTTGACCTGGCGCACGCCGCCGTTGATCGGGAAGATCGGACGCGTTCCATTCGCTTTGGCGACCGTCTGCGTCTGGCCCGGCGCGGTGCGGTCGAACGGAGCGGGTGCGTTGAGATCGACGCTGCGAACGAGATCGGTCCAGCGCTGATGCACGAAGTCGCTGCCGATGAACAGGCCCTTGATCACTTCGCGCTCCGCGCCGATGGATGCGACCTGGCTCTTCGAGTTCTTCAGCTCATCGGGATAGAACGG
>DATEZA010000091.1:0-12063 GCA_035255945.1 Thermoanaerobaculia bacterium
CCCCACCGAATCCGCCGCCGCTGAATCCACCGCCACTGCCGCCGCCACCACCGAACGTGATGCCGCTACCGCCGCCCCAGCCTCCTCCTCCGCCGAGGAAGAACATCGGCCAGAAGCAGCCGCCGCCGCCGCATCCGCTGCTGCGGCGTCGCGCGAGCAGCGGAAGGATGAAAAAGAAAAAGATGAAGGCGAGCGCGATCAGCCAGCCGACGTCGAAGTTGCCCGATTCGGGCGCGGGCTCGCGATACGGTTGCGTCGATCGCGGAACCGGAGTCGAGGCGACGTGCACGCCGAGCTTTTCGCCGATGCGATCGACTGCAGCGTTCAATCCACCCGCATAGTCGTTCTGCCTGAAGCGCGGAGCGATGGTGTTGCGGATGATGTCCGATGAAAACGCGTCGGTGATCTCCGGCTCGAGCGGATACGAGACCTCGATTCGGATCTTGTGCTCCTGCACGAAGACCGCGAGGATCAGGCCTTTGTCATCGCGGCGCGAGCGCCACACTTTCCACTGCTCGGCGCAGCGGATCGTGTAGTCCTCCATCGCTTCATCGCCGAGCGTGGGAAAGACGTAAACGATGAAGCGGGCTCCGGACTGCTGCTCGATCGCCTTCAGCTTCGCGTTGAGCGCATCCACGTTGCTGCTGTCGACGACATGCGCGGCATCGGTGAACCACTGCGCCGGTTGCGGAGGGACGTCGAGCGCGAACGCGCGCGCGGCGATCGCGCAGACGAGCAGGCCGACGCGGAGCGCGCGCACGGCTTACTTCTTTCCGAAGTCGAACTGGACCTTCGGCGGTTCGCTGCTTCCCGCGGTTCCCTGGAAGTACGCCTTCTTCGGGAAGCGGCTGCCGGCGACGATGCTCGCGGGGAACTTGAGGATGTACGTGTTGTAGTCCTGCGCCTTCTCGTTGTACCGCTTGCGCTCGACCGCGATGCGATTCTCCGTTCCTTCGAGTTGCCCCTGCAGCTGAAGAAAGTTCTCGTTCGACTTGAGCTCGGGATAGCGCTCGACGACGACGAGCAATCGCGACAATGCGCCGGAGAGCCCCGCCTGCGCCTGCTCGAATTGCTGCATGGCCTGCGGATCGTTCGGGATGTTTGCAGCGCCGCCGGGTGTGCTGCCTGTGGTGACCTGTCCGACGCGCGCGCGTGCTTCGGTGACCTCGACGAGCGTCGACTTCTCGAAGTTCGCCGCGCCCTGCACGGTCTGTACGAGATTGGGGATCAGATCGAAGCGGCGCTGGTAGTCGTTCTGAACCTGCGCCCACTGTGCGTCGACGGCCTGGTCGAGCTCGACGATGTGATTGCGCACTCCGACGAACCAGACGCCGACGACGACGGCGAGAAAGATGACGATCGCAGCAACGACCACACAACCGAGCAGGCCACGGCTCATGGAACCTCCCGCACGCTAGAGAACCTCAGTACTCTTCTTCGTCCTCGTCTTCTTCCGCTTCTTCTTCGCGGTCGTCGGCGACGATTTCCTCGTCTTCATCCTCGCCGCTCGCAGCCGGCGCCTCCGCATCGGGGAACTCCGGCTCTTCCGGCACTTCCTCGATCACGCGACGTCCGCGATGCGACGTGATGACCGGCGTGTCCTCGGACTCGCGCTGATCCGCGCCGCACTTGGGGCAGATCGGCGCCGGTTTTCCGAGGTCGTAGAACTTCGTGTGGCAACTGTAGCAGTTATATTTTTTTCCCAGCTCCGGCATCAGTGAACACTCTCCAGGTCGAAAGCGGCGTCACCTTAGCAGCAAAAAAAGAGCGGCGCAATACGCGCCGCCCGTTCATTGTGCGAGGTGATTGGAGTCAGTTGCCGTGAGGAACATTGACCGCAGCACGCGTTCCCGCGTTGTTGTCCGCACCGGCCGGCGTTTTCGAGCGCAGGTCGGCCGCTACTGATGCGAGCTTCTGCGCTTCGGGGAAGAGCTCGAGCGCTTTCTCCACCTGCGTGTCGCCCTGCAGACGGAACGGATACGACGCGTCATAACCGAACTTCGCCGCAATGATCTCCGCCTTCAGTGCCCGCTCGATGTACCTGCGATCGTCCGGCTTCTTCAATGCTGCGTAGATGTCGTCCGTCGTCGCCACGTCCTTCGATGCGGCGTAGTGCACGAAGTCGTCCATCAGCATCGGCGTGATCGTCAGATTCGTCGTCACGTCGGGATGCTTCGCCGCGTATTCGACGCCGTAGTTGAACAACGCGCTGCGCACTTCGAGCAGCTGCGTCGCGCGCGTAAGCGTGGGCGGCTTGACGAAGACGTCAGGAGTAATGCCGCCGCCGCCGTACACGACGCGGCCGGTGTCGGTCTTGTACTGCTTGCGATCCTTGAGCGGCGTCTCCGTCTGATCGCCGTCGCTTTCATCGGCGACGTAATAGTCGTAGAACGAGCTGTAGTCGCGCTGGATGTTGCGGCCCGACGGCGTGTAGTACTTCGACGTCGTCAGCGCGAGTCCCGCGCCGTACTGCAGCGTGTAGACGCTCTGCACGAGTCCCTTGCCCCAGCTCGTCTCGCCGACGACCAGGCCGCGGTCGTGATCCTGAATCGTACCGGCGACGATCTCGGACGCCGACGCGCTGCCGCGATTCACGAGCAGCACGAGCGGCACGTCGAGATGATCGTGCTTGCCCGGCGCGGTGTAGTCCTGCGCGGAGTCGGGCGTGCGGCCCTTCGTGTAGACGATCATCTGGCCCTTGTCGAGGAAGTGATCGGCGACGCCGACCGCCGCGTCGAGCAGACCGCCCGGATTCTGGCGAAGGTCGAGGACGAGCTTCTGCATCCCCTCGCCCTTCAGCTTGTCCACCGCTTCATCGAGCTCGCGCACGGTGGTCGCGGTGAAGTCCTTGATGCGGATGTAGCCGACACCGGGAGCGATCATCAGCGTGTTGGAGATGGAGTTCGTCGGAATGGCGGCACGGACGATGGTCAGCGGGATCGGCTCTTTGATTCCGACGCGCATGATCTTGATGTGGACCGTGGTGTCCTTCGGTCCCTTGAGGCGCTTGACGACGTCATCGAGCGGAAGGTCGTCGGTGGAGACGCCTTCGACTTCGGAGATGACGTCACCGGCGCGAATGCCGAGGCGCGCGGCGGGTGTGCCTTCGAGCGGCGTGATGACGGTGACCTGATCGTTGCGCTTCGTCACCAGGATGCCGAGGCCGTAGAACGAGCCCTTCTGGCGATCCTGCATGTCGGCGTACTCCTTCGGCTCGAGGAACGATGTGTGCGGATCGAGTGTCCGCAGCATGCCGTCGATCGAGGAGTAGACGAACTTGTCGGAGCCGATGTCCTCGGCCGAGTTCGCCGTCACCGCGGTGAGCAGATCGGTGTACTCGTGCAGACGCTTCTGCAGATCGCTTTGCATCGGCGATCCGAAGAGCCGATTGCCGTACAATCCACCGACGAGCGTTGCACCGACGATCGCCACGAGCAACGTCAGTGAAAAGGTCCATTTCTCTTTGCTGTTCAGCTTTGTCATGGCTTTGATTTGTCGTGATTTCTCAGGGGACAACCTCAATTATAGGGGGGACTATTCGCATGCCCGCGGATGTTCACCCACAAGTTACGGAGAAAGGCCTCACCATCTATGGGTCCCCTCGGATTTCCTGAGCTGATTCTGATTTTCATCGTTGCCCTGATCGTGTTCGGACCCAAGCGTCTTCCCGAAATCGGACGCATGATCGGCAAAGCGATGGGCGAGTTCAAGAAGGCCTCCGATGAGCTGAAAAACACGATCGAGCGCGAGGTCCGCGCCGATGAGCTCAAGGAACTGACCACGCTTCCGAAGTTCACGCCGTTCGACAACGTGGCAAGGAGTGAGCCAGCCGCGCAGACCGTCACGGTCGAGGCGACGCCGGTCGCCGTGACGAGCGAGACGCCTGCCGCAGAGCCCACCACCACGCAGCCGGCGGCCGGATAACCGATGACCGCCACCCCCGCCGACATCGATCCCACTTCCGAGTCGAACGATCCCGAGCGCGAACTGCAGAAGATGTCGTTCCTCGAGCATCTCGAGGAGCTGCGCAAGCGCCTGCTCTACTCGATCATGGCGATCTTCGTCGGCTTCCTCGCCTGCTGGTGGAAAGCGGAAGCGATCTACGAATGGCTGCAGGCGCCGCTGACGCGCTTCCTGCCTGCGAACGACAACAAGCTCGCGTTCACGCATCTCACCGCGCCGTTCTTCCTCTACATGAAGGTGGCGTTCTTCGCCGGAATCTTCCTCGTCTCGCCCTTCATCCTGCTGCAGGTCTGGCAGTTCATCTCGCCAGGCCTGTACAAGCGCGAGCGCCGTTACGCGGCACCGTTCATCATCTTTGCCACGCTCTTCTTCGTCGCCGGCGGCTACTTCGGCTATCGCTTCATCCTGCCTGCGACATGCAGCTTTTTCATGGAGACCGGCAAGCACTTCAAGCAGGTGGTGACGATCGAGGAGTACTTCTCGTTCGCGAACACGATCATCCTCGCGGCGGGACTGGTGTTCGAGACGCCGATCCTGATCTTCTTCCTCGCCCGGCTCGGCATCGTCACGCCGGCGTTCCTGCTGCAGAAGTCGAAGTACGCGATCGTGGGGTCGTTCATCATCGCCGCGATCGTGACGCCGACGCCCGACATGGTGACGCAGAGCGCGCTCGCGCTTCCGATGATCGCGCTCTACTTCCTCGGCATCGGAGTCGCGTTCCTGTTCGGGAAGCGGCACGAGGCGTAATCAGTGTGTGGAAGGGGCGAGCGATGCGTGCCACCACACACCCGGGTCCCTCGACTACGCTCGGGATGACTACATGCGCCGCACGATCGTCGTCGAGACTCTGATTCGACGCGTCACGAAGGACGGGTGTTCGGCATCCGCACGACGTTCAACGTGCGCGTGATCGAGATGCAGCGGCCGGTGCGCTCTACTTCCTCGGCATCGGAGTCGCGTTCCTGTTCGGGAAGCGGCACGAGGCGTAATCAGTAGTCATCCCGAGCGTAGTCGAGGGACCTGCGTGGGCGGTGGCACGCATCGCTCGCCTTCCACACACCCGGGTCTACTTCCTCGGCATCGGAGTCGCGTTCCTGTTCGGGAAGCGGCACGAGGCGTAATCAGTCATCCCGAGCGTAGTCGAGGGACCTGCGTGGGCGGTGGCACGTATCGCTCGCCTTCCACACACCCGGGTCCCTCGACTACGCTCGGGATGACCACATGCGCCGCACGATCGTCGTCGAGACTCTGATTCGCGCGCCGCGCGAGCGCGTGTTTGATGCACGCACGAAGGATCTCGATCGCATTCACGACGGCCGCGTTCTCGGCCTCCGCACCACATTTACGGTGCGCGTGATCGAGATGCAGCGGCCGGTGCGCTACGTCGATGAAGCGACGCATCGCATGTTCCGGACGCTGCGGCACGTGCATGAATTCGAGGAGGTCGACGGCGGCACGCTCATGCGCGACACACTCGAGTTCGAGTCGCCATTCGGTGCGATTGCGGGCTGGTTTCTGAAGCGATTCGTGAAGCGGCGCGCGTCAGCGCTCGACCTCGAACTCCGCTGAGATCGCGGGCAGCGCCTCGTTGAAGATCAGGACCGTTTCGGCGATCGGAAACAGCACCGTGTGATTCCGCGTCTGCACCTCGAGGACGATCTCGAAGTAACCGTCGGTATTGATCGCCACCAGCGTCCCGGGCTTCCCTTTGATCTCGAGTGTGCGATTGAAGATCGAGACCTTCGACGGAATGTCCATGGCCCGGAAGATACACGACGAAAACAAAAATGGCGAGCGCGGTTGCGCTCGCCATCAAGTGTTCGATCGATGAGTGATTACGGCTTCTTCTTCGCCGCCGGTTTGGCCGGTTCGGTCGTCGCCGGAGCAGTCGCCGCTGCGTCAGCCTTCGGAGTCGAGTTGATCACCGCCTCCGGCATCGGAGCCGGCGGAGCCGCCTTCGGGAAGTACGCGTCGCTGTACACGGCCTTCGACTTCAGGTCGTCGAGCGCCGCGCGCATCTTCGCGTCTTTCTGCGTCTTCTCGAGCGAGGCCTTCACCTGCTCGAACGGCGTGAATGCGTGCTCCTGCACCTGGATCACGTGATAGCCGTACTGCGTGCGAACGACCGGCGTGAGCGTGCCCGGCTTCGCCTCGAACGCGGCCTTCTCGAACTCCGGAACCATCTGTCCCTTCGAGAATGCGCCGAGGTCGCCGCCCTGCGCGCCGGAGCCGGTGTCATCCGATTCCTTCTTCGCCAGTGCCGCGAAATCCGCGCCGCCTTCGATCTGCTTGTGGATGTCTTCCGCTTTCGCCTTCGCTTCCGCTTCGGTCAGCTCCTTCTTGCCGGTCTGCGCGGCGGGGCTGCCCTTGAACGCGATGAGGATGTGGCGCGCCTTCACCTGCTCGTACTCGTTCTTGTGCGCGTCGTAGTACTTCTGAAGATCGGCGTCGCTGACCTTCAGCGCGGCGTCCATCTTCTTCAGTTCGGCCTGCGCGATGAGGTTCTCTTTGAGGAGCGCGAGTTGGGAGATGACGTCCGGATCCTTGTCCAGGCCGGCCTTCGTCCCTTCCTGCGCGAGAAGCTTCATGCGGATGTAGTCATCGGCGAACTGACGCTTGCCCGGACCCATCGCGAACTGCTGATACTCGGCCGGAAGCGACTTGAGCGCGCTTTCGAATTCCGATTTGTGCACCTGCACACCTTCCGCGGTGATGATCACCGGATCATCGCCGGCCGGTGCCGCCGGCGCGGCCGCCGGCTTGTCCTGCGCCAGTCCGACTACAGCGGACAGAGCAAGAGCCATGAATGTGATGCTCGTCTTTTTCACAAATTCTCCTTAGAAATGCCGGTATAGAAAGTGATGGGGAAAACGGGAGGTGAGAACTAAGAATTTCGAAGTCTTGCGACAGCCCGGCTCATCCGCGCCAAACCTTCTTTGATGCGCTCCATCGACGTGGCGTAGCTGATGCGGATGAAGCCGTCGGCGCCGAACGCCTGACCGGGCACGACCGCAACCCGTGCTTCTTCGAGCAGGAACGTGGCGAACGAGATCGAATCGTGCACGCCTCCCCGTCCGAAAAAGCGGCGGACGTCCGGAAAGACGTAGAACGCGCCATCCGGATCGGCGCAGCAGAAGCCGTCGACCTCGTTCAGCGCCGGCACGAGATACGCGCGGCGCTCGACGTACGCGTCGTACATGCGGCGCACTTCATCGTCCGGGCCGTTCAGCGCTTCGATCGCCGCGGCCTGCGCGATCGTGCTCGGGTTCGACGTCGAATGACTCTGGATCTTTCCCGCCGCATCGATGACATCGGGATGCGCGACCGCGTAACCGAGGCGCCAGCCGGTCATTGCGAATGTCTTCGACAGCGAGTTCACGACGATCACGGTCTCCGGATACTCGTCGAACCAGCGGATCGCCGACGCGTGCTTCACGCCGCCGTAGACGAAGAACTCGTACGTCTCATCGAAGACGAGAAAGAGTCCGCGCGATGCGCACCATTCGACGATCTTCTTCAGCTCCGATTCTTCGATCACCGCGCCGGTCGGATTGCACGGCGAGTTGATGATCACGCCGCGCGAGCGCTCGCTCGCAACCGCTTCGATCGATGCGAGGGTCGGACGAAAACGATTCGCCGCGTCGGTCTCCGCGAACACCGGCTTGCCGCCGGCGAACTGCACCTGGTCGGGGAAGCTGACCCAGTACGGACGCGGGATGATGATCTCGTCCCCTTCTTCGACCAGTGACAGCGCGACGTTGAAGAGCTCCTGCTTGCCGCCGTTGCCGGCGATCACGTTTTCGGGGCGGATCGACGTTCCGTAACGCCGGTTGTAGCGATTCGCGATCGCATCGCGCAGCGACTTGATCCCGAGCGCGTTCGTGTACTTCGTAAAGCCCCGATCGATCGCCGCCTTCCCCGCCTCGGATACCGAGTGCGGCGTCGGAAAGTCGGGCTCGCCCGGACCGAAGTCGACGATGTCGTGTCCCTGCGCGATCAGCTCGCTCGTCTTGTTCAGCACCGCGAGCGTGCCCGACACCTGGATGTCGGTGACGCGGCGCGTGAGGCGGATGGAACGGGCGAGCGGCGTGGTGGTCATCTTTTCGTCATCCCGAGCGTAGTCGAGGGACCTGGGGGGCGGGCGGCACGATGCCCGTGCCCCCAGGTCCCTCGACTACGCTCGGGATGACGGGACTGTACCATCACGCAAAGCGCTGCGCGAGCACGTTCCGTAATGCCGTCCAGGCCGCCGGCTTCTCCCGCATCACGATCATCCGCACGATCTCGATCACGCACCATCCGAGGTAGACCCAGATCATCGCTTCGCGCCAGTCGGGCATCACGAATTGAATCAACCAGAAGACGAAAAGGACCAGCGCCTCGTGGAATCTCAGCTCCATGTTCAGGAGCAGGAGAAAGCCGAGAAAGCTCTGCAGGATGGTGAGCAGAATCTCGTGCCGCTGAAACTGATCAAACACCAGCGGCTGCACGTGGCCCGCGCTGATCACGAACAGCACCGGGATCATCGCCGAGAGAATGCTCCATTGATTGATGTTCGACGACACCATGTTCATCAAGGCGACGTTCGCCGAGCTCACTTTGCGCGCCCAGTAGAACGCGCTCAGTTTTTCGGGGAACTCGGAGAGGAACGGCGCGACCCATTGCACGAAGACGAACGTCGAGACGCCGAGCGACGTCGCGATCGCCAGCATCGAGTTCAGAAATGGATGCGCGGAGAAATAGAGCAGCAAGCCGCCGATGAGGAACAGCACGGTGATCGCGATCCCGCGATTGCGTCCCTGCAGTTGGAGCACTTTGCGCGGGACGTAGCCGAGGTCTTCGAGCGTCTCGTCGTTTTCGGCGACCGGTGGGATTTTCCAGAGCAGCCAGAGATACGCGAAGTAGAAGATGGAGAGCGGGATCGCATCCCAGATCGTCAGCGTCCCCTTCCACCAGATGAACGCAAAGTATGCGATCGGCAGCAGGAGCGCCCACACTTCGACCGCGTGCTCCTCGTGCAGATGGATGCGCACGAACTGCCGGTCATTGCGCTTCCATCCGAACGCCGCGGCGACGAAATAGATCATCGGCCATCCGAGTCCGACGAGCAGGCGGAGACTGCCGGTGAAGTTCGCGATGGCGAGATGCGTCTTGGTCGGGTCCTTGCCCGCCTGCCATGCGATCACCGCTTCGACCGCGAATTCGGGAAGCGTCTGCAGCCACGCCAGAATCGCGAGCGCGAGTCCCTGCGAGATCAGAAACTGCGCGGCCTCGGCGCCCCACGCGATGATGAACGCGGACAGGAGAATGGCCGGAAACGTCCAGAGCGCGGACCACGCATTCACTGCGGCTGCGCCGGTTGCTTTGATCAATTTCAGTATCATCGCCGGAGCCGAGTCTAATCGATGCAGACGCTCACCAGCCGCCACAATCCGTTGTTCAAACGCATACGCGAAGCGATTCGCGAGCATGCCGATGAGATCGTGATCGAGGGCTCAAAGTTCGTTGACGATGCGATCGCCGGCGGATGGAAACCGATCGTCATTTTGCGCAGCGGCATCGAGATTTCTCACGAGCTCTTCGACGCGCTCGCGGAGACGAAGTCGCCGCAGGGCGTGCTCGCATTGTTCGAGCGGCCGGCGCCCGGAAATCTGTTCGCGCGCGAGGACACGATCGTCATCGCGCTCGATGGTGTGCAGGACCCGGGCAACGTCGGGACGATCGTGCGGCTCGCGGCTGCGTTCGATGTTGGCGGCGTCGCGCTTCTCCCCGGCTGTGCCGATCCGTATTCGCCGAAATCGATTCGCGCCTCGGCCGGTGCGATTCTCACCGTGCCGGTGGCGCAACTTGCGATCGACGAATTGCCGTGGCCGTTGTTCGTGACCGACACCGCGGGCGCGCCGATCGATCCGCCTGCGCGCAACGCGATTCTCGTGTTCGGCAGCGAAGGTCGCGGCGTGTCATCCGAAATTGCAAAGCGCGCGCAGTCGATCGCCATTCGCACGAGCGGGCGCGTCGAATCGTTGAATGTCGCAGCGAGCGCCGCGATCCTGTTGTCGCGTTCGTTCGAGTTGCGGGAGTGCGGCAGCAAGCTGCCGCACTCCGCTACGATGCGCGAATGACCGGCAAACTCCTCATCGTCGGCACACCCCTCGGCAATCTCTCCGACATGACGCCGCGCGCGATCGATGCGCTCAAGTCCGCAAATGTCATCCTTTGCGAAGACACGCGCCACACGCGCAAGCTCCTCACGCATTTCGGCATCGACGTCCCGGCCGAGCGTTTCGACGAGCACACCGAAGACGAGAAGGCATCAGGGTTCGCGGAGCGCATCGGGCGCGGCGAGACGATCGCCATGGTGAGCGATGCCGGCATGCCGCTCGTCTCCGATCCCGGCTATCGCATCGTGCGCATCGCACGCGAGCGCGGACTCACCATCGAGCCGGTCCCCGGACCCTTCGCCGGCGTCCTCGCCCTCGTCGCCAGCGGCATCGCCCCACTCCCCTTCACCTTCCTCGGATTTCCTCCGCATCGCCAGGAAGGGCGCCGCGATTTCTACCGGCGCGCCGCCGAGCTCGCGCATACCACGATCGTCTACGAATCGCCCGAGCGCGTGATCGCGTCACTCGACGACGCGCTCGAGATCCTCGGCGACGTCGAGGTCACGGTCGGCCGCGAGATGACGAAGCTGCACGAGGAGTTCATCAGCGGAACGATCTCGTCGGTGCTCAAAACATTGAACGAGCGCGAGCGCATCCACGGCGAGATCACGCTCGTCTTCGGCGCCGCGATCAAGCGCGAGCGCGAGGCATCGCACGAAGAAATTGTTGCGGAGTTCGAGCGGCTGCGCGACAGCGGGATGCGTCGCAACGATGCAGTGAAAGCGGTCGCGGAAAAATTCGGACTGCGGAAGAACGACGTCTACAAGTTATTGCTCGGCTGACCGAAGAACACGGCGCGCGAAAACTTGATGAAGTAATCGACCGCCGACACCAGCGCGAAGAGCATCACCACCCAGAGCGAGAGCTCCGCGACGAATTTGTACTCGCCTAGTTCGTAGCTGAGGATCAGCAGCGACACCGCGATCACCTGCGAGACCGTCTTCGTCTTGCCGAGGGGCGACGCAGCGATCGTCACACCCTGCTGCGCGGCGATGGCGCGGAGCGAATCGACGGCGAACTCGCGTCCGATGATGATCACGATCATCCACGCGCGCGCCAGGTTCAGCTCGACGAGCGAGATGAACGCGGCCGACATCAAGAGCTTGTCCGCCATCGGGTCGAGCAGCGCGCCGAGCTTCGTCATCTTGTTGTAGCGGCGCGCGACGTAGCCGTCGAAGAAGTCGGTGACCGCGGCCACGAGAAAGATCGCCAGACCCGCGTATTCGCGGCCGGCGAATTTCGTCAGCAGCACGACGACGAGAAAAGGAACGAGGAAGATGCGGAACAGCGTCAGCGCGTTCGGAAGGTTCCAGATCTCGTTCGAATAATGAGGACGCGGGGCAGGTACGGATTCGAGCACGATCGCCGGCTCAGAATAGTCGCTTTGGGGAGACGCTGGAAGCATTCATCCTTGGAATATCAACTAGTGCGATTGACATTCCACGCGTTGTCTTTAGAATCGCCATCCCTCAACGTTTTCCCCCGAGTGCGAAAGTGGCGGAACTGGTAGACGCGCTGGTTTCAGGAGCCAGTGGTTAACAGCCGTGGGGGTTCGAGTCCCCCCTTTCGCACCAACCCACCTTCCCCCCACCGTTTCTCACTTCTTATTCTGCGTTCTGCGTTCTGCGTTCAATCCCCCGGAGGTTTGAACGCAGAACGCAGAGTCAGAACATAGAATTGAGAATGGCGTTTGCACCCTTTACCAGCCTGATGAAGTACTTCGCGCCGCTTCTCATCCTGATGGTAGACGCGCTGGTTTCAGGAGCCAGTGGTTAACAGCCGTGGGGGGTTCGAGTCCCCCCTTTCGCACCAACCCACCTCCCAGCCACCGTTTCTCACTTCTTATTCTGCGTTCTGCGTTCTGCGTTCAATCCCCCGGAGGTTTGAACGCAGAACGCAGAGTCAGAACATAGAATTGAGAATGGCGTTTGCACCCTTT
>DATEZA010000092.1:0-5565 GCA_035255945.1 Thermoanaerobaculia bacterium
AAAGGCGTGCCGGTCAATCTTCCGGTGACGGAAGACCCGGAAAAGACTCCGGACACCGACAAGCAGCTGCAGATCTCCGTCAAGTCCGATGGCTCGGTCTATCTCGGATCGACGGTCGTGCGGAAGGAACAGGTGCAGTCGGAGCTCGAACAGATTCATCAGAAAACGCCCGACCGTGAAGTCGCCGTCAAAGGCGACAAGCTGGTGAAATACGGCGCGGTGCTCGACGTCCTGAAGGCCTGCCGCGAGGTCGGCTTCAACAATGTCGGTCTCATCGCTCAACCGAAGAGATCACCCAATCAAGGATCGTAAATGCAAGTAGGTGGCGGCGGTTCACTCAGGTCCGATATCAACGTCACGCCTCTGGTCGACGTCGTGCTCGTGCTGCTGATCATCTTCATGGTCATCACGCCGGTCGTGCAGATGGGTTATCTGGTCAAGGTGCCGCCCAAGGCGCCCGCGGGTCTCCCTCCATCCGCGGTCAACGACCAGATCATTCTTCGTCTGCTGCCGGACAACCGGATCCTCATCAACAAGGACGACGTTTCGCCGGAGCAGTTCCCGCAGCGTATCCATGATCTGCTCCACGGCAACACGTCGAAGATGATCTTCTTCGCCGGCTCGCGCGATGTCGATTACGACACCACGATGAAGTTCCTCGACACGGCCCGCGTCAACGGCGCGAAGAACATCGGCATCATCGTCGAGGAGCCGGGGCAGTAACCATCAACCTCAACGGTACTCGAGACGCGGCGGCTTCGGCCGCCGCTTCTTTTTTCCTCTTCATCGCAGCCTGGATCGCGATGTTCGTCGTCGCCGGCCGCGTCCTGCCGATGCAGTGGGCCGCGCTTCTCTCCGTCACCTTCGCCACCCTGGTCTGCATCCGCATCCTCGATCCCGGCTGGCGGATCGGCTTCTTCGTCAACCCGCTTCGCGAGTTTCCCCTCGGCGTCGCGTTCGCGATTCTCCTCATCGGCTCGTGCGATCTCGTCCTGATGCTCGTCGCCCACGTGCGGCACACCCGCAACGACGGCCTCCCGTGGCTCGAGCTCGCGACCGTTTTCCTCCCCGCGGCGTTCCACGAAGAGCTCGCGTTCCGCGGCTATCTGTTCCAGAAGCTCCGCGCGTGGAATCGCATCGCCGGATTCGCGTTCAGCTCGCTCCTGTTCGCGATGCTGCATCTTCGCAATCACGCGATCACCATCGTTGCGATCGCCAACATCGCACTCGCCGGCATCCTCCTCGCGCTTGCGTACGAGCGCTACGAGCGCCTCTGGTTCCCGATCGGCATTCATCTCACCTGGAACCTGCTCTCCGGTCCGATCCTCGGCTATCCGGTGAGCGGCTTCGTTTCGCACTCGACACTGCTGACGACCACCCTCGGCCGCGGACCGAGTTGGATTACCGGCGGCGCCTTCGGCATTGAAGGAAGTGTTGTCATCACAATCGCGGAGATCGTTGGTATCTTCGCGCTGCAATCTCAAGCCGCTCGGCAGGGCGGCAAACGACGGGAGACTTCATGAAAGATATCGTGATCGTCGACGGCGCCCGGACGCCGATGGCGGAGTACAACGGACAATTCGCGGACATCAGCGCGATCGACCTCGCGGTGATCGCCGCCAAGGCCGCGCTCGAGCGCAGCGGCTTCTCTCCCGACGAGATGGACCATGTCATTGTTGGCAACGCATTGCAGACCTCGGGCGACGCGATCTACGGCGCGCGCCATGTCGGGCTCAAAGCGGGCGTGCCGAAAAACGTTCCCGCGTTGACCGTGAATCGCCTCTGCGGCTCCGGCATCCAGTCGGTGGTCAACGCCGCCGAGCAGATCATGCTCGATGAAGCGACGACCATTCTTGCCGGAGGCATGGAGAACATGTCGCAGGCACCGCACGTCGTGCGCGGCGCACGCAAGGGGCTGAAGCTCGGACAGGGCGCGCTCGAAGACTCGCTAATGGTCGCGCTGCTCGACACCTACTGCAATCTCTACATGGCCCAAACGGCCGAGAACCTCGCGCGCAAGTACGACATCTCGCGCGAAGAGCAGGACAAATTCGCGCTGCGCAGCCAGCAGTGCGCGAACGAAGCGAAAGCGAAGCTGCGCGAAGAGATGGTGCCGGTGGCGGTCGGACGCAAAGGCGAGACGTTCGCCGACGACGATCACGCGCGTCCGGACACGACGATGGAAGGCCTGGCGAAACTGCGTCCCGCATTTGCGAAGGACGGCTTCGTCACCGCCGGCAATGCGAGCGGCATCGTCGACGGCGCAGCGATGCTCGTCGTCACCTCGGCGGACAACGCGGAGAAGCACGGCAAGAAGCCACTCGGCCGCATCGTGTCGTGGGGCATCAGCGGATGCGATCCCGACATCATGGGCATCGGTCCCGTTCCCTCGACGAAAGCGGCGCTCGACAAAGCCGGACTGAAACTCGACGATATCGATCTGATCGAGCTCAACGAAGCCTTCGCCGCGCAGACGCTCGCCGTCGTGAAAGAGCTAGGCATCGACATGAGCAAGCTCAACGTCAATGGCGGCGCGATCGCTCTCGGACATCCGCTTGCCGCATCCGGCACGCGTCTCCTGCTGACGCTTCTTTACGAGCTGCGCCGGCGCAACAAGCGCTACGGACTGGCCACCGCGTGCATCGGCGGAGGGCAGGGGATCGCCATGATCGTGGAGAGCGCGGGCCAGTGATGCGCAGACTGGCGTTGCTCGCCGTTGCTTTTCTGATGCTCGCGCAATCGGGCACGCACACGATCCGCGTGGCGATGAATGCGGATGCCGGCCAGCGCGTCAAGGCGACCGAAGAATCGCACGTGCAGCAGTCGCTGACGGTGCGCGCCCTCGCTGGCAACGTGATGAAGACGTCGACGCGAAGCGATGACGATCTCGAGGAGTGGACGAGCACCACGGTGCGGCGCGCCGGCACAAACGCAACGTTTCGCCGCACCTGGACGAAGGCGGAGCACACGACCGACGGCAAACGATTCTTCTCGCCGTTGCAGGGTCAGACCGTCACGTTCATGGTGCGCGGCGAGAACGTCGGCGTGATGGCATCTGACGGTGCGCCGATCACCGAAGACGCGCGGCAGAACGTGCAGCAGCTCGAGCGCAGTGCGCTGCATGCTGAGGCCAACAACTACTGTGTGCCGCCGTCTGCGCTCGCGAACGGCGCCACATGGACGATCGCCGCGGATCAGGCGCGCGACTGTTTCGTCCCGCTCGGCACGATCAACGGCCCGGTGACTGCGAGCGGGAAGCTGACTTCCATCGAGAACGGCTATGCGATCATCGACTTCAAATTCGCGATGAAGCTGACGTCATTCGGAACGATGGAGCTGGTTTCACCCGCTCCGCTCGATGGCACGATGCGCCTGCGCGTCTCGCTGACCGATCCGCTCGACTGGACCGGCACGAGGAGCATGCATCTGGTCGGCACATTCCGTCCGCCCGGCGAAAACGAGTCGCTCACTACCGACATGCGCGTCACCGGCACCGCGCGAAGCAGCCGCGGCTGAGGGAAGTCCACCGCACGAGCCCATGTTTCCGACCACCATGAAAGCCGTCCTGCTCGCCGGTCTTCTCGCGCTCGTGCCGCTGACCGCGCACGCTGCCGAGGATCAGGACAAAGAGCCGCTCGTCAATCTCGATGTGAAGGACGAAGAGATCCGGGACATTCTCAAATCGATGAAGGAACAGTGCGGCATCAAGAACCTCCTGATCGACAAGGAGGTCGGCGGCAAAGGCACCTTCATTCTTCGTGACATTCCGTGTACGAAAGCGTTCGACATCGTCGCGCGGACGATGGGCCTGGCTTACGATATCGAGCCAAACTCGGTCGTGGACGTGCGAATCAGACGATGACCCTCAACGGACGGAATGCTCTGAAAGCGGCGATCGTGCTCTTCATCGCCGCGGTGGTGGTGGCGCTCTACTTCACGCCGGCGCGCCAGTACATGACTCGGGAGCACATCGGCGAAGGCGTCTCGCTCATGCGCGGCCTCTGGTACGGACCGCTGGTGATCATCCTCGGCTACGCGATCGGTTGCATCTTCGCCGTGCCCGCGAGCCTCTTCATCATCGCGTCGGGCGTCGTTTACGGCTGGAAGCTCGGCGGCCTGTACGCGATGGCCGGCGGCATGCTCGGCGCCACGATCTCGTACTTCGTCGGACGCTTTCTCGGTGAAGGACTGCTGCAGAAATTCGGCAGCGCGGGCCGCATGGTCGAGCGTCAGGTCTCGTCCGCGGGATTCAAGACGATGCTCATCGTCCGCCTGATTCCGGGACCGCCGTTCGCGGTGTGGAACTACGGCGCCGGCGTCGCAGGCGTGAAGTTCAGTGACTATTTTTTCGGCACGCTGCTCGGCACTCTGCCCGCTCACATGATCTTCGCGTACTCCGCCGACCAGCTCTTCAACGGCACGATGACGCAGGGCGATGCGGTGAAGCGGCTCTTCATCGTGGCAGGACTGCTGATCGTGCTGACCTTGCTGCCGAGTGTGATCAAGCGCTTCATGCGGCCCGAGCCACGGCCCGAGTCGACCATCTGAGCTGCACTGACTCCTGTGCTATATTGATCGTTCCGCGCAGTCCGAGCGGGATCTTGTCATGATCGAGATCCAGATCCATCCAAGCGACATACGTCGCCGTGTCCGCTACCTCTTCTTCGACCGGCGGCGCGTACTTCTCGGGATCATCGCTTCGACGTTTCTCCTCGCCATCGTCATCGGATCGATGGCCGCGGCACCGACCGTCATCCGCCGCGTTTACAAAGACAACTTCGCATTTTTCGTACGCCAGCAGCGCGACGTTCAGCGCGAGCGCCTGCGTGAAAACGTCGCGCAGATGACCTCTCTCGAGAAGTCGCTCGAAGAGCATCGCATCCGCGTCGAGAAGCTGATCACCGTCTACGGACTCGATCGCTCCCTCGGACAGGGCGGTTTCTCGCTGCCGCTGCATTCGCGCGGCGGCGCCGAGGATCAGCTCGAGGATGCGCATCGCCGGGAGGCGTCGCTGCGTGCGGCGATGAAGCGGCTCGAACTGCAGCTCGACCTGCTCGCGCAGTACGAAGCAGCGAACACGGAGATGGTGCGGCACACGCCCTCGGTGCTGCCGTTGCCGTCCGATCAATTCGTGCTCACGTCGCCGTTCGGCATGCGCATCTCGCCGTTCACGCGCTCGAGCGACTTCCACAAGGGACTCGATCTCTCCGCGCCGACCGGCACGCCGATTACCGCGACCGCCGACGGCGTGGTCAGCTTCGCCGGACGTTATCCGCTGTCGCAGAGCGTGGCGTGGTGGCGCTTCGGCAACGTCGTCGTCGTCAACCACTCCGATCGCTTCATCACGATCTACGGCCATTGCGACACCGTGAAAGTGCACGCGGGCCAGAACATCAGACAGGGCGATCTGATCGCGACCGTCGGATCGACGGGTTGGAGCACGAACTCGCATCTGCATTACGAGATCCGCAGCAATCTCGAACAGCCGGGCGTGTACAAGCCGGTCGATCCGCGCATCTACATCCTCAACTATCAGTGGAACAACGAAGCGCTGCTCCTCATGCG
>DATEZA010000093.1:0-10655 GCA_035255945.1 Thermoanaerobaculia bacterium
TTCGCGCAAAACACGTTCAGCGCGAGAGGCGTGCAGACTGGCTAGGCCAACAAACGCAGCGGGCCGTGCCCGCCCGCCGGAGGCCCCCCGGTCGTCCCCTGTCACAACGTCCGCAGCACTGCCCGAACAGGACTCGCGTCCGCGCCGATGAGCCGCAGCGGCAGGGCGATGAGTTCGTACTCGCCCTCCTCCACCTCATTCAGGACCACGCCTTCGATGATCGCCATGTCATTGCGCGCGAAGGCCTGGTGGGCTTCGAGTGCTTTCGATTCGAACGGATCGACGGACGGCGTGTCGATGCCGATCGTGATCACGTTCCGAGCGTGCAGGAAGTCGACGAGCTCGGGTGAGAGGCTGGCGAAATCGGTGTTCCAGTTGCGGTGATCGGGGAAGGTATTCGTGCGCAGCAGCACGCGCTGTGCGGAGATCCGTTTGCCTGCGAGGTCGGCGGGCATGATCCGTTTGCCGCGCTCGATGCTGACATGCAGGACATTGCAGAGTCCGAGGTAGAAGTCGAGGCGGCGGGCGGAGATGTCGTCGCCGGCGGTGGTGTAGTGACTCGGGGCGTCCGTGTGCGCGCCGACATGCACCGTCGTGTTGATCTCCGACAGCGTGATGTTCGCGCCGTCCTTCATCTCGAGATTGAAGCGTTGCACGTATGGCGTGTCGCCGGGCCAGACGCCGATCAGCGCGTCGATCGCCGGCGAGATGTCGATCAACGCCATTCGTACTGCTCGTCGACCTTCATATCGCCGTTCGGGAAGTGCACCGTCAATTTGCGGCGGACCGGAAAATCATGCCGGCCGAGCCACAGCTCGCCTTCGCCGACGTCCTGCTTCTGCACGTTGAGGTGGTACGCGATCTTCTTCTCCTTCGCGTCCCACTGCAGGTGATCGATCTTCAGATTGTCATCGACGCCGCCTTCGAGAAACTCCGGCGGCTTCTTGTCCGAAAGGTTGTAGAGATCGTGCGTCAATCCCATGCGCACCAACGTGACGATCAGCGCATGACTGACCTGCGACGGTGAGCCGCTCGCGCTCCAGCGGATCGTCGACGGTTTGTTCATCATCTCGCCGTCCGCATCGATCGAGGCGATGTTCCCCTGCAGCACGTTCATCGTCCCGTTGAAGTGCGACTCGACCGCACCGGTCGTGCGCGTCGTGAAATGAATGGAGACCTGCTTCATCCCTTCGAGCTCTTTCTCGGCGGCGGCGATGCGTTCCGCGGGCGGCGCAGGCGGCGCGCTGGCGCACGCGGCGAGCAGCAGGGCGATGATGACGAGTTTCTTCATATCGATGCGATCACTTTCATTTCGACCGAGATCGGCGTCGGCAGCGAATCGACGCCGACGGTTGTGCGCGTCGGACGAATCGCGCCGAAGTACTCGGCGTAGATTTTGTTGAAGCGATCGAAGTCACGCTTCATATCAGTCAGATACACCGTGACGTCGAGAATCTTTTCCAGCGAGCTGCCGGCCTCCGCGAGGATCGCCTTCAGGTTGTCGACGACCGACCGCGTCTGGGCCTCGATCCCTTCCGGAATCTCGTTCGTCCCCGCGCGGCGCGGACCGATGCCGGAGAGGAACAGCAGATCGCCGACGCGCCGGGCATGCGGATACGGTCCGACCGGCGCCGCCGCCTTGTCGGTCATGACGACGTCGGGAGACTCCGGCGGCAGCTCCGCCAGAATGTTGTGCGTCTCCAGTCCCGTGCCGATGTCATCGAAGCTCGGCACCGGTCCTTCATCGAATTCCTTTTCGAACTCGATCTCCTTGCGCTCGTTCGGCGTCAGCTCGACGATCGCGTTCCCCGTCCCCCACACCGGCGCGTACTCCCACACCTTGCCGTCGTATTTGTTGTGCTCACCCAACACCGCGCCGAGCCACCAGATCGCTTTGAAGCCCATGTCTGCATTCGCTTCGCGTCCGAACTCGCGCGCGACCTGCGCCACATCTTCCAGCCGTCCCTCGCCGAGCATCTCCAGAATCTTGCGATTCCATTCGTCGTCTTTCTGCGACGAGATCCGGTCGTGCGCCGGATCGATCTCTTTCACTTCGTAGCGATTGGAGAGGTTCGTCACGATGACCACGATCGTCTTCTTCCCGTACTTTTCGATCGCCGCCCGCGCCGCGAATCCGAGCGCGCGCGTCTCCTCGCGCTCCGCGTAGATGTTGCACGAGACGACGCTCGCCGGAATCGCATTGTTCGGCGTCAACAGCTTCAGCGCGACGACCGTGCCGGTATCGATCGGAAAGCCTCTGTAATTTACCGTCGCCGCCTGCGTCCCGTGCTCCTTGCAGAGCCGGCAGTACAGCTCTCCGAATTTCGGATCGATCCGGAACTCGTACGGGATCTCGCCAAGCTCGTACCAGTTCTGATCGACCAAAACCCAGTTCGGTTTCGGATCGGTTTGAAAGAGATGACCGATGACGGAGAACCATTGCGTCGAATAAAGAAGGATGAGCTCCGCGCCCGACGCTTCGATCTGTTTGCCGATCTGGTCGTAGGCCTGGCGAAGGCGGGACCAGCCCTCGTTTTTGTCGGGGGCCAGCAAAGGATGCGGCTGACCTGGGACGATGTACGCCTTTTGGATCAGCATTGGATGAATTCAGAATGCAGAATTGAAAATTGAGAATTGAAAAACATCCAGCTGCCACCGCGTCTCACGTCGTGCCCCCTTCTAAATTCTTCATTCTGCGTTCTGAATTCTGCATTCATCCCGCAACCGCTCCTTGTGTAGTTGCCCGCTCCCTCAACTGCGGATCCCACCCAACAACCGCATTCCCCGTCCCAATCACCGTCCAATACCCGAACAGCTCTCCCGGATAATCAGGAAAGTCCAACGCCGACAGCATCCACGCGAACGATCCCGCCTTCACTTCGCTCACCGCGTGATCCATGAACTCCGGCAGGATCGCGATCAGCTCGCGCGTGCGGCCGCGGCGCATCAGATCGATCACCTTCATGTCCCACAAATACCCCGAATGCTCATACACATGCTCCCGCGACATGTCCTCGGGGATCTCCGGCTCGGTCGTGAAATGGCGATGCGAGAGGGTGTTCGACGCGAGCAGCACCGCGCGGCGGCCGCTCTTCTCGATCGCGCGCTTCGTCGCCTGACCGAGCTTGATCATCTCGTTCTGGCCCATCTCATTCGAAAAGTAATACGGCGAGTTGTTCGACGAGATGCCGACGATCGGGATGTCCCAATCGGGGTTCATCATGTGACACGACACGATCGTGCCGTAGTCGACGCGGAAGTGCGGATTGCGCATCATCTTCGTGATCAGCCCCGCCTCGCGTCCTTCCTCCGCAATCAGCTCCGCGAGCTCGACATCGACCTTGATGTCGTAGTTGAAGCGAAAGAGATTCGGGAAGATCGGATCGACCGAAAGCCCGTGGAATTCGGGCTGCCCGAGGAAGTGATGGCCGATGACGGTCTGCCAGTGCGGCGAGTGGACGAGCAGCACGTCCGGCTTCTTCGCCAGGAAATGTTTGCGCGCGCGCTCGTACCCCCAGCGCAGCACTTCCCAGCCGCACTCCGACTTCGGTTCGTTGCGCCAGTGGTTGTCGCCGTACACGATGTGCGGCGGATGCGGCGCGAGCAGTCCGCCGACGATTTCGCCTTTTTTGCTCATAGCTTCACGCACACGTTCTTTGCTTCCGTGAAAAAGTTCAACGACTCGAAGCCGCCTTCGCGGCCGACGCCGCTCTCGCGCATGCCGCCGAACGGAACGCGCAGGTCGCGCAGCAGCCAGCAATTGATCCAGACCGTGCCGCTGTCGATCGCGGCGGCAACGCGATGCGCGCGCTGCAGGTCGCGCGTCCACACCGTCGACGCGAGACCGTAACGTGTCGAGTTCGCGAAGGCGATCGCTTCGTCCTCACTATCGAACGGCGTGACCGTCACCACGGGGCCGAAGATCTCCTCCTGCAGCACGCGGCAGTTCGTGCCGAGGCCGGTGATGATCGTCGGCTCGAGGAAGTAGCCCTTGCGATCGACGCGGCGGCCGCCCGTCACGATCGTGCCGCCTTCGTGCTTCGCCAGCTCGATGTAGCCCGTGACTTTCTTCAGATGATCGGCGCTGATGAGCGCACCGACCTCGCTCGATTCATCGAGCGGATCGCCGATCTTCAGCTTCTGCGTCGCGGCGACGAAGCGCTCAAGAAACGCGTCGTACGCGCTGCGCTCGACGAAGATGCGCGAGCCGCACAGACAGATCTCGCCCTGATTCCAGAAGCTCGAACGGATCGTCGTCGACAGGGCGTCGTCGAGATCCGCATCCGCAAAAATCACGTTCGGATTCTTGCCGCCGAGCTCGAGCGAGATCTTCTTGAATCGCGGCGATGCATTCGTCGCGACCGCGGAACCGGTGACCGTTCCGCCGGTGAAGGAGATCACCGGCACGTCGTCGTGCATCGTCAGCGCGCGGCCCGCTTTGATGCCGCGGCCGTGCACGATGTTGATCACGCCGGGTGGAATGCCGGCTTCGAGCGAGAGCTCCGCGAGCCGGTTCGCGGTCAGCGGCGTGAGCTCGCTCGGCTTCGCGACGCAGGTGTTGCCGGTGGCGATTGCCGGCGCGATTTTCCACGACAGCAGATAGAGCGGCAGGTTCCACGGCGAGATCAGTCCCGCGACACCGAGCGGCTGCCGCAGCGTGTAGTTCAGCGCCGTGCCGTCGGTCGGATGCGCTTCGCTCGACTGATGCAGGATCGCCGTCGCGAAGAAACGGAAGTTGAGCACGGCGCGCGGGATGTCGAGGCGCCGCGCGAGCGAGATCGTCTTGCCGTTGTCGATCGATTCCAGCCGCGCGAGCTCTTCGAGATTCGCTTCGATCAGATCGGCGAGTTTCAGCAGCAGCCGGCTGCGCTCCGCGGCGGGCGTGCGCGACCACGCGGGAAACGCATCCCGCGCCGCGGCGACTGCATCGTCAATGTCTTGACTATCGCTGTCCGGAATCGACGCGATCACCTCCTCCGTCGCCGGATTGATGTCGTCGAAATAGCTTGCGGAATGCGGCGGGACGAACTGGCCGCCTATGAAATTACCGAGTGGCAAGAAATTCCTCCGGATCGAACTCCCAGCGATCGATGTCGGGATCCCACGAATCCCACGGCACGATCGCCGCCATCCGCTCGCGCAGTTGCGGCGGGATCACTTCGGGAACGATGAACGGTTTCTGGCGGCGCAGCTTGTATGGATTGCGGAACTCGAAGCCGAGCACGCCGAGGATGTAGCGGGCGATGTACCAGGTGGCCTGCGGATTCCAGCCGTGCGCGATCTTCACGACGACGCCGAGGCCGTCGGGAAATTCGGGATGCTCGATGGCGAGGCCGAGGAGACCGTCAGCGCCTTCCTTCGCCAGCACGCGGCCGTGACACGCTTTGAGAATCGTCGAGTCGAGGCGATTGAAGCCGCCGATCAGATCGGGATGCGTGACCATCGCCTCCCAGATCCAGTCGCGATCGCGCTCGGTGACGAGGTTCGCGAAGAGGCGGGCGAGATCGGTCACCGTCATCGACACCGTCGGCAATCCGCAGCCGTCTTTCGCGATGTTGCCCGTCTTCCATTCGCTGCCGAGGACTTCGCGGATGTACTGCACGTACTCCTGGAAGAACGGATGATGGGGCCAGACGTAGCCGACGCGCGACCAGCCTTTCATGCGGCAGCCGCGCAGAATCGCGGCGTGCTCGCCGGAGCAGCAGTGGTACCAGCGGCGCGGGCGGCGGACCTGCCGTCCGAACTGTACGAGCGGGACGTCGTGCGGCGTCTGCATCAGTCCCCATTCCGATTCGCGCAGGATCGAGCGCGCGACGCGAACGTGCTCGGTGTCGCCGTTGTGCGATGCGACGGAGATCGCCTGCTGCTCGCCGTTCAGCTCGCGCGCGAATTCGCGGGCGAAGACTTTCATCATGATCGGCTTCACCATCGAGCGTCCGTAGACTTCGACGTTGCCGCCGAACGAGTAGAGAAGGTTGCGGCCGGTGACCCAGGAGACCGCGCCGTGCACCGTGTTCTCCGCCACGCCGTTACGCCGGTACTCGACGAGCGGCTGCCAGTTCGGCATGGCGCGGGCGAAGTTGGGGGCGGCCGATTCGTCGAAGGACATCAGGGGCAATTCTATCGGGAGCGCGGACGTCTCGTCCGCAGCCGTCGGGCGTCTCGCCCGGCGGCGCTGGTTTTCGGTGATCGAGCGGGACGCTCGATCACTGCGGGCGCGGACGCCCGCGCTCCAGGCGCAGCAACTCACTCGCGGTCACGAATTGATATCCCACGTCACGTGGAGGCGGTCGTGCTGCGCGAGGTACCACGGCAGGTAGACGAGCTTCTTGTTGTACGGCGCGCGGAAGAGAATCGGTCCGCGCCAGCCGGCTGCGCGAATCAGCGCGTCGGTCTGCTCGATCTCCGACGCACGTACGACGGCCGTTTGAACACCAGCCGGTCGTGATGCATGGTGTGGTTCCCGATCTCTTCCCCCGCCGCGATGAGCCGCGGCGCGACTTCGGGATGCTCCTGCATCTGCGCGCCGGTGAGGAAGAACGTCGCCTTCGCGCCATCGAGCGACTGCAGGATCGGTTCGAGCGCCGCGGGATCGGGTCCGTCGTCGAACGTCAGCGCGACCACTCTCTTGTTCGTCTCGACCCGCGCCACGATCGTACCGAAGAGCTGGAACGTGTGCGCTTTGCTGAGCCGGAAGATGCCGGCGCATGCGAGGAGAACGATGACGCTGACGACGATCGCGCGCCGCATCAGAGTGCGGGCACGACGCGTGTCATAAAATCGTCCATGTTTTTCATGACCCGTTTCGAGTCGTGATTATTGAAGTCGAACCAGAGCATCAGCCGGTCCTCGGGATGGAACCGCTTCATCTGCTCGATGATCGCCGGCGCATCACCGACCAGCGCGTTGTTCGTCGCGCGCTGCACTTTCGCCTCGTCGAGCGTCCCTTCCAGCGCGCGCCAGTAGTTCGAGAGCGCGTCGCGCGCCTCCACCTTCGCCGCCTCGGCGTCGTCGTTGATGAAGACGAGCACGGTGCGCGGCATGAGCCGCCGGTGCCAGCCACCGCCGGCCGGGTGGTAGTGCGTCGCCATCCGCTCATTCGTCTTCTCGATCTCGTCCCCGGGCGTGATCGAGAGGTTGAACACGCCGACCGGCATGATCGTGTTGGCGAAGATCTGCGTCGCCGGATCGTGCGAGCCGATGGAGAGGCGCAGCAGGTCCATGCGCGATTCGTGCGGGACGATCTTCAGGTTCGGAAAGCGCCAGCGCGGCTCCAGCGCGATCTCGTCAACGTATTGACCATACGCTTCCTGCACGCGCTGCCAGTCGGCGTCGGTGCGGAAGTCGGGGCGGCGCAGGAAGCGCGTCGCGATCATTGATGAATTCAGTGTCTCGCCGTTCAGCAGGCGGAGAAAAATCTCCGTCGCTTCCTCGAAGATCTTGTTCTTCACGACCGGCCACGCCGCTGCTTCGACGGGGTTGCGCGGCACGATGCCGTACGGCACGTTGATGAACGGGAAGCGTCCCGCCGCGAAACCGATCGTGATCGTGCGCTGCTCCGCCGGATCGAGTCCGTGCAGCGCGAGGAAAGTCTTGATCCGCTCCGAGTGTGCGACCGGCCCGCCGTTGCAGAGGATGTTGAGAATCGCGGAGCCGATGCCGATTGTCTTCGTGCGCGCGAACACGCAATGTGCGAGCTGGAGGATGTCGGTGTTCAGTCCGATCTCGCCGACGAAATGCGGGATCACCGCGCCGGGATTCGTTTTCTGCACTTCGGTCGAGAGATGCGACTCCGCGACCCACGCGGTACCGAAGCCGAGCCGGTCCGCGAGCTCGACCTGTTCGAAGAAGTTCTCGAGCATCACCCGCTCGGACGGAAGGTAGCCATGGACTTCCGTCTGGCAGATGGAGAAGAAGATGTCGAATTCCATGTGCGTTCGCGAGAGCGCCCCTCACCCCTGGCCCCTCTCCCCGCAAGGCGCGGGGCGAGGGGAACGAGAGGCTAGAAGCGCGTCACCACCAAGAGCGAGCCCACCTTGTAATGCTTCGAGTCGTCGTATGCGGCGTCGATCTGGAACTTCGGCCAGGCGATGCCGGCGCCGATGCTGCGGTGGATCTGCGACTCGCCTTTTGGATAGAGCAACGCGGCGGCGACGCCTTCGAACTGGTTGAGCGGGCCGCGCCATTCGACCGAGTGCGCGGGGTCGCGCCACACACCGGCGCGGAGCGCGATCGGGGTCTTCGTCGCAAAAAAGTATTCGGCGCCGAGGTGGAGCTCGGTGACATCGGGCGCCTTGTAGCCCTGCACGTCGCGGATGCCGAGGGTCGTCGACACGAAATCGTCGGTGAGGTTCGAGTACTTCACGTGCACCGCGTCGGCGTTGATCGTCAGCACCGGAATCGGTCGCACCGACACACCGACGCCGGCGATGTCGGGAATATGGAACGTCGTATCGGCGAGCTTCACGAAATCGAAATTCGTCTGCGAGTTCGCGATGAACGTCGGCGTGTTGAACTTCGGTCCCTGTTTGTAGACCGCGCCGACGGAGAACTTGTCGCTCGGCGCCCACTTCACGCCGGCGGCGAGCGTCACATCGGTCTGCGACTTGATCGTGACATCGGCGCCGTTCGCTTTCGCCGTTGCCTGCACCGAGACGCTGTCGACATCGAAGTCCTGCGTGAAGCGGAACGTGAACGCGCCTTCGTCGAACTTCTGATAGCGCGCGGTCAGGCCCATCGAGAAATTGCCGACTTGCCACGCACCCGCGAGGCCGTAAGTCTGCTGGCGCACATTGAGCGCGGTGATGAAAGGATTGACGCGGTACTCGAGGCAGGAGAACGGATTGTGCGTCGATTGCCGGAGCTGATCGCATTGCTGCGAGGAGATCGGATTGCCGCCGTCCGCGGGGAGGAAGAAGTTCGGCACGTTCGTTTTCAGCTGGCCGGTGATCTGGTCGCGCACCGGCAGCACCTGCCCCGCGCCCTGGTTGCGCAGCGGCTCGTGGAAGTACGCACCGAGCGTGAAGTTGTGCTTCATCGGCACGACGACGCTGGCGAAGGAGAGCTGCACGCGCTGGCTGTAGTGCGTGAATGCGGTGCGCTGGACGTTGGGGAACGTGCCGCTCGTGGTCAGCATCTGCTGCTCGAGATAGTTCCGTGCTTCGACGGAGAACTCCGTCTTTCGAAGGATCGTCAGGCCGGCCGGGTTTGCCTCGGCCGCCGACGCATCGTCTGCGAGTCCGATGAACGCCCCACCCATGCCGAGCGAGCGTGCGCCGGGATTGCCGAAGTTGAACTGCAGTCCGGAGAGCGACTCGATGTCGGTGTTCTGGGCGGACAGAGGAAGCGCGATCAACGCGCAGAACGCGAGCAGACAGAGTTGTTTGCGCATGAAGAAAAGGATAGCAGAGCGGCCCCTCACCCTTGGCCCCTCTCCCCGCCTCAGGCGGGGCGAGGGGGACGGAGGACCTCTTCGATGACGCGCTGGAGCACTTCGCCGGGCGCGCCGAGCTGCTTCGCGCGATCTTTGCGGAAGCTCCACTCGACCTGTCCGTTTGCGAGGCTCTTCGCGCCGGCCGCGATCCGCAGCGGGAATCCGATCAAGTCCGCATCCTTGAACTTCACGCCCGGACGTTCGTCCCGATCGTCGAACAGCACGTCGATGCCGGCGGCGAGCAGCTTCTCGTAAAGATCCGTTGCCGTCGCGACGACGTTCTCGTCCTTGCCGACCGACGTCACTACGACTTCGAACGGCGCGATCGGCATCGGCCAGACGATGCCGTCGTCATCGTGACTCTGTTCGATCGCCGACGCGACCGTGCGTCCGATGCCGAGGCCGTAGCAGCCCATGATCATCGGCTGCCGCTCCCCTTTTTCGTCGAGGAACGTGCAGTGCATCGACTCGGAGTACTTCGTGCCGAGCTTGAACACGTGACCGACTTCGATGCCGCGATGAATCTCCAACGATGTCGAGCAGTGCGGACACGGATCGCCCGCGAACACGGTCGTGAAATCGCCCCACACCGGCTCGGGGAAATCGCGGCCGGCATTTGCGCCGGTGATGTGCGTATCGCGCTTGTTGCCGCCGACGATCCAGTTCGCCATGCCTTTGAGCGACACATCCGCGAACACGCGTTTGCACGTCGTGCCGACCGGACCGCAATAGCCGATCGGACCGCCGGTCGCTTCCTCGAATCGCGAATCGGACAGCATCTCCATCCAGGTCGTGCCGAGGTGGTTCTTGATCTTGATCTCGCTGCCTTCGCGGTCGCCGCGGACGAGGACCATCACCGGACCGAAGTCGGTGTCGAAGACCAGCGTCTTCACGAGCTGCGAGGTCGGCTTGCCGAGGAATTTGCCGACGTCATCGATCGACTTCGTGCCGGGCGTGTGGATCGGCGCCATTTCCTCGATGGTCGGCGCGGGCTCCGGTTCGTCATCGAAAAATTTTGAAGTTGCCTTCTCGATGTTCGCGCCGTAGCGGCAGTTCGGGCAGCTCACCACCGCGTCCTCGCCCGACTGCGCGAGCACCATGAACTCGTGCGACGCAGAGCCGCCGATGTTGCCGGTATCGGCTTCGACCGGAACGTGGTCTAACGCACAGCGATGAAAAATCCGGCTGTACGTTTCGCGCATCACCTCGTACGTCTGATCGA
>DATEZA010000094.1:0-8267 GCA_035255945.1 Thermoanaerobaculia bacterium
CGAGCGCTCCCTCGAACAATTGAAACAGCGCCAATGGGAGCTCATGGACGATTCCGGCGCGGCATTGACGCCGATCCCCACTCCCGAAACGAAACCGCCCGTGCTCGCCTCGGTCTATGCCCTGTCGAAGCACGACCAGGAACGGCTCTCCATCATGATCGGCCGCGCCTACAACATCCCCACCGTCGCGCTCCGCTTCTTCAACGTCTATGGAACGCGCCAGGCACTCTCCAACCCATACACCGGCGTGCTCGCCATCTTTGCCTCGCGCCTGCTCAATGACAAACCGCCGCTGGTCAATGAGGACGGTTTGCAGCGCCGCGACTTCGTCAGCGTGCAAGACGTGGCGCAGGCCATTACGCTCGCGCTCGACAAAGCGCCGGATGTAGCGGGCCAGGTCTTCAATGTCGGCAGCGGCCGCAATTACACGGTCCTCGAGGTCGCCCGCAAGCTCGCCGAAGTGCTCGGTAAACCGCACGTCGAGCCCGAAATCACGGGCAAATACCGCGTCGGCGACATCCGGCATTGTTTCGCCGACATCTCCCTCACCCGCGATCTCCTCGGATACGAACCGAAAGTCGATTTCGAAGACGGCCTGCTCCAGCTCGCACAATGGCTGGAGGGACAGATCGCCGTCGATCGCGTGCAGCAGGCTGCGGCCGAGCTGTCGGCCAGGGGGCTGACGGTATGAACGGTGATTTCGTCCTGATCACCGGCGGCTGCGGCTTCATCGGCACGAATGTCGCCCACCGGTTTCTCAGCAATGGACAGCGCGTCTGTCTCTTCGACAATCTCTCCCGCCGCGGCGTGGAGCGCAATCTGGAATGGCTGCGCGACGTACACGGCGAGCTGGTGCAGTTCCGCAATGCCGATACACGAAACGCGAGCGCCGTCGCCGACGCCGTCCGCCGGGCGACGAAAGTCTTTCATTTCGCCGCACAAGTCGCGGTCACCACCAGTCTCGACGATCCGATCGAAGACTTCGAGGTCAATGCCGTCGGCGCATTGAACGTACTGGAAGCGATCCGCAAATCGGCGCATCGTCCGCCGCTCTTCTTCACATCGACGAATAAAGTCTATGGCGGACTCGATGACGTCGCATTACAGGACGACGATTCCCGCTATGCCCCGAAAATCCCCCGCATTCGCGAGCACGGCGTCAGTGAAGAGCGCCCGCTCGACTTTCATTCGCCTTATGGCTGCTCCAAAGGGACGGCCGACCAATACATTCGCGATTACGCGCGCAGCTACGGATTGCAGACCGTGGTTTTCCGCATGAGCTGTATTTACGGACCGCATCAATTCGGGACAGAGGACCAGGGCTGGGTCGCGCATTTTCTGATTCGCGCGCTCAATCGCCAGCCGATCACCATTTACGGCGACGGCAAGCAGGTCCGGGACATTCTCTTCATCGACGATCTCGTCGACGCCTTCATCGGCGCGGACGAAAACATCGACACGCTCGCCGGCCAGGCGTTCAACATCGGCGGCGGGGCGGACAACACCGTGTCCTTGCGCGAATTGATCCGCATGATCGCGCGCCTCGAAGAACGCGAGCCGCGCATCGAATGGGGCGACTGGCGTACCGGCGATCAGAAGTACTACGTCTCCGACACGCGCAAATTTCAGCACGCGACCGGCTGGGCGCCGCGCGTGAGCCCGAAGGAGGGCGTGAGCCAGCTGCGCCAGTGGCTGATCGGCGCAGGTGTGCCCGCGCTCGTGCAACACGCCGCCGAGCCCGTCCCCCTCGCTCCGCCCCCGGCGGGACGAGCGGCCAGGGGTGAGGGGCCGCAACGGCAACTGGCAACCGGCAACCGGTAACCCGTATGAAAGCAGCCATCATTGCGGCCAGCCGCAATCTCCGCGTTGTCGACAGTCCAAAGGCCGAGCCTGCCGGTCACCAGATCCGCGTCCGGCTCGAAGGCTGCGGCGTCTGCGCGTCGAATCTCCCTGTGTGGGAAGGCCGCCCCTGGTTCAGCTACCCGCTCGAATCGGGCGCGCCCGGCCACGAGGGCTGGGGCGTCGTCGACTCCGTTGGTCAACACGTTGACGACGTGCGTCCCGGCGACCGGGTCGCCTTTCTCTCCAATCGCGCCTACGCCGAGTTCGACGTTACCGATGCCTGGGTCAGGCTCCCCCCCGAGCTCGACGGACGACGATTCCCCGGCGAGGCCCTCGGCTGCGCGATGAACATCTTTCGCCGCGCCGACATCCGCGACGGACAGACCGTCGCCGTCATCGGCGCCGGCTGGCTCGGCAATCTCGTGATTCAGCTGGCCAAGAGCGCGGGCGCGCATGTCATCGCGATCTCGCGCCGCGAGTCCGCACGCGACATCGCCCGCGCATGCGGTGCGGACGGCGTGCTGTCCCTCGACGAAGCGGCAGGAATCGGCAACATCGAGCGGGTCATCGAATGCGTCGGCGCGCAGAACGCGCTCGACGTCGCCGCGCAGATCATCGGCGAGCGCGGACGCCTCGTCATCGCCGGCTATCACCAGGACGGCCTGCGCCAGATCGACATGCAGAAGTGGAACTGGCTCGGCATCGACGTCATCAACGCGCACGAGCGCAACCCCCGCAATTACCTGCGCGGCATCGAGGAAGCGATCGACGCCGTGATCGCCGGCCGCATCGATCCCGAGCCGCTGCTCACGCACACCTACGCCCTCGACGAGCTCGATCGCGCGCTGAACGACGTGGCCGAGCGCCCGGGCAACTTCATCAAAGGAGCGGTGCTGTTTTGAAGGCAGAAGGCAGAAGGCAGAAGGCAGAAAGGCTGCGCCGTTTGCACGACGGTGCGTCTCGGCGGAGCCTTTTGAAGGCAGAAGGCAGAAGGCAGAAGGCAGAAGGGCTGCGCCGTTTGCACGATGGTGCGTCTCGGCGGAGCCTTTCTTTCTGCCCTGTTTTGAAGGCAGAACGCAGAAGGCAGAAGGCAGAAAGGCTGCGCCGTTTGCACGATCGTGCGTCTCGGCGGAGCCTTTCTGCCTTCTGCCTTCTGCCTTCTGCCTTCTGCCTTCTGCCTTCTGCCTTCTGCTTTTCCCGCGAGGCCCACCCGTGAGGCGGCCGAAACTGGGGTTCGCAGGCTTGGGGTGGATCGGCAAGACCCGGATGTATGCGGTGCGCGATGCGAACGCGGCGGACATCGCGGTGCTCTGCGATCCGGCGGATCCATCGACCTGTTCCTTCGACGAGCTCCTCGACTCCGATGTCGACGCGATCGTCATTGCCACGCCGAGTGCGCTGCATGCGGAGCAGGCGATCGCCGCGCTGGAGCGGGGCAAAGCGGTCTTCTGCCAGAAGCCGCTCGGGCGCAACGCGGACGAGACGCAGCGCGTGGTCGATGCCGCGCGCCAATCGGACCGCCTCCTCGCCGTCGACATGTCGTACCGCCACACCACCGCGATGCGCGCCGTGAAGTCGCTCGTCGACAGCGGCGATCTCGGCGAGGTTTACGCCGTCGACCTCACGTTCCACAACGCGTACGGTCCCGACAAGCCGTGGTTCTACGACGCGCGGCTTGCCGGCGGCGGCTGCGTCATCGACCTCGGCATCCATCTCGCCGATCTCGCGCTCTGGACGCTCGGCTTCCCCGCGCTCGCGAACGTCACCTCGCGTCTCTTCCGCAACGGCGGCCACAACGTCGAAGACTTCGCATCGGCGCGCATCGACCTCGCGAACGGCGCATCGATGCACCTCGCCTGCTCCTGGAATCTCCCCGCCGGCCGCGACTGCGTCATCTGTGCGACGTTCTACGGCACGCACGGCAGCGCCGCCGCATTCCACAACGTCAACGGCTCGTTCTACGACTTCGTCGCCGAGCGCTACGACAAGACCCGGTCGCGGACACTCGTCACGCCGCCCGACGCATGGGGCGGACGGGCGATCATCGCGTGGGCCGAGCAGCTCGCGCAGTCGCCGCAATTCGATCCGGCGATCGATGAGGTGGTGAAGGTCGCGGCGACGCTGGACGCGATCTACGAGGCTGCGCGATGAAGGTGCTGATGACAGCCGACACCATCGGCGGCGTCTGGACGTACGCGATCGAGCTCGCGCGCGCGCTCCCCGACACGCAATTCATCATCGCCACCATGGGCCGCCTCCCCAACGGCGCGCAACTGGCCGAAGTCCCGGCGAACGCCACCGTCGTCCCGAGCGAGTACAAGCTCGAGTGGCAGGACGAGCCGTGGGACGACGTTGCGCGGGCGGGGAGCTGGCTGCTCGACCTCGAGGATCGCGAGTGTCCCGACTTCATCCACCTCAATGGTTACGCGCACGGCGCGCTGCCGTTCCGCGCGCCGAGAATCGTCGTCGCGCATTCCTGCGTGATGTCGTGGTGGCGCGCGGTGAAGAACGAAGACGCGCCGCGCGAATGGGAGCTGTACCGCCAGCACGTCACGCACGGACTGCGTGATGCGAGCCTCGTCATCGCGCCGTCCGCGTGGATGCTCGGCGCGCTCGACGAGCACTATCGCTTCGACACGCCGTCGAAACTGATCTACAACGGCCGCTCGTTCAAGCCGGTCACCGGCCACGATCATCGCGCCACCGTCTTCGCCGCCGGCCGCATGTGGGACGAAGCGAAAAATCTGCGCGCCGTCGTCGAGGCCGCGCCGATGATCGAGTGGCCGGTGCGTATCGCTGGCGAAGGCGGCGCCGACTCGCACAACGTCCAGGCCCTCGGCCGCCTCGACACGCACGCGCTCGCCCGCGCATACGGCGAGAGCGCGATCTATCTCTTCCCCGCGCTCTACGAACCGTTCGGCCTCTCGATCCTGGAGGCCGCGCTCAGCGGCTGCGCGCTCATCCTCGGCGACATCCCGTCGCTGCGCGAGCTCTGGCGCAACGCCGCGATCTTCGTCCCGCCACGCGAGCCGGAGCGGATCGCGAACGCGGTCAACGAAGTCATCGCCGACGCCACGCTCCGCCAATCCCTCGGCGAGCGCGCGCGCAAACGCGCCGAAGTCTTCACCGTCGATCGCATGGCCGCCGGCTATCGCGAGATCTACGGGATGGTGCCGGCGTGAAATTCGTCCTCTTCTGCCAGTCGCTCGTCTCCGACTGGAACCACGGCAATGCGCACTTCCTGCGGGGCGTCGTCGCCGAGCTTCAGGATCGCGGGCATTCCGTCGATGTGTACGAGCCGGCGGACGGCTGGTCGCTGCAGAACCTCGTGCGCGATCACGGCGGCAAGCCGCTCGACGACTTCCATCGCCTCTTCCCCCATCTGCAGTCGAAGCGCTACGAGCTCGAGACCTTCGACCTCGACCGCGCGCTCGACGGCGCCGATGTCGTCCTCGTGCACGAATGGAACGATCACGGTCTCGTGCGGCGCATCGGCGAGCATCGCGCGCGGCATCGCTACCGCCTCTTTTTTCACGACACGCATCACCGCGCGGCGACGCAACCCGAGGAGATGGCGAAGTACGAGCTGCGGCACTACGACGGCGTGCTGGCGTATGGAAACGTCATTCGCGATCTCTACCTCGCGCGCGGCTGGGCGGGCAATGCGTGGACGTGGCACGAAGCGGCGGACACGCGCATCTTTCATCCCCGGCCGCATGACACGCCGGACGGCGACGTCGTCTGGATCGGCAACTGGGGCGACGGCGAGCGGAGCGCGGAGCTGCACGAATTCCTGATCGAGCCGGTGCGCGATCTGCGACTGAAGGCGCGCGTTTTCGGCGTCCGCTATCCCGATCACGCGCTCGAAACGCTGCGCCAGACCGACATCGACTTCGGCGGCTGGCTGCCGAACTATCGCGCGCCGGAGATCTTTTCGCGGCATCGGCTGACCGTGCACGTGCCGCGGCGTCCGTACGTCACCACGCTGCGCGGCATCCCCACCATCCGTCCCTTCGAAGCGCTCGCCTGCGGCATCCCGCTCATCTCCGCGCCATGGAATGACGCGGAAGGACTCTTCACGCCGGGAAAAGATTTTCTCGTCGCGAAGAACGGCATCGAGATGAAGAAGCGCATGCGCGACGTGATCAACGACCGCGCGCTCGCCGCATCGCTCGCCGACCACGGATTGAACACCATCCTGCAAAGGCACACGTGCAGACATCGGGTGACGGAGCTGCTGAGCCTCTTATGAGAATCGCCTTCTACGGAAGCTCGCTCGTCAGCGCCTACTGGAACGGCGCCGCGACGTATTACCGCGGAATCATCCGCAACCTCGCGGAGCTCGAATACGAGATCACTTTCTTCGAGCCCGACGCGTACGGCCGGCAGCAGAATCGCGATCTCGCCGAGGATCCTGAGTACGCGCGTGTGGTGGTGTATTCGGCCGAGGATCTGGATGGAGTTTCGCGGGTGCTCGATCAGGCGCGGCACTTCGATGTCGTGGTGAAAGCGAGCGGCGTCGGCGTGTTCGATGAATTGCTCGAACGCGAAGTGCTCGAGCGGCGCGTGGCGGACCAGACCGTGATCTTCTGGGATGTCGATGCGCCGGCGACGCTGGAGCGCATCACGAAAAATCCGGCCGATCCGTTCCGCGCGCTGATTCCGCTCTACGACCTCATCTTCACGTACGGCGGCGGCGAGCCGGTGGTGCGATCGTACGAATCGTACGGTGCACGGAAATGTGTGCCCATCTACAACGCGCTCGATCCGGCCACCCACTTTCCCGTCGATCCGCATCCCGAGTTCGACGCCGATCTCTCGTTCCTCGGCAATCGCCTCCCCGACCGCGAGGCGCGCGTCGACGAATTCTTTCTGCGCGCCGCCTCGATCCTGCCGGACAAACGCTTTCTCCTCGGCGGCGCGGGCTGGGGCGACAAGCCGGTGCCGTCGTCGGTGCGCTATCGCGGCCACGTCTACACGCACGAGCACAACGCGTTCAACTGCACGCCGCGCGCGGTGCTGAACGTCTCGCGCGAATCGATGGCGTCGAACGGCTGGTCGCCCGCCACGCGCGTGTTCGAAGCGGCGGGCGCCGCCGCCTGCCTCATCACCGATGCGTGGGAAGGCATCGATCACTTCCTCGAGCCGGGCAAGGAAGTGCTCGTCGCGAGCAACGGCGACGAGGTAGCCGACATCGTCAACAACTTGACCATCGAGCGCGCGCGGGAGATCGGCAGTGCCGCGTTGCGACGGGTATCGGCGGAACACACGTATGCGCATCGTGCGCGGCAGGTGGATGAGATCCTGAAAGGGGACACGGACCCTCGATCATGAAAATCGTAGTGCTCGGCCTGTCGATCACTTCCAGCTGGGGCAACGGCCACGCGACGACCTACCGCGCGCTGCTGCGGGAGCTCGCCGCGAACGGACACGACATCCTCTTCCTCGAGCGCGAGCTGCCGTGGTATCGCGACAATCGCGACCTCACCGATCCGCCGTACTGCACGGCGCGCATCTACCACGGGCTCGCGCAGCTCAAGCAGCGTTACGGGCGGCACGTGCGCGAGGCCGATCTGGTCATCGTCGGCTCGTACGTGCCGCAGGGAACGGAAGTCGGCGAATGGGTGATTTCGATCGCCACCGGCCTCACCGCGTTCTACGACATCGACACGCCGGTGACGCTGGCCAAGCTCGCGCGGCGCGACTTCGAATATCTCTCGCCGCATCTCATCAAGCGCTACGACCTCTATTTCTCGTTCACCGGCGGCCCCACGCTCGAGCGGATCGAGCGGCAATTCGGCGCGCGCATGGCGCGTGCGCTCTACTGCTCCTTCGATCCGCGCCAGTACTTCGTCGAATCGCGCCGACCGCGCTGGGACCTCGGCTACCTCGGCACGTACAGCGACGATCGCCAGCCGTCGGTCGAGCGGCTGCTGATGCATCCCGCCCGCGCATTGCCGGAGCGCAAATTCGTGGTGGCCGGACCGCAATATCCGGAGTCGATCGCATGGCCGCGCAACGTGCGGCGCATCACGCACCTGCCGCCGGCCGAGCATCGCAAGTTCTACAACTCGCAGCGGTTCGCGCTGAACGTGACGCGTGCGGAAATGGTGCGCGCCGGCTGGTCGCCGAGCGTGCGGCTGTTCGAGGCCGCGGCGTGCGGCGTGCCGATCATCAGCGACGAATGGCCGGGACTCGAATCGCTCTTCAAACCGGGACGGGAGATTCTCATCGCCCGCCAGTCGGACGACGTGCTCGAGTACCTCGACATGAGCGACGACGAGCGGCGGGAGATCGGCGCGCGTGCGCGGCTGCGGGTCATGCGCGAGCACACCGCAGCGCATCGCGCGGCGCAGCTCGAGAGTTACGTGACGGAAAGCGGACTGGCGCGTCGTCCCGAGCCGCGCAGACGGCCGGCGGAGCCC
>DATEZA010000095.1:0-4854 GCA_035255945.1 Thermoanaerobaculia bacterium
GGATCGTACGGCGCGAGCGGCGCCGCGTGTTTGACCATGTGATCGGCGAAGATCATCACGCCGGGCGCGAGTGCGGCGCGCAGCCGCAGCGTCTCCGCCGCCGTTCCTTCGATGATCCCCTGATCGGTGAGCATCGCGCCGGTGTGGATGTTGACGCGGATGAATGCCGCGCCGACGGCCGCCGCGATCGCCAGCGCCGACTGCGCGTCGTTGCGCAACACATTCACGCCGATCGGCAACTTCACCTCGCGCGCAATGTCGTCGATCACCCGCGTCATCGCCGCGACCGTCTCAGCGGGCACGCGTCCGCGAAAGAACGGCTTGTCGCCGAAGTTCTCGATCACGATGCCGTCGCATCCGCCGCTGGCGATCGCGCGCGCGTCGGTGAGCGCGAAGTCGAGCACTTCAGCGATCGAGCCACGATAGAGCGGAGCGCCGGGCAGCGGAAGCAGGTGCACCATGCCGAACACGGCGCGTTGCGCGAAGCGTTGGGCGAAAGCGGTTTTGGTCAGCATGGGGGTCGAACGACTCCGCATTCTAAATTCTGCGTTCTGCGTTCTGCGTTCTTATAATTCGCGCCAATGTCCGAGCTCGTACTCTTCAACACGCTCACCCGGGACAAGCAGCCGTTCATCCCGCTCACGCCCGGCGAGGTCCGCATGTACTCCTGCGGCCCCACCGTCTACAACCATCCGCACATCGGCAACCTGCGCACCTTCCTCTGGTGCGATGTGCTGCGCCGCTACCTCGAGTTCCGCGGCCTCCGCGTGCGGCAGATCATGAACATCACCGACGTCGAGGACAAGATCATCCGCAACGCGAATGCGGCCGGTCAGGACATCGACACGTACACCGCTCCCTACATCGAGGCGTTCCATGCGGCGCTGAAAGAGCTCCGCATCCGTCCCGCCGATTCGTATCCGCGCGCCACCGAATACATCCCGCAGATGGTGCAGCTCGTCGAGCATCTCAACGAGCGCGGACACACCTACGCCGCCGACGGCTCGACGTACTTCAAAGTCTCGACGCTGCCCGGCTACGGCCGGCTCTCGCGCATCGAGATCGACTCGACGAGCGAGTACAGCCGCATCGAATCGGACGAGTACGAAAAGGAATCGGCGCGCGACTTCGTGCTCTGGAAAGCGAAGAAGGAAGGCGAGCCGTCGTGGCCGGCCTCAATCGGCGAAGGCCGCCCCGGCTGGCACCTCGAGTGCTCCGCGATGTCGATGGATCTCCTCGGCGAAACGTTCGACATCCACACCGGCGCGGTCGATCTGATTTTTCCGCATCACGAGAACGAGATCGCGCAGAGCGAAGGGGCCACCGGCAAGCCGTTCGTCCGCTTCTGGATCCACGGCGAGCACCTCAACATCGACCAGCAGAAGATGTCGAAGTCGCTCGGCAACATCTACACGCTGCGCGAGATCAGGGAGATGGGCTACGACCCGCTCGCGCTGCGCTACTCGCTGCTGTCGGTGCCGTATCGCACGAAGCTGAATTTCACCACGCAGTCGCTCGACGACGCGAAGAACGCCCTCGGCCGCATCGAGTCGTTCCTGCTGCGCGTCGACGAACTGTCGAAGTCGGGACCACACGGCGCGAAAGAGTCGGACGGTCACGCCGAGGAGTTGATCGGCAAGTTCCTGATCGCCTTCGAAGAAGCGATGGACGATGACCTCAACACCGCCGGCGCCCTCGGCGCGCTCTTCACGCTCATCCGCGACGCGAACATCGCGATGGACGCAGGCCGCATCACGGCGGCGGACGCCGAGGGGATTCGCGCGGTGCTGATGAAAGTCGATCCGGTGCTCGATATCTATCCGACGCGCGATGAGAACCTCGACGCGGAGATCGAGTCGCTGATCGCGCAGCGCAACGCCGCACGCAAGGCGCGCAACTTCGCAGAGAGCGATCGCATCCGCGACCTGCTCGTGTCGAAAGACATCCTGCTGGAGGACACGCCGGGGGGGACGAGATGGAGAAGGAAGTGAGGGCTCGTGGGTTCGTGGACTCGTGGGCGCGTAGGCCCACCGCACCCACGTGCCCGCGCACCCACGCACCCACGTCATGATTGGCTACCTCTCCGGCAAGCTCCGCAAGCTCGATGCGACGCTCGCGCTCGTCCTCACCGGCGGCGTCGGCTACGAAGTGCGCATCTCGCTCACGACGTATTACAAGCTCGAAGGACGGAGCGATGTCGAGCTGGAGATCTACACGCACGTCCGTGAGGATCAGCTGTCGCTGTACGGATTCGCCACTGCGGAAGAAAAGATGGCGTTCGAGAAGCTGATCGGGATCTCCGGTATCGGTCCGACGGTCGCGCAGAAGATCCTCTCCGGCATCGATGTCGCCGATCTCGCGGACGCAGTGGCGCGCGACGATGTGCGCAAGCTGTCGTCGATTCCCGGCGTCGGCAAGAAGACTGCGGAGCGGATCTGTCTCGAGCTGCGCGACAAACTGCAACTCGCGACCGGCACCGCGCCCATTCCGAGCACTTCGCGCCACTCCATCGACGATGACGTCCACTCCGCGCTCGTGAACCTCGGATACAACCCGAAGTCTGCGGATGCGGCAGTCGACGCGGCGCGGAAGCAGATCGGCGCCGAGGCGGAGTTCTCGACGTTGTTGAAGGCGGCGCTGCGGCAGCTGACTCGTTGATAACGCCCGCATCCCGTGACACGCCGCACATCTCGCCGTGCGCCATCTCCTCCCCTGCCGCGAATCCCGACCCCACCTTGATCCCCATGTTCAACCGCATTCTCGTCCCCACCGACATGAGCGATTTCGCTTCGCTGGCCATGGATTACGCGCTCTTTTTCCGCGAGCGGCTCGGGTCGCGCATCACGCTGCTGTATGCGGACGAGGTCCGGATGCCGATCGAGTTTCTCGATTACCCGCTCGGCTACTACCTCGAGAACGCGCCCGATGCGAAGCTGCGTCTGCAGCAGAAACTGCGCGACTTCGCGCTCGAGAAGTGTCCCGGCGGCGGAGTCGAAACGATCGTCATCGACGATTCGCCGGCGCGCGCGATCGTGCAGACCGCGTCCGGCATGAACGCCGATCTGATCATCATGGGCACCCACGGTCGCAGCGGCTGGAAGCGCGCCATCCTCGGCTCCGTCACCGAAGAAGTGCTGCGCCGGTCCGACACGCCGGTGCTCGCGGTGACGCCGCTCCTGCAACCGCTCGGCGGCGGGATCGTGATCGAGCGCGTGCTCTGTCCCGTCACCGCGATCGATGCCGGCACCGCCGTCGCGGACGCATTCGGCGCGGAGCTGATGCTGATGGCGGTCTGCGACGACGATCCGCCCGAGCGCCTGCTCGCGCTCGCGGAAAAACGTCACGCCGATCTCATTGTGACGACGTCCACACGTCATCACATCACGCGCATCGCCGCATGCCCGGTGCTGGTCGCGCGCGTCGCGGTTGCGGCGGGGAGGGCATCATGAGTGGAGCGCGGACGTCTCGTCCGCAGTGAGCGAGCGTCTCGCTCGATCACTTTCTTTGTCGCCGGGCGGGACGCCCGGCGACTGCGGACGTGGACGTCCGCGCTCCCAGCGCCGACGCACCTTCTATCTTTTCTTTCTCATCGCCTCGTCGATGCTCCAGATCCCCGCGCCGTGCGCGGCGACGAAAAGCCATAAGAAGCAGTAGACGACGGCGAGCTCCCCTTTATTGAGGAGCGGGATCGGTCCATGTGGAAAGTGCGCGATGAAAAAGGCGACGGCCATCTCGCCGCTGGCGATGAAGGCGGCGATGCCGGTGAGAAACCCGACGGCGATCAGCAGTCCGCAGACCAGCTCGATGACTCCGCTCACGCCCGCCAGCGACGCAAGCCGCGGGTGCATGTCGCCCGGGGGCCAGTTGAGTAATTTCTGCGAGCCGTGACAGGCGAATAGCAGTCCGGTAACGATGCGCATGATGGCGAAAATCTGGGGCGAGAAACGTCCGATTACTTTCGGCATACAGCCTTACCTCCAAACATTTTTCTTCGGTATGCAAGAACCATAGCGAATTCAACCGTGAAAATGGGTCTGGCTCTTGAATTAGCGAATGGCCGAGGGAGCAGACGCTCCCCACGCAACCAGAGATCTTCGGAGGAAAAACTCAAATGAACGGCACGAGAAAACTGCTTCTCCCCCTCTTCGCGATCCTGTTGTTGACGTTCGGCGTCTTCGCATGCAAGTCGACCAATGACAACAACGGTACGTCGAGCAATCCGAGCCAGGCGAGCTCGAGCTCCAACACTACCGGCGACATGAACACCGCCGGTCTCAACAACAGCACCGGCGCATACACCGGCGGCAGCCAGGAGATGAACCGGGCGCCCGAAGTCAGCGCCGAAGCGCAGGGACAGGCGCGCACCGGCTCGCGTGAAGCGACGCAGGCCGTCACGCCCGACACCAGCTATTCCGGCACCGGCCAGACGCTCGTGACCAGCAACGGTCAGCGCACTACCGCGGCCAATACCAGCACCACGACGTATACGACGCCGACTGTGGTCCAGTCCGCCGAGACGACCGTGGCGCCGAATACGACAGCCACTGTGACCACTCCGTCCACGGAAATCACCACGCCGAGCACCACGTCCACCACAACCGAAACCACCACCACCGAGACCACGGCTCCGATGACCAGTTCTACGCAGGAGTCGACGACGACCACGACCACCCCGACGACAACGACTACGCATCGCCGTATGCACAAGGATTAACTGTCATGGTGAGGAGCGCGGACGTCTCGTCCGCAACCGGTGGCCGGGCGAGACGCCCGGCCATTGCGGGCGAGGACGCCCGCGCTCCTCCAACTCACCCATGCGTCCCATTCGACTCATCGTCATCGCCTTTATCTTCG
>DATEZA010000096.1:0-22630 GCA_035255945.1 Thermoanaerobaculia bacterium
CAGCGCGACTTCGGTGATCTGATCTTCATCGACCTGCGCGACCGGAGCGGCGTCTGCCAGGTCGTCATCGATCGCGGACGCGGCGCCGGCGACGCAACGGTCGACGCGGCGAAGGAAACGCGCAGCGAGTTCGTCGTGCGCATCGAAGGCACCGTCGCCGCGCGCGAGGAGAAAGTGCGCAATCCGAAATTGCCGACCGGCGACATCGAAGTCGTGGCGAGCTCGATCACCATTCTCAATCGCGCCGACACGCCGCCGTTCGCGATCGAAGACGACACCGATGCCGCCGAAGAGCTGCGCCTGCAGTATCGCTATCTCGATCTGCGCCGGCCGGCGCTCACGCGCAATCTGATGCTGCGGCACAAGGTCACGTTCGCGGTCCGCGATTACATGGACCGCAACGGATTCCTGGAGATCGAGACGCCGATCCTGACGAAGTCGACGCCCGAGGGGGCGCGCGACTACCTCGTGCCGAGCCGCGTGCACAAAGGAAGTTTCTACGCGCTGCCGCAGTCGCCGCAGATCTTCAAGCAGCTCTGCATGGTGTCGGGACTGGAGCGCTACTTCCAGATCGCGCGCTGTTTCCGCGACGAAGACCTGCGCCGCGATCGCCAGCCGGAGTTCACACAGATCGACGTCGAGGCGTCGTTCATCGACGAGGAGTTCATCTACTCGCTCATCGAAGGGATGTTCGCCGAGGTCTTTCCGCTGGCGGGCATCGAAGTGAAGACGCCGTTCCCGCGCATCACGTGGCAGGAGTCGATGGATCGCTTCGGCATGGAGCTCATCGACATCACCGGCTGGGCGCGCGACATCGACTTCGCGCCGTTCAAGGTCGAAGCGAACGGCTCGGTGCGCGCGATCGTCATACCGCATGCCGCGTCGTTCACGCGCAGACGGATCGACGAGCTGACGGAGTACGCGAAGAAGCTCGGTGCGGGCGGATTGCTCTGGGCCAAGTTCGAAGGGGGCGAGCCGGGCGCATCGTTCAAGAAGTTCGTCGATGCGGGGGAGCTCGATCTGCTGCGCGAGATCGTGCGCGCGGAGCCGGGGAGCCTCGCGCTGATCGTGTCGGGGAAGAACACGATGGTGTGGGATGTGCTCGCGAATCTGCGGCTTAAGGTCGCGAAAGAAGAAGGACTGATTCCGGAGGATCGCTTCAATTTCCTCTGGGTGACCGACTTCCCGCTGTTCGAGTGGGATGAAGAATCGCAGCGCTACTTCGCGCGGCATCATCCGTTCACGTCGCCGGCGTCGGTCGATGGCTTGAACGATCCGGCGACGGCGATGGCGCGCGCATACGACGTGGTGTTGAACGGCATCGAGCTCGGCGGCGGATCGATCCGCATCAATCAGCCCGATGTCCAGGCGAAGATGTTCTCCGCCCTTGGCATCAGCGACGAAGATGCGAAGAGCCGCTTCGGCTTCCTGCTCGAAGCGTTCCGCTACGGCGCGCCGCCCCACGGCGGGGTCGCCCTCGGCGTCGATCGCATGTTGATGATGATGGCGCGCGCGGAGTCGCTGCGCGACGTGATCGCGTTCCCCAAGACCGCACGCGCGCAGGATCTGATGTGCGATGCGCCGTCGACGGTGGATGAGAAGCAGCTGACCGACCTCGGTATCGCCGTGCCCAAGTGATCATTTCGACGAAGAAGTACCCGATCCACATCAGTCGCGGCTCGCTCGACCGCGTCGGGCAGCTCGTGACCTCGCGTGGGCAGGTGTTCGTCGTGACCGCGCCCGCGATTCGCGAGCTCGGCGAGCGCGTGGTGAATTCGTTCGATCGCCCGGCGACGATGCTGCTGATGGACGACGGCGAAGCGAACAAGACGCTCGCCACCGCGGAACGGCTGGTCACGGAGCTGCTCGAGCACAACGCGAAGCGTGACTCGATGGTGGTCGCAGTTGGAGGCGGTGTCGTCGGTGATACCGCGGGATTCGCCGCGGCAATTTTTCTGCGCGGCATCGATCTCGTGCAGGTGCCGACGACGCTGCTCGCGCAGGTCGACAGCGCGTACGGCGGCAAGGTCGGCGTGAATCATCCGAAAGGGAAGAACCTGATCGGTGCGTTTCATCCGCCGCGCGCGGTGATCGTCGATCCCGATGTGCTCAAGACGCTGCCGCCGCGCGAGATCCGCAGCGGCATGTTCGAAGCGCTCAAAGGCGGCGTGCTCGGCGATTCAGGTCTCTTCGAGTTGTTCGAGGAGAAGCGCAACTCGATGGATCACATCATCGAGCGTGCGGTGCGCGTGAAGACCGCGATCGTCGATTCGGACGAGCGCGAGAAGGACCTCCGCCGTCTGCTCAACTACGGCCACACCATCGCGCACGGCATCGAAGCGGCGATGCAGTACGAAGGGATCACGCATGGCGAGGCGGTAGGATGGGGCATGATCGGCGCGAACGAGATCGCCGTGCGCCGCGGCGTGCTCGACGAATCGACGCGCCGCCGCATCGACAAAACGATCCGCGAATACGCCCCCGCGCCGCTGCCGCCCAATATCGATCGCCACGCAATCCTCGCCGCGACGGAGCACGACAAGAAGAACACCGGCTCGACGCGCGTGATGGTGCTCCCGACCGGCATCGGCACGTGCGAGGTAGTCGAAGGAATCACCGAGGATGAAGTCGCGAGCGGAATCGACGTCCTGTTCTAGGGCTTCCGTACTTCGAGCCTGATCGGCGGCAGCGGACCGCGCGTCACATCGACTTCGAGGATCGCGTGTCCGGCGACGAGCGTGCAACGCGACGCCGGCACATCGAACGAGAATGTTCCGTCCTTCTGCGTGACCTGCGGCTCGTCGATGAAGAAGTCGCCGTTCGCGTCGCTCTGTGTCTCGCTCACATGCGCGAACGCGATCGGATGTCCGTGCTCGTCGACAACGTGTCCCGGAATCTGGCGCGCGCGCGCGTGTTCGTAGTCCGGCTGAATCGAGCCGGCGGGTGTACGACAAGCTCTCAGCTTGTCGGGGCAAGCTGAGAGCTTGCCCTACACTGTCGGGGCAAGCTGAGAGCTTGCCCTACACTTACGAGCGAATCACGATGTCTGCATGCAGTCTCTTCTGTCATCCGGCGACGATGACGCATGCGTCGGTGGAGCCCGAGGTGCGACTGATTCGGTTGTCGGTGGGACTCGAGGAGTGCGATCGCGACGAGCTTCTTCACGCCGCGCGTTTGACCGGCAGCTTCAGCACCATGCTGGTGCCGACGCCTTCGATCGATGCCACAGTCACTTCGCCGCCGTGCGCCTCGACGATCTGCTTGACGATGTAGAGGCCGAGGCCGGTGCCGCCGCCGCCGCGGAGCGACTTGTTGCCGGACTGCTTGTACTTCTCCCACACCTTCTGCAGCTCCTGCGCTTTGATGCCCATGCCGGTGTCCGTCACCGTGATGACGATCGCTTCCGGCACTTCGCCATTGCGCACGATCTGCGCGCCGACGCTGATCAGTCCGCGCTTCTGCGTGAACTTGAGCGAATTCGAAATGAGATTGATGACCGCCTGCGTCAGCTTCTCGACGCTGCCGATGATCTGCGGCACATCGCGGCCGTGCGCGTTGAGCAGGAATATCTCGTCTCGCGCGGCGACCGATTGCAGCGACCGCACCGCGCGCTTGAGCACGCCCGCGATGCGCACCGGCTCGCCTTCCACCGTGAAGTTGCCCGACTGGATCTTCGAGAAGTCGAGCAGCTCGTTGATCAGGTTCATCATCCGCTCCGACTCGCGCTGCGCTTCCTGCAGCAGGTCGGTGTACATCGCATCGAGGCGCGTCCCTTCCTGCGAGAGGACGAATTCGAGCGTGCCCTGGATGCCGGAGAGCGGACCGCGCAGGTCGTGCACGATCATCGACGTGAAGTCCGACTTCGCCTGTTCCATCTCGCGCTGGCGGGTCACGTCTTCGAACGACAACGCGACCCCGCTCTCTTCGAAATCGGATGGATTGCCGATGCGGTCGATGCGATACGTGCGTCCTTCGATCTCCACGTCGGTCGAGCGATGCTCGTCGGCGTCGAGAAAAAAGCCGTGCAGCCAACCGCGCTCGCCGGCCACCGCGCGCGCCGCTTCCTTCAGCCAATGCGCGGCATCGGAGCCGAACGTCTCGTCGAAGGCTGCGTTCGTCCATCTCACTTCGCCCGCTTCGCCGACGATGGCGATCGGGATGTTCAACTTCTCGGCGATGACGTAGCGCTGATTGCTCATTGAGGCACCGTGATCGCCCGTTCCTGCGCCAGTTTGGCCAGCACGAAGAGCGTCGTGAATTGATCGAAGGGACTGAGCAGGACGAGCTTCTGCAGATCGAGGCGGCCGTCGATCAAGGACACCAGATAGCCCTCCTGCGCATTCAGGTTGAAGCGATCGAAATTCGTCAGGAACTCCGGGCTGAGCTTCGGCACGGAATGCATGCCTTTCGAATGCTGCAGCAGGTCGCGCACGATCGCATTGCGCACGATCTCGCTGTAACCGCGCAGCGAAAGATCGTCGGGATACGCATTGCGCGCCTCGACGAGCTTGTACCAGGTGTGCCAGACACCGTTCTGTTTGAGCGAATCGGTAACGAGGCGGCTCCAGTCGGGCTTCGGCTGTGCCATTGGCGCGGAAGACATCGGGACAATCTTATACTTACCGTCGTGACCGAACACCAGCTCACTCCGGCAACTCCGCGCAACCGCCGCAAGACGCAGCTTCTGATCATCCTCGTTGCACTGATCCTCGGAATCCCGGCCGGATTTCTCTTCGCCCGCGTGATCCGCGTGCCGATGGTCAAACGGCTCGAGGATTATCAGCCGGCGATCATCACCCGCATTTACGACCGCAATGGCGTGCCGTTCGCCGAATATTCGATCCAGCGCCGCATCGTGGTGACGATGCGCGACATCTCGCCGTTTCTCGTGCAGGCGATCATCGCTACCGAGGATGCAGACTTTTACAAGCACGGCGGGATCAATCCGAAAGCGATTGTGCGTGCCGCAATTAATGACTTATTGGCCGGCAAGCGGGTGGAAGGCGCGTCGACGCTGACACAACAGCTCGCCAAGCAGGTCTTTCTGACTCCCGAAAAAAATCTGCGCCGCAAGATCAACGAAGCATTTCTCGCGGTGGACATCGAAAAGAACTTCACCAAGAACCAGATCTTCGAGCTCTACGCGAATCAGGCGTACCTCGGACACGGCGCGTACGGCGTCGAAGCAGCGTCGCGGCTCTATTTCGGCAAGCACGCGAAGGACCTGACGCTGCCCGAGGCGGCGATGGTCGGCGGCCTCGTGCGCACGCCGATGCGCGACAGTCCGATCAATCATCCCGACGCGGCGCTCAAGCGGCGCAATCATGTTCTGAAACGCATGCTCGACGCGGGCTACATCAAGCGCCCGCAATACCTGCAGGCGGTCAACACGCCGGTCGTTCTCGGGACGTACAAGGAAGAAGCGCCGCGGGTCGGCGCGTATTTTTCGGAGGAAATTCGGCAGTACATCGAGCACGCGCCGCAATACGGCGTCGAAAATCTATACCAGCGCGGATTGAAGGTCTATTCGACGCTCGATTTCCGCATGCAACAGGCGGCGGAAGTGTCGTTGCAGCGCGGATTGCGCACCTTCGATCATCGGCGCGGGTTCCGCAAGCCGGCCCGCAATCTGATCACCGAGGGAATCGATCCGCTGACGTACAAGGACCCAGCGTGGAGCAATGAGCCGTATCAGATCGACAAGCTCTATCCGGCGGTGGTGCTCGGCGTGGACACACAAGGCGTCACCGTGCGCCTCAATAAAGAGGAATTGAGTCTCGGTGCGCCCTCGTACAAGTGGACCGGCAAACAGACGATGGCCGGCTCATTGCGGCGCGGCGACCTCGTTTATGTGCGCAATGACGAAGACGCGAAGACGCACAAGCACACGTGGATGCTCGATCAATTGCCGCAGGTGCAGGGCGCGGTGGTGATCCTGGATGTGAAAACAGGGGAGATTCGCGCGCTGGTCGGCGGCTACGACTTCGCGATCTCGAAATTCAATCGCGCGACGCAATCACGCCGTCAGACCGGCTCGTCGTTCAAACCGTTCGTTTATGGCGCGGCGTTCGAAAAAGGGCTGACTCCCGCAGATACGCTGTTCGATGCGCCGATTGCGATTCCGGTCGGCAATCAGATTTATGCGCCGAAGAATTATTACGGCAGGTATTCGGGCATTGTGACGATTCAGCGCGCATTGGAGCTGTCGATCAACGTGCCGGCGGTCAAGACGTACATGATGATCGGCGGTGACAAGGTGGTCGATTTCGCGCGGCGTTGCGGGATCACATCGCAGCTCGAACGGTATCCGTCGCTCGCACTCGGTGCAGCGGGCGTGTCGCCGATCGAGATGACCGCGGCGTACAACACGTTCGTCAATCAGGGCGTGTATGTGAAGCCGCAGTACGTCCGCCGCATCACCGATCAAACAGGACGTGTGCTCGAGGAACATGGCCCGGAATTGTCCGAGGCGATGAGCGCGCAGGTGGCGTTCGAGCTGACGCATGTCATGCGCGGGACGGTCGATCGCGGCACCGCGTATGAAGCGCATACGCTTGCGCCGCCGATCGCGGGCAAAACCGGAACGACCAACGCGTACACCGATGCGTGGTTCATCGGATTCAGTCCGGAATACACCGTCAGTGTGTGGATCGGTTACGACGATCCGAGCCGCACGCTCGGCGGAGGCGCGACCGGTGCTGCAGTCGCGTTGCCGATCTGGATCGACATCTTCAAGCAAATCGACACGATGAAACTGCGCACGCCGCGGCCGGAATTCGATGTGCCGCCGGGCATTGTGATGGCGCCGATGGACCTGCAGAGCGGACGGCGCGGGATCGGTCCGTGCTCGCGCGTGATCACCGAGGCCTTCATCGCGGGGCAGGAGCCGGACAAGGATTGCAGCGGCGCGACCGTGGCGGTCAGCAAGTTGCCGTATTACCTGCAGCGGCCGTTCTATCAGCCGAAGGAATCGGAGCCGACGCAGGCGGCGAATGATGCCTCGGCACAATCGGGAGAAGGGGCGGAGTCGCCTGCGCCGGATGTCGAGGGAGAGCCGGCGCCGAAAGAATCCGCGCCTATGCCGAATGTGCCGCCGGCACCGAAACCGCCGCCCACGAGTACGTCCGGTTAAGCCGACACGTACTTCGTGATCATGTCGATCATCTTGTCGCGCGTCAGCGGCTTGCGCATCCACGCATTCGCGCCGGAGCTCGGGAACATTTCTTCGAGCGATTTCTCCGGAAGGTCGGAGATCAGCACGATGGGGATGTCTTTCTTGTTCGACTGAGACTTCAGCACTTCGGACAGGCGATTGCCCTTGATGCTCGGAAGGTTGACGTCGAGGAAGATGATGTCCGGCGTATTGCCGGCCAGGACATGATTGAACTCGATCCAGCTCGATGCAGTGAGGACGGTACAACCTTCACGTTCGAGCAGGGCACGGCCGAGCTTCAGAACCAGCGGGTTGTCGTCGAGTATCAGCACCGTCACTTTGGACAGCGGCGGCATTGGACGATGAATTCCTTCCTTCGCTCCAGACATCATCGCGAGAGCGGTGCCATGATACATTCAAACGCAGTCGCGCCGAGGAGACTTTGTCCGACATCACACCCGAGAAATCGACCACACAACTGCCGTGCGAGTACTACAGCACGCCGGCGTCGGACAAGCGGTTGTTTCCACGATGGGTGCCTCTTAGTTGCGGCACGGTATCGCTGGCAATCCTGATCATTCTTTTCACCGCCGGCGCATGGATCGGCAGCGGCGGCGCAACGCGGGTGATCCACTGGTTTTTCGGCGAGCTGCAGACGGAGCTGCTCGGGTATTGCGATCGCGATGTGACGCCTGCACAGAAACAGTCATTCACCACGGAGCTCGCGACGCTGCAGGCTCGCATTGAGCACGGCAAGGTGAAATCCGATCAGTTCCTAGCCGTCATTCAACGGATTCGCGATGTGTCGGACGACAAGCACGTCACGTCGTCCGAGATGGACGAAGTAACGAAGAAAGTCCACGACGCGAACAAGGCGCAATGATCCGCAGAGCGACTGTCGACGATGCGCCCCGCCTGGCGGAGCTCGCCGCGCGAACCTTTCATGAGACGTTCGCAGTGCACAACGCGCCGGAAGACATGGAGGCGTACATGTCGACGGCGTACAGCGAAGCGATTCAGCGCGAGGAGCTCGCCGATCCGAATCGCATCACGCTGGTGATCGAAGAAGGGAAGGCGCTGATCGCGTATGCGCAACTCCGATTGATGCTGCCGGAAATCGAGATCGGACGGTTCTACGTCGATCGTCCGTGGCATGGCCGCGGAATCGCGCAGCCGATGATGAACGCGATATTCGACATCGCGCGCGAGCTGCACGTATCGCGCATCTGGTTAGGTGTGTGGGAGCGAAATCCGCGGGCGATCGCGTTTTACGAGAAGTTCGGATTCCGCGACTGCGGCTCGCATCCGTTCCTGCTGGGGAGTGATCTGCAGACGGATCGTTTGATGGAACTGCGCCTCGGCTAATTCTCGCTCGAGACGGACTTCGGCCTGGGCTGGGCAACCTGAGAGGTTGCCCTACACCCTACACGATCGTAGGTGTACGACAAGCTCTCAGCTTGTCGCCACGCGCAGGTCGATTTTTTCGTCGATCCTCGCCTCGATGATCGTGGCCGCTTTGTGCACCGCGTCCTCGAAAAACATGTCCATGTGGTGCCGCGTTTCCTTTGCGGTGTCCTGCACTTCCTTTCGGATCGCGGCCATTTCGTCGCGCACGTCCGCGAACTCCGTGCGCGTCTCCTCGCGCACATTCGCGAACTCCGCGCGCATCTCCTCGCGCACCTTCCCAAATTCCGTAGCCATCTCCTCACGCACCTTCCCAAACTCCTCCCGTACCTTCTCAAACTCCTCGCTCACTTTCCCGAACCCCTCCCTCATCTCCGCCGCATTTGCATCAACCACCAGCTTCAGCTCGGCAACTTTCATATTCCGAGGATACCTCGGTCCGCAAATCCTCTACCTAATGTAGCCATTGGTATCATCCAATCCGAATGGACTTCCGTCTCCTCTCCCCATTTCAGCCGCAGGGCGATCAGCCGGAGGCGATCCGTCAGCTCATCGAAGGAGTCGTTTCCGGCGACAAACATCAGGTCCTGCTCGGCGTCACCGGCTCCGGAAAAACGTTCAGCGTCGCGAAGGTGATCGAGGCTGCGAACCGGCCGACGCTCGTCCTCAGTCATAACAAGACCCTCGCCGCGCAGCTCTACCAGGAGTTCAGAAACTTCTTCCCCGAAAACGCGGTGGAGTACTTCGTCTCCTACTACGACTACTACCAGCCCGAGGCCTACATCCCGCAGAACGATCTCTACATCGAGAAGGAGATGACCAAGAACGAGGAGATCGACAAGCTGCGGCTCGCGGCGACGAAAGCGCTGTTCGAGCGCCGCGACGTGATCATCGTCGCCTCGGTCTCCTGCATCTACGGCATCGGCGATCCCGATCTCTACTTCGGCATGCTTCTCTTCTTCGAGCGCGGAGTGGAGAAACCGATGACGCAGTACCTCCGCAAACTGACCGAGATGCAGTACGAGCGCACGCCGTACGACCTCGGGCGCGGCACGTTCCGCGTGCGCGGCGACATCCTCGAGCTCTGGCCCGCGTACGAGGACGACGCGGTGCGCATCGAATTCTTCGGCGACGAGATCGACAAGATGACGCGCATCGATCCGATCACCGGCCGCGGCGGAAAAACGTACGACCGGCTCGCGATCTATCCCCGCACGCACTACGTCACGCCGCGCGAGCGACTGATGCAGGCGATGGAGAACATCCGCGTCGAGCTCGACGAGCGGGTCACGGAGCTGCGGGCGAACGATCGCCTGCTCGAGGCGCAGCGGCTGTCGCAACGCACGATGTTCGATCTCGAGATGATCGCGGAGCTCGGCTACTGCAACGGCATCGAGAACTATTCGCGCCATCTCTCCGGCCGCAAGCCGGGCGAGCCGCCGCCGACGCTCATCGATTACTTTCCGAAAGACCTTCTCCTCATCATCGACGAATCGCATCAGACGGTGCCGCAGGTGCGCGCGATGTGGGGCGGCGACCGCGCGCGCAAGGAGACGCTCGTCGAATACGGTTTCCGGCTGCCGAGCGCGATCGACAACCGTCCGTTGTCATTCGCCGAGTTCGAATCGAAGCTCGATCAGATCATCTATGTCTCCGCGACGCCCGGTCCGTTCGAGCTGGACAAGACGGGCGGCCTTTATGTCGAGCAGGTGATCCGTCCAACCGGCCTGCTCGATCCTCAGATCATCCTCAAGCCGATCAAAGGCCAGGTCGACGATCTGATCGGCGAGATCAAACAGCGCGCGGTGAAGAACGAGCGCGTCATGGTCACGACGCTGACTAAGCGGATGGCCGAGGATCTGACGCGCTATCTGATGGAGCTCGGCATCAAAGTTCAGTACCTGCACTCCGACGTCGAAACGCTCGAGCGCATCGCCATCCTCCGCGACTTCCGCCTCGGCACCTTCGACGTGCTCATCGGCATCAACCTGCTGCGCGAAGGACTCGATGTGCCCGAGGTGACCTGCGTGGCGATTCTCGACGCGGACAAGGAGGGCTTCCTCCGCTCGTCGACGTCACTCATCCAGACCATCGGCCGCGCCGCGCGCAATCTCAACGGCATTGCGATTCTGTACGCGGACAAGATCACCGACTCGATGCGCTACGCCATCGACGAGACCAATCGCCGCCGGGAGATCCAGCAGAAATACAACGAAGAGCACGGGATCGAGCCGGCGACGATCATCAAGGCCGTCGACAGCGATTTGGTGAAGATGTCGAATCTCGACTATCACGATTTCGGTGCAGCGAAGTCGAGGTCGAAGCTGGACCTCGTCGCGGACGAAGATCTCGACAAGACGATCAGCCGCCTGACGAAGGAGATGAAGGAGGCGGCGAAGAATCTCGACTTCGAGCGCGCCGCGGAGATTCGCGATCGGCTGCGCGAGCTGAAGGAGATGCGGATCTTCGTGTAGGACTCACATGTCATGGCGAGCGAAGTCGACCATGCGGATCAGCAGGCCGTGGCGTTTCTGCAGGGGATCCCTCGACTGCGCTCGGGATGACACGCGCGCGCGAGCTGAAGGAGATGCGGATTTTCGTGTAGGACTCAACATGTCATGGCGAGCGTAGTCGAGCCATCCCGTGCGGATCAGCAGGCCGTGGCGTTTCTGCAGGGGATCCCTCGACTGCGTTCGGGATGACACGCGGCGCGCGCGAGCTGAAGGAGATGCGGATCTTCGTGTAGGGCTCAACATGTCATGGCGACGTAGTCGAGCCATCCCGTGCGGATCAGCAGGCCGTGGCGTTTCTGCAGGGGATCCCTCGACTGGAGATGCGGATCTTCGTGTAGGACTCAACGTGTCATGGCGAGCGTAGTCGAGCCATCCCGTGCGGATCAGCAGGCCATGGCGTTTCCGCAGGGGATCCCTCGACTGCGCTCGGGATGACACGCGCGCGTCAATGCTTCGGCGTGTACGCCGCCTTACCCAGCGTGCACGGATCCGCGGCCGTCCTGCTCTGCATGAACTCGCGCAGGTGATCGGCCACGTCATTATCGTCGAGCAGCTTGACGTGATCCTTCGACACCTTCAGCACGCGTCCCGCGACGAGGCACTGCAGGAACTTCTGCGCCGCGTCACCGCTGGCGTTCGCCTTCAGATCGATGACGCGGTCGGTGCCGTCGATCTTCACGACGATGTGGTTCGGATCTTTCGCGCCGATGCCGAGACCGAGGAGGACTGCCAGAACGATTGCGTGCATGAACGCGATTTTACGCGTGTCGCGCGATCGCCTCACGCACGCGCGGCAGCGCGGCGCGGATGTCATCAGGCGACACCGCGCCGACGCTCAGGCGGAACCAGCCATCCTCTTTCTTCAGTCCGAACGCCTGGAACGGCACGACGGCGAAGCCCGCTTCTTCGAGCAGGATGTGCCGGATCTGATCGTTCGTCGCGATGCCGTTCCGGCCGATCAGATTGAATTGTGCGGAGAGGTAGATCGCGCCCTGCGGCGAGAACGCGCGCACCGGCAGTCCATCCTGCCGCATCTGCTCGATGCCGTCATGCAGGAGATCGAGCCGGAGCTGCAGCTGCTCCTTCATCGTCTCGTGATAGCGCGCGATCTCGTCTTTCTGTCCGAGGAATCGCGCGGTCGCCATCTGCTCGGCGCGCGGTGCCCATGCGCCGATGTGGCCGATGATGTCGCGCATCCGTGCCGTTACGAACGGCGGTGCGACCGTCCAGCCGACGCGCAGTCCGGTCGCAGCGAATGCCTTCGAGATGCCATCGACGAAGATCGTCCACTGCGCGCATTCGGGCACGAGCTGCGGCGGCGCGTAGTGGCGGTTCTCGCCGAACGTCAGCGTCCAGTAGACCTGGTCCCACAACAGGAAGAGCGCGCGCTCGCCGGTCTGTGCGCGGCGATGGTTTTCGTCGACGACGAGCTGCGCGATCTTGCCGACTTCATCGCGCGACATGACCGTGCCGGTCGGATTCAGCGGCGTGCAGACGGCGAGGAGTCGCGCGTCGCGGATGTGCGGGCGGAGCAGATCGGCGGTCGGAAGAAAGTTCTCATCCGGACCGACGACGATCTCGCACGCGTTGCCGCGCATCAGGTACGTGTAGTGATTGTTGTTCCACGACGGCGTCGGGTAGACGCATTTGTCGCCCGGATCGACGACCGCCGCATACGCCGCGTAGATGATCGGACGGGAGCCGCCGGCGATGAGAGTTGACTCGAGCGGGTAGGTGAGTCCCATCTCCTCTTCGTAGAACTTGACAACGGCCTTGCGCAGCTCGAGGGTTCCGTCGCTCGGCGGGTAGTTCGTCTGGCCCGCCGCCAGGGCCTCGGTGATCGCATTCTCCAGCGCGCGCGGAATGCGGAACTCGGCGGGCGAGAAGTCGCCGACGGTGAGATTGCAGATCTCCCGTCCTTCGCGTTTGAGCGCTGTGATCTCGGCGGAAATGCGCAGGATCTCGGAACCGGTCAGACCCTCGGCGAGAGTCGACAGCGACACTTCGGAGAATGCTGTTGGCATGCGGGCGCGGATTCTAGCGGAAATAGGCGCGGCGAATCTTCCACAGGTCGCGAAGGGCGCGGAGGAAGTCGGTGGAGCGCACCTTCGAGCCTTTGACGTCGTGCCAGACCGTGACCGGCAATTCGTAGAGCGACTTCGCCACGCGATCGCGTCCCCACAACTTCAGATAGCGCGCGATGATCTCGACGTCGAAGATCCAGCGCGAGAGGAATGGCTTGGCGAAGACCGACGGGATCGCGTCGTTCATGCGGAACACTTTCGCGCCGCATTGCGTGTCGTAGATCGCGATGCCGAGAGTCTGCGAGATCAATGTTGCGCCGACGCGGCCGAGATAGTGGCGATCGGGGCGGCGGCTGATCTGGCGGCCGAGGAGCCGGACGCGGGCGCCGAACACGATGTCGATGTTCGGACGCGTGAAGACGTCGACGAACGCGGGGAGCTCGGTCAGCGGCGTGGCGAGGTCGGCGTCCCAGAAGCCGACGAAGTCCGGTTTCGATTCGGCGGCTTTCAGGATTCCGCGGCGGACGGCTTCCGCTTTGCCGGAGTTCTGCGCGAGATCGAGGATGTCGATCCGCGACGGATCCGAGTCGCGCAGCGCTTGCAGAACGCGTAGGGTTCCATCGCGACTGCCGTCGTTCACGAAGAGGAAGTGCAGGTCGTGACCGGGAAGGGTGAACGTGCGGAAGGTGTCGATGTCGAGGCGCTGCTCCTCATTGAAGCAGGGAACGACCAGCGCGATCCGCGGCATGCGGCGCGGAGAGTACCATGCGCTCGATGGACGTTCGTTTGATCGAAGCACGCACGCATGGCCGTGTCGTTGTTCGCTCCGCAGATGCGCGACGACTGCTGATCGGCTTTCACGGTTACGCGCAGAACGCGGAGGAGCATCTCGCCGATCTGGAGCCGATACCAGGTGTGGAGTCGTGGACGATCGCCGCCGTTCAGGGACTGCACCGGTTCTACAGATCGCGGAGTGAGCTGGTCGTGGCGAGCTGGATGACGCGGCAGGATCGCGAGACGGCGATCGCCGACAACATTGATTATGTGCGGCGGGTCGTCGACTCGTTCGGCGAGCAGGACCGGCTCGTGTTCGCCGGCTTTTCGCAAGGTGCGGCGATGGCGTACCGCGCGGCCGCCGCGATCCGCTGCGCTGCCGTGCTGATCCTCGGCGGCGATCTGCCGCCCGATGTCGATGCCTCGAAGTTGCCGCACGTGCTGATCGGACACGGCTCGCGCGACGAGTGGTTCACGTCCGCGAAGCTCGATGCCGATCGCGTACGGATTCCGTCAGCCGAGGTGATCGAGCTCGATGCCGGTCACGAGTGGACGGATGCGTTCCGCGCGAAGGCAGGGGAGTTTCTGCGAGCCGCGTCCTCGCAGGCGTAGCCGAGCGAGCTGGGCGGCGGGCGGCGCGCCATCCACCGCCCGGGTGCCTCGACTACGCTCGGCATGACGATGCTCCTCACCGTTTGAGCCGCTTCGCTTCGCGCTCCGCCCACTTCGCGCGCGCCACCAGCACCTCGACGTCGTGATGGAAGGCGAGCCTCGCCGAATCGCGCAGGGTCGACGCGCCGCCTCCTCGCAAGCGTAGTCGAGCGAGCTGGGCGGCGGGCGGCGCGCCATCCACCGCCCGGGTGCCTCGACTACGCTCGGCATGACGATGCTCACCGTTTGAGCCGCTTCGCTTCGCGCTCCGCCCACTTCGCGCGGGCCACCAGCACCTCGACTTCGTGATCGAAGGCAAGCCTCGCCGAGTCGCGCAGGGTCGACGCGCGGCGTCCTCGCGAGCGTAGTCGAGCGAGCTGGGCGGCGGGCGGCGCGCCATCCACCGCCCGGGTGCCTCGACTACGCTCGGCATGACGATACTCACCGTTTGAGCCGCTTCGCTTCGCGCTCCGCCCACTTTGCGCGCGCCACCAGCACCTCGACTTCGTGATCGAAGGCGAGCCTCGCCGAGTCGCGCAGGGTCGACGCGCGGCGTCCCCGAAGCACGACCGCCCGCTCGTGCGCGATGTCTGCGCATCGCTGCAGGAAGTCGGCGACCGCGGCCGTATCGAGCTCGAGATCAAGAAACGCGAACCGGAGCATCTGACGATCCGTCGATTCGCTCTGCGTCGGCGGCGCTTCAAGTGTCGCACGCAGCGCGCGCCGCCCTGCCGCAGTCACGCGAAAGACCTCGGTCTTGCGTCCACCGACATCCGCATTCGCCTCGATGAGCCCGGCTTTCTTCAGCCGCCGCAGGGCAGGGTAGATCGCCCCCGGACTGTCGCTGAACTGCGGGAAATCGGCGATCGCTTTCCGCAGCACATACCCGCTGCGCGGCTGCTCACGGATCAGTCCGATCAAAGCGAGCTCGAGGTCGGAGAGGAGAGGTGTCGACTTCATCGTACGAATCGTACCATGTGCATCGTACGAATCGTACGATGCAAGGCAGAAGGCAGAAGGCAGAAGGCAGAAATGCTCCGCCGAGACGCACGATCGTCCGGCCTGGCGGAGCCATTTCTGCTTTCTGCTTTCTGCTTTCTGCTTTCCCGAAGCCGAGGAACGTTTACCTCTCGCAACTCGTTGTTACCACCCCGTGGATCGTCTTGAAAAGCTCAAGTTGCGCCTGAAGGAATTGCCGGAAAGGCCGGGCGTCTACCTCCACAAGAATGCGGAGGGGGAGGTCATCTACGTCGGCAAGGCGCGCAACCTGCGGAACCGGGTGCAGTCGTACCTGGTCGGCCGCGGCGCGCTCGATGCGCGGATCATGACGCTGCGCAACGAGATCGAGTCGATCGATTTCGTGACCACCAACAACGAGCTCGAAGCGATCCTTCTCGAGAACAACCTCATCAAGACGCATCAGCCGCGGTACAACGTCCTGCTCCGCGACGACAAGACGTACCCGTACATCAAAGTCACGATGTCGGAGCAATACCCGCGAGTCGTGTTCACACGGCGGGTCGATCGGAAGAAGGGTGACATCTTCTTCGGGCCGTTCTTCGCCGGAACCGCGCGGCGCATCCTTAAGCTCGTCGGCGATCAGTTCAAGCTGCGCAGCTGCGATCTCGAGATCAGCGAGGGCAAGAGCGCGCTGACGCGTCCCTGTCTCTACTACGACATGCATCAGTGCCTCGGTCCGTGCGTGGTCGGACTGACGACGCATGACGCGTATCGCGAGATGGTCGACGACGTCGTGCTCTTCCTCAGCGGCAAGTCGAAAGAGCTGCAGGACCGGCTGACCCGGCGGATGTATCGGACGGCCGAGGACGAGAATTACGAGCTGGCGAGCTACTACCGCGATCTGATCCGCACCGTCGAGCGCATCCAGGCGGAGCAGCAGGTCGCCTCGGCGCAAGAAGAAGATCTCGACGTCTGGGGCCTGTACGAAGAGGGCGGCGACATCGCGGTGCAGCTGTTCGTTATCCGCGACGGCAATGTCGTCGATCGTCGCGAGCTCTTCTGGGAAAAGGTGCAGGAGTACGAGCGCGGCTACTTCCTCGCCGAAGTCCTGCAGCGCTACTACCAGGACAACCTCTTCATCCCGGGCGAGATCCTGATCCCGTTCGACGTCGATGAGCCGGAGCTGCTGACCGAGTGGCTCGCGTCGCAGCGGCAGCGCAAAGTGACGTTGCGCGTGCCGCAGCGCGGCAAAGGGGTCGATCGCGTCGAGCTTGCGAATCGGAACGCGCGCATCTCGCACGAGTCGCGCTTCCGCAAATCGCAGCAGGACCGGTTGCAGATTGCTGCACAGAAACTTGGGCAGGTCCTCGGCTACGACCGGGAGATGTCGAAGATCGAATCGTTCGATATCTCGAACATTCAGGGCTCCGATTCAGTCGCCGGCATGGTCGTTCTCGATCGCGGAAAGTTCGACAAAAACCAGTACCGCGTCTTCAACATCAAGACGGTGGTCGGTGCGGACGACTTTCGATCGATGGCCGAGGCGGTGGATCGGCGGTATCGGCGACTGCTGGAAGAGGACAAGGCGCTCCCCGACATGATCCTGATCGACGGCGGCCGCGGACAGCTCAACGCGGCGCTCGCCGCGCTGAACAAGCTCGGCATCGAGGAGATCCCGATCGCCGGACTGGCCAAGCGCGAGGAAGAGATCTACGTGCCCGATCGCGAGGAGCCGATCCGTCTGGAGCGCCGCGATCCCGCGCTGCAGCTCCTGCAGATGGTGCGCGACGAGACGCACCGTTTCGCCGTGTCATCGCATCGGCGGCGGCGGTCGAAGCGCGTGCTGCACAGCGAGCTCGATGATCTGCCGGGGATCGGCGACAAACGCCGCAAGCTGTTGATCGAGCGATTCGGCAGCGTGAGCGGCGTGAAGCAGGCATCGGTGCAGGACCTGATGAATGTGCTGGGGCGGAAAGTGGGACAGACGCTCTACGATGAGCTTCATTCGTAGGACGGAGTTGCTGAGTGACTGGGTTGCTGGGTTGCGGCTGAGAAGTGCGGCACCAACCCGCGGGCAAACGCCGCCGGCGTCCGTTAAAACGAGCAACTTCGCAACTCAGCAACCGAGCAACCCGCTTTACAATCCAATGCACAAAAGCGTGTGCAGGGGGAAACGGCAGTGATGAAGCTCGAAGGCGAAATCGGCGAGATCAGTCTGATCGAGAGGCTCGTCGAGTTGGGGCGGGAGCAGTTCACCGGGGCGATTCGCTTCAAGAACGACGGCATCATCAAAATCATCTACTTCAAGACCGGCGACGTGCTGTCGGCATCGACGAACGATCGCGCCGACTCGATCGACGAGATCCTGATGCGCGCGAACAAAGTCTCGCGCGAGCACGTCAAGCAGGCCCTCGCCAAGCGCAAAGAGACCGAGACACTCGGCGACGCGCTCCTCGGCCTCGGCTTCATCACCAAGAAAGAGCTGACCTGGGCGCGCCGCGTTCAGGTGATCGGTGTGATTCGCTCCATCGCCGCCTGGACCGCCGGCTCGTTTACCGTCGTTGCCGATTACCTCCCGAAGCGCGAAGAGGGGACGCTGTTCCCGCTGCCGCAGATCATCACGGAGCTGATCGTCACCGACACTGATCGCGCGAAGTTCGACACGGCGCTCGAAGGCGGCAGCACGATCCTGATGAAGGTCGCCGATTTCGACGACCAGTTCCGCCGCCTCGGACTAAACCAGGAAGCGGCCGCGATCGCCGCGAACATCGACGGCGTCAACAGCGCCTCGGAGATCGCGATGCTGTCCGGCACCGACACCTTCAATGTCTACAAGCTCCTGCACGCACTGCACGTGCTCGGATTGCTGGCCACGACACAGAAACCTGAAGTGAAACCTCAGGAATGGTCGATGCCCGCGAGCAGCAGCGACTTTCAGTTCGAGACCGAGGCGGTTTCGGATGCGGCCGACATGTGGGACGAGCCGGCGATGCCGACGACGGAAATCCCGGCACCGACGCCGATTCCGTCGCCGGAGCTGGAAGCGAGCTACGAGTCGTTCGACGACAACGCGCCGTCGCTCGACCTGCCGGCGATGAGTGCGGCGTCGTTCGATACGGCACCTGAATCGGAGCCGGAGCCGCCGGAGATGGCAGGGCCGCCGGTCGGATCGGCGATGCCGACGTGGGACCGGACGGCTGCGCCGCCGCCGATCACGCCGATGCAGTCGTTCGAGAAGCCGCGGAAGGCAGCCGAGCCGGAGCCGCAGTGGGGCTTCGACGAGGCGCAACTCGAGACGGCGCGCCGCGCGGCGGACAGCACGGGAACGGGTCGAAAGAAGGATCCGCCGCCGATGAAGGCGGTGGTGGCGAAGGCATCGAAGCCCGGCAAGTGGGTCGACACGCTGATCATCGCGGTGGCGATCGTGGTCATCGGATTCGGCGGCTACGCATTCTGGTGGTGGTGGCAGAACAAGCAGGCCGACCAGGCTGCGGCGGACAACCTCGTCGTGAGGCGACCGGTGAAGCATGCGGTGATTCATCCGACTCCGCCGCCGCCGACTCCGGCTCCAGCACCTCTGCCGGTTGCCACGACGACGACTACGGCTACTCCCACTCCGGTGCCGCAGCCCGCGAAACCGATGGTGATCGCCGCCACGACAACACCACCTCCGGCCACGAGCACCGCTCCGCGCCTCGAGCATACGAGCACTGGCGGGATGGTGATCACGAACTCCGGCGCAGCGAAGCCCGTCGCCGCGGCGGTGCCTCCTGCGAGCGATGCCGATCGTGCCCGCTACGAAACGATGGCGAAGCAGTTTGCGGCGGACAAGAGTGGCAACTTCACCCTACAGTTCGAGCTCGTTTGCGAGCCGGCATCGATCACGCGCGCTCTGCGGGAGGGCGGCAACAACGTCTGGTTCCTCCCGATCAACTATCGCAATCGCTCTTGCTATCGCGTGTTCTGGGGACGCTATCCGACGCAGGAGTCGGCGCAGTCGGCGATCGCCGGGATTCCGCAAACGCTGCGCGAGGCCGCGCCGGTTGTCGTGCATATCCCGAAGTAGATGCCGTGGCTGCACCACGGAAACGATGCCTTACGTCATCGATGGCAGTAACGTCCTCGGCCGCCGCGGCGCCGACCTCCACGGCGACGATCCCAAACGTCAGCTCGTCCGCTTGCTCGCGTCGTTCGCGCGTGCGAAGCGGACACGCGTCGTCTGCTTCTTCGATGGCCCGGAGCCGCCGTCATTCGCGAAATCGCTCGGCAGCGTGAGTATCGTCTTCAGCGGCGCGACGCCTGCGGATGACCTCATCGTGAAGCGCGTGTCGAGCGGTCGCGGATGGTCGGTCGTGACCTCCGATCGCGGTTGCGCGGCGCGTGTTGCGGGGCGTCACGTCAACGTCATTTCGACGGAGCAATTCATGCGCGAGCTCGAGCTGCTGGAGCGCGATCAGCCGGCCGATACGGAGGACTGGGCAGCGTGGTTTTCCGATCCGAAAAATCGCGAAGGATTTTGATGTCGGCCCGCCGACATTTTTCGTAACGCATTTAGCTGTAGCTATTTACCGGCGCAATTTTCCGATGGTGAATCTGTTATCCTCGAAGGCGTGGAGCGGACCGGAGGATCGCGGTAGTGATACCGAGGAAAGTCCGAACTCCGACGGGCAGCAGGCTGGCTAACGGCCAGGCGTGGCGATGCGACGGAAAGTGCAACAGAAAACAAACCGCCGATCCGAGCGCGCAAGCGTTCGGAGGTAAGGGTGAAACGGTGCGGTAAGAGCGCACCGCGTCCCGCGTGAGCGGCGACGGCATGGCAAACCCCCTGCGGAGCAAGACCAAATAGGGAAGCGAGGGACCGCCCGTTCCCGTCCGAGCTTCCGGGTAGGTTGCTCGACCACCGCGGTAACGCGAGTGGCAGATGAATGATCCTCGCCCTCGTCGAAAGACAGGGGAGACAGAATTCGGCTTACAGGTCCGCTCCACGTTTTTTGAAGGCAGAAGGCAGAAAGCAGAAGGCAGAAATGAAGTCGTTGCGGAAGCCGAAGCCTTTCGTTTCTACCTCCCACGTTGCGGTTCTCGCGGCCTCGTCTCCGTCGGAGCTTTCACGCATCGAAGTTGCCGCCGATCGCCTTCGTTCGCGGGGGCTGCGCGTGACGCTGGCGCCGAACATCGCGCATCGCGATCGCTACCTGGCCGGCAATGACGACGAGCGCGTCTCGATCCTCAACGACTTCCTTCGCTCGTCAGAGTTCGATGGCTTTTTCTTCGCGCGCGGTGGGTACGGACTGCATCGCATCATCGATCGCATCGACTACGACGCAATCGCTGCGAATCCGCGTCCGATCATCGGGTTCAGCGACCTCACGGCGCTGCATCAGGCGATCGCGATCCGCTCGGAAGTCGCGACGTTCCACGGTCCGATGCTCAACAGCGACTGGCATGACGGACTCTCACCCGATCGTGAAGATTGGTTCTGGTCGATGCTGAGAGGCGACGCGCCGCTGTCGTGGAACATAGAACATGTGGTGGCCGAGGGCGAAGCGGAAGGGGCGCTGTTCGGCGGTTGCCTCTCGCTGACGAATGACCTCACCGGCACGCCGTACGACTTTTGGATCGACGACGGAATCTGGTTCTGGGAAGACGTCGATGAGCCGATTTATCGAATTGATCGAATGTTGACGCACTTAAGGCTGACCGGTAGACTGAAAAAAATCCGAGGGGTCATCATTGGGAGTCTGCGAGGGTGTGGGAGCGATGCGGAAATCACGGCATTTCTCCATGAATTTTTTGGGTCGATGCGCATCCCGGTCGTTCGGCAATTTCCGTTCGGCCACGTTGGAGACAATCTCCTGATGCCCATCGGCACTCACGCCCGTCTCAGCACGAAGGACAACGTGCTCAGCATCACGGAGCCCGCGGTCGCCGGTGATTAAACTGAACGCATGAAAGCGGTCTTCAAGACATCGAGCGGAGCCGGCGGCGGCACACCCACCGGCACGGGCAAAGATCCGGTCAACAACGCCAGTCAGGCTTTCGCCGCCGGAGACACGATCTTCACGCAGGGCGATCTCGGTACCGAGATGTACATCATCCAGGAAGGCGAAGTGAACATCGTCAAGCACATCGCCGGCGAGTCGCACGTCCTCTCGAAGCTTGAGAAGGGCGACTTCTTCGGCGAGATGGCGGTGCTGGAGAGCGTGCCGCGCACCGCGGACGCCGTCGCCGTCACCGATGTCCGCGTCGTGGTCATCAACGGCGCGCGCTTCGACGAGATGCTCCGCAAGAATCCGGAAGTCGCGGTGCGGATCATCCGCAAGTACTCGAAGCGTCTGCGCGAGGCGAACTCGCTGCTCGAGCGGCTGGTCGGCAAGGAAGTCGATGTCGATCACTCTGCGATGGACTCGACCAACATGGCGCAGCCGGAGAAGACCACGCGCCATCGCCTCGTCGACGTTGCGACCGGCACCGCGTTCTACTTCTCGTCCGGCGACGAGACGACCATCGGCCGCGCCGACCCGGTCACCGGCATCCTCCCCGATATCGACCTGACCACCGTCGATCAGAACCGCTCCGTCTCGCGCCGCCACGCGAAGATCATCCGCTCCGGCAACGAGTACATGGTGCTGGAAGAGGTCGGGACGGTGAACGGGACATACGTCAACGATCAGCGCATCCCGACCGGGATTCCAGTCACCATGCATCACGGCGACTTAGTGAAGATCGGCCTCATCTCCATGAAGGCCGTCTTCGACTAGCCGGCACGGCCGGAGTCCGGGTGATCGTGACCGCCAATGATGCGAATCGTACGATTCTCCGGACCGACACTTTGGAGCGCCCGCCGGAGCGTGTTCCCGCGACGCGCGCCGGTGCTGCGCTTTACCGCGAGCCGCGCATGGAGCACGATCGCGATTCATCGCGTTCGTGCGGCGCCTCTACGGAAACGGTGTGGCGCCGCCGACTCGGCGGCGGATGACGCCGGCGGGTCGCCGGCGCCACACAAAAAAAAGGAGCCCGGGACAGCCGCAATCCACAGGCGGTAGCGAAACTTGCGTCGTGGTGCACAATCGGATTCGTGACTCCGGACACGGCGGTGCAGTTCCTGAAAGGTGTCGGCAAGGGGCGGGCGGAGGCGCTCGCCGCGGCAGGGA
>DATEZA010000097.1:0-29921 GCA_035255945.1 Thermoanaerobaculia bacterium
TCATCGTGCCGGATCAGGAGAAGTGTCTCTGCTGAGGCGAGACACGCACCGATGAATGCTTCGCGCCTACCAACAACACCCCACAAGTGCCTTCCGATGAACCTTCGGCGCCTTACATAAGGCAGTTACAAGATATTGTCGGCGCCAAGTCCACTTGTGCAGAGGTTCCCTAACCGCCCGACACCTCCGCCGTCTAACCGGGCATGAGAAAAATCCTGCTCGCCTTTTCTGTCCTGACGGCAGTCTCCTCGTACGCGCTCACCGTCGACGAAATGCTGGCGCGGTTCAACAAGCATAAGTCGAAGCACCGGGACGGCGCGGTGATGGAGAGCTATGTCAACGTGCACAGCGAGCTCGCGCCGAGCCGCTCCGGAAGCTACGCGGCGACCGATTTCGGTCGCACGCTGACACTCGAAGTGCATGCCGATGGAATGGTGACTGGACGGGGCGCCGAGGACGGACGCACGTTCGATCTGCGGGGCGGCCGCGTCGATGGATCGCATCTCACCGCGATGAAACGGTTCGCCGATGGCACGACGGAGCCGCTGGAAGGGATCTTCATCAACCGGCGGAGAATCGAAGGAAGAACGGCCGGGCAGATCACTTCCGATCACACAACGTTCGGCCTCGGTGTCACGAGCGTCAACTTCACATTCGGCGGCTCGACCTTCGACAGGCTTTTCTACGAGCGAAAGTGATTGGCATTGTGGCGTCCGCCGATCGTGAATATCGTGCCGAGCTAGTCATTGGAGAGGAATGGAATCGATATAGGCCTCCGTCTCCCTGCTGAATCTTGCGGGGACGGCGGCGGCGTTCTGGCGATAGACATCGATGTACGCGCGGAAAAACGCGGCGGGATGCTGTTGCAGGAGCGATGCGATGCGTGCCGGTCCCTGATTGCGGTCGATCGCTTTGGCCATCTCGTATCCGACAAAGTACGGCCCCGGGCCATAGCCGGTGAAAACGACATCCGACGCCTGCTTCCACGTCATCGAGCCGCTGCGTAAGCCGGACAGGAGCCGATCGACTTCTGCAAAGTTGGCCGCGATCTTCTCCGGCGAGGCGTTCTTCTCGTATGACCGACGCCACATCCTCGTATAAGGACCGGATCGGCGGAAGAAGGAAGGCTTTCCGAGCATCGGCTCTGCAACATACGTTGCCGTTCCTTCATCGAAAATCACACTGAGAAGCCGCACAGGTTCCGGAGCCGTCGCGGGATTAAACGCCTTTGCACGGGCCAGTTTCTGAATGACGTGATAGAGCTCGTGTGTGATGTTCAGCTTTACGCAATGTGCGTCGCCGTCGGCCCGATTCAGGGCGATATAGAACGCCGGCTCCGTCTCGACGTCGCGAACGAAGCCGTCCGACACGCCGCCGGAAACGCCATATACCGTCACAGTGAACCGGCCGAGCGGAGGCATGTAGCGACTGAGCGGCTCCGCTATCTCGCCGGCGAGATTCGGATCTGCCTTCAATCCGGCGATCAACGCATGGATCTCCGACGATCGTTCGTATGACTCGTCCAGACTGAAGTGACCGATCGTCGACTTGCGTGTGGTCACGAACCCCTTCACCGCGGCACGAAAGACAGCTCTCGTATCGCCCGGAAAATACTTCGTCGTGTTGTCGACCATTGCCTGTACGCCGTGGATCGCGAGCAGCTTGTTAATGTCGGCGTCCGTCACCGTTCGCTGCTCGAGCACCGCAATCAGTGCTTCGGCACCTTCGTAATTCATCTGCAGCGAGAACCCACTCGGAGGGTGGTGTGGTGTGGTCTCGCCGGCGCGCGGACAACCGGCGAGGAGGGGCAGGAGGACGAGCGCCGAAACGATCCACCGGAACATTAAGAGCATATACGAGCGCGGCATGCGAAGGTTGTCGGCGGTGCTAACGCGCGCGATGACCGAACTCGTCTGGCTAATAGGACGCACGAGAATCTTCATGGATAATGAACTGTGTATGCGCTACGTCATGAAGCAACGGCTGTTCTCTCTCGGCGACGACTTCTACATCCGGGATTCCAGCGGCAATGACATCTTTTTTGTCGACGGCAAGGCGTTCTCCTTCGGCGATCAGCTTTCCTTCCAGGATCTTCAGCATCAGGAGCTCGCATTCATTCGCCAGAAGCTCTTCTCATGGGGACCGACATACGAGATTTATCGCAACGGTGCCCTTGCGGCAGTCGTGAAGAAGGAGCTGTTTACCTTCTTCAATTGCACGTTTACGGTCGATGTGCCTGGTCCGGATGACCTCGTGGCGCGAGGAGACCTGATGGACCATGAGTATGAATTTGTCCGTGGAAATGAACGGGTGGCGCATGTTTCCAAACAATGGCTCGCGTGGTCGGACACGTATGGAGTCGATATCGCCGAAGGTGAAGACGACATCCTTCTGCTGGCGAGCACTGTGGTCATCGACATGGCTTGCCACGGCGATCGGAAGCAGAACTGATATGATGCTCCGCACATGTCACACCGCTCCGTGCTCGTGTTTCGATTTTTTGCGTTCGCACGCACAGGAGCGGGGTGTCTGATCGCGTAAACACGACAACGGCACAAATCGAAAGGCCCGCTCCGACGCAAACGGAGCGGGCTTTTTTCATTTCTGGAGGATGCGATGACGATTCGAGTGGCGTATCAGGGCGAGCGAGGAGCATTCAGCGAGCGGGCGGCGCGGCGGCTGGCCGGCGAAAACATCGAGACGGTGCCGTGCGTCTCGTTCGAGGAGATGTTCGAATCGGTCGGACGCGATGCGGACTGCTGTGTCGCGCCGATCGAGAACAGTCTCGCCGGCTCGATTCACCGCAATTACGACCTGCTGCTCGAGTCGGGACTGATGATCGCCGGCGAGACGAACCTGCGCATCGTGCACAACCTGATCGCGCCGCCGGAGGTCGGGCTCGAGCAGATCCGGCGCGTCTATTCGCATCCGGTCGCGCTCGCACAATGCACGCAATTCCTGCGCACGAATCGGACGATGATGCCCGAGGCCGTGCACGACACGGCGGGTGCGGTACGCATGGTGATGGATCGCGGACGCGACGATGAAGCGGCGATCGCATCGGATGACGCGGCGAGTATTTACGGTGCATGCATTCTCGCCCGCGGCATCGAGGATAACGCGCAGAATTACACGCGGTTTCTGTTATTGAAACATGCCGAGCGGCATCTGCCCGTTCATGACAATGGCCGCTGGAAGACCTCGATCGTCTTCCGCGTCGCGAATAAACCAGGCTCGCTGTTCCGTGCGCTTGGCGCCTTCGCGCTGTTCGATATCGATCTCGCCAAGATCGAATCGCGTCCGGTCGAGGGGCGGCCTTGGGAGTATGCGTTTTATCTCGATTTAGTCGGGCGATCGAACGAGCCGGTGATCGCGCGGGCGTTGGAGAATTTGTCGGAGATGGCGGAGATGGTGAAGTTGCTGGGGAGTTATCCAACGCGATGGTGATGGTGGAGTCAGGCGTTGTGGAGTCAGGCGCGTGGTGGAGTCACGCGTTGTGGAGTCACGCGTTGTGGAGCCACGCGTTGTGGAGTCACGCGTTGTGGGGCCACGCGTGGTGGAGTCACGCGTTGTGGAGTCACGCGTCGCGGAGCCACACGTTGTGGGACCACGCGTTGTGGAGACATGCGCGGTGGAGCCACGCGCTGCAGGGCCACGCGCTGCAGGGCCACGCGTTGTGGAGCCACGCGTGGTGGAGCCGGCGACCCGTCGGCGTCATCCGCCGCCGAGTCGGCGGCGCCACACCGTAGGAACAGACCGTGGCGTGGATCGCGTCGATTATTGGCGCAATCGTTCTACTGTCCATCTACCGTCTGATCGTCGGTAGCCGCAGGGTTGTCTGACGTTTTGTGTGGAGCCATGCGTGGTGGATCCACACATTGTGGAGCCACGCGTGGTGGAGCCCACGCGTGGTGGACCACGGGTTGTGGAGCCGACGGGCCGATCGTACTGGCCGAGTTCGCCAGCATCGGCCAACAGCATGACACGGCGCGCGGCGGTAAGGCGGCGGCCGACGACGGTACTGGTGTCTGCGTCGCGAGACCGCCCGACCATGCCGAAAGTCATGGTCGGGCGGCATGACCGACGGTACAGGCGCGCGCGCCCTTCCGCCGCTATGTTGCATTCATGAATACATGGCTGACCTGGACGCCTCTCATTGCCGCGAGTTTGCACATGACCGAGGAGTTCGTTTGGCCGGGCGGGTTCGGGGGGTGGTATCGCGATTACCGGCCGGAGATCGCGAAGAGTCTGACGAATCGATATCTCGTGCTGATCAATGCATTCCTGCTCGCGATGTGCGGGTTGTGCGCGTTTCTCGGATTTACACCGCGCGGCGCGGCGCTGTTTCTCACAATCACGGCGATTCTCGGCGCGAATGGGCTATTTCATCTTTGGGCGACGATTCGCGGCAAGCGATATTCGCCGGGTGTAATCACCGGGATTGCACTGTACGCTCCGCTCGCGATTTACAGCTACATAGCAGTGCTCAACGCCGAACTGGCGACGGTGGAAACGGCGATTGTGTCGGCAGTGATGGGCAGCAGCTATCACTGGATCTCCGTCGCGAATCACCGGCGGCGATCCGCAGCGTCAGTCGCCCTCGATTGACTCGTGTTTCTGCACCGTATCTTCCGGCAGCCGATCGCGTAACCAGATCCGCTCCACGATCGGATACGCCGCGACGAACGGCAGCACCAGCACCGCGCCGACAGGGCCCTGCAACGCGCCGCCGGCCGTCACTGCGAGCAGCACCGTCAGCGTCGACAGCCGCATCTGCTTGCCGTAGACGCGGGGAATAATGAGGTAGCTCTCCGTGAAGTGATACGCCAGGTAGACCGCGACCACGATCAGCGCGGCGGACGGCGACACGAGCAATGCGAGCAGCACCGCCGGCGCCGTCATGATGATCGTGCCGACGACCGGCACGAGATCGCACAGAAACGCGAGCACCGCGAGCGGCACCGCCGCCGGCACGTGCAGGATCAACAATGTCGTCAGCGCGACACCGCCGCAGAGGAAGCACGTGATCGCCTGTCCGCGCATGTACGCGAGGATCACCTCGCCCGACTCGCACGCCGTCCGCCGAATCCGCGTCCGCTTGTCCTCCGGCGCGAACGCGATGAGCCACTCGAACATCTGCCGCCCTTCCACCAGCAGATAAATGGTGATCACCAGCACCAGCACCACGCCCACCAGTCCCTCGGCCGCATACATCCCGGCCATCGGCGCCTTCGCAACCCATCCCTTCACGAATGGCGAGGTCCGCGCACCCGACAGCACCGAATTGATTGCAGTCTTCACCTGCGGCGCCGCCGAGGAGAGCTTCTGCACGATCTGCGGGAAGTCCTTCCCGAGCTGCACGATCTCTTTCGCGGTCAGCGGCAGCACGACCGCGACGAACGCGATCAGAAATCCGAACAGCAGCAGCGCGATCAGCCCGATGGCCAGGCCGCGCCGCACGCGATGACGTTCCATGATCCCGACCAGTGGATCGAGCATCACTGCCAGCAGGACGGCGACGATGAAGATCAGGATCACCGTCCAGAGCTTGATCACCGAGACGATCAGCAGGGCGAAAAACGCGAGCTTCAGCAGCGTCGCGTATGCAACACGTATGTAAACGTTCTTCGATCCGTTGCCGGGCACTTCAAGACTCCACTTGCATAATCCCCAGCGAACCACGCAAAAAAGGAGCCGCAATGAAACGGATCGGGTTCGCGCTCGCCATCCTCCTCGTCACGTCGCCCCTTTTCGCCCAGCAGGAATCGGGCAATCTGAAGATCCTGACGGGCCTCACCCGGCTCCAGCTGCAGCGCCAGATGAACGTCATGCGCGCAGCCCTCGGCGTCCATTGCGACTTCTGCCACGTCGGGCCGACCGAGGCGAATGGGAACAAGTGGGACTTCGCGAGTGATGCGAATCCGAATAAGGACACCGCGCGCTGGATGATCAAAATGATGTCCGACCTGAACAAAAACTCGTTCAACGGACAGCCGCAGATCACCTGCTACACCTGCCACAACGGCCATCTGCGGCCGGTGGCGGCGGTCCCGCTGCCGCAGCCGCAGCCGCCGTTCCCGACGCCGGTGGAGGACGAGAAGACCTTCCCGGCGGCGAAGGACCTGATCGCGAAATACACCGCGGCGATCGGCGGCGAGAAGGCGCTCGAGGTGCTGCACGCGAAGTCGTTCGCGGCATCGGGCACGCGCATCGACGCGAAGGGCACGACGACTGCGCCGTTCGAGCTTCGCGAAGCGGACGGAAAGATCTACGTCGACGTGAAGACGAAAGAGGGCGAGGTCGTGCAGATGTTCGGCACCGACTCAGGCTGGGCGAAGGACAAGAACGGCGTGAAGGACCTGCGTCCCGGCGATCTCGAGCAGGCGCACGACATCTATCCTGCATTCGCGCCGTTCGATCCCACGACGCTGAACGACAAGGCGAAGACGATCGCCAAATCGAAGGCCGGCGACAAAGACGCGTGGCTCGTCTTCGACAAGCTCGATGACAACACGCGTGTCGAGGTGTGGTTCGATCCGGTGACGGGACTCGCGCTGCGCCGCGTGATCCTGGTCAATTCAGTCGTCGGACGGATTCCGAAGCAGACCGACTTCGACGACTATCGCGACGCCGGCGGCGGCGTGAAGCTGCCGTACACCGTGACGTTCTCGTCGGTCGATCCATGGATTGGATCGACGCGCAAGTACAGCGAGATCCATCCCGGAGCGCCGGTCGATCCCGCGGTGTTCGTGCTGGAGCGCGGGCGTCCTCGCCCGCAGTGAGCGGGCGTCTCGCCCGGTCACGAAAGAGCGGTCGCCGGGCGAGACGCCCGACGACTGCGGGCGAGGACGCCCGCGCTCCGTCCGTCAATCCAGGCGGAAGCCGACCTTCAGCTTCACCTGGTGCTGCACGACCTTGCCGTTGTCGACGCGGCCACGCATTCTCGACGACTTCGAACCAGTCGATGTGGCGGTCGATCCCGCGGTGTTCGTGATGGAGCGCGGGCGTCCTCGCCCGCAGTGAGCGGGCGTCTCGCCCGGTCACGAAAGAGCGGGTCGCCGGGCGAGACGCCCGACGACTGCGGGCGAGGACGCCCGCGCTCCATCCGTCAATCCAGGCGGAAGCCGACCTTCAGCTTCACCTGGTACTGCACGACCTTGCCGTTGTCGACGCGGCCGCGCATCTCGACGACTTCGAACCAGTCGATGTGGCGGAGCGTTTGCGCCGCGCGCTCGACGCCGGCATCGGCCGCGCGCGCGAACGATTCGCTCGAGGTGCCGACGATCTCGACGAGTTTGTAGATTTTGTTGTCATTCATGGCGGAGACTCTATCAGGTTTACAATGAGTCACTTGGGCGAGCGGGCATGAGAGCGGGACACATCGATCGGGTGAAACGTCGCGCGCTGCGGCAGGCCGTGACTGAGAACCTCGAAACGATCCGCGGCCTGCCACCGCGGGGCGTGCGGCCCAACGTTCGCCTCGGCCGTCTCTGGCTCCGCCGCATCTCGATGCTCTTCGTTCCGCTGAGCCTGGCCGGATCGACTTTTCTCCTCTCCAAACCGGCCATCGAGCCGATGTTCGTCGTGCAGCGCACGGCACCGCGCGGGACGAGCATGCCGGCCTCGCAGCAGCAGCTGATCTCGTACGAAAAAGTCGATCCGGCGGCGCTGCCGCTGTCGGTGCATCGCATCGTCATCGATGCAGGCCACGGCGGTACCGATCCCGGCGCCGCGCTCCCCGACCTCTCCGAAAAAGCGATCACCCTCGACATCGCCACGCGACTGCGCCGCCTCCTCACGCAGAGCGGCTTCGAAGTCATCGCCACGCGCGACGACGATCACCTCATCCCGCTCCGCGAGCGCGCGCGCATCGCCAACGTCTCGGCGAGCGACATCTTCGTCTCCATCCACGTCAACTCGATCGTCGATCACACGAACGAGCATGGCGTCGAGACCTACTACCTCGGTCCGACTCGCGACGCGAAGCTGACCAGGCTCGCGGCCGAAGAGAATCGCGAGTCGGGATACTCGCTGGCGGACATGCGCAACCTGCTCGACCGCATCTACCTCGACGCGCGCCGCGATGAATCGCAAAAGCTGGCGGCAATCGTCCAGTCGCAGCTCTACGGCGGATTGCGCAACGCCGATCCCGGCCTGCAGAACTGGGGCGTCAAGCGCGCGCCGTTCCTCGTCCTCGTGGCGACGGAGATGCCGGCGATCCTCGCGGAAGTGGGCTGCATCTCGAACGATAAAGAAGTGGCCATGCTGCACAAACCCGAATACAGAGACCGAATCGCGCACGCGCTGTTCGATGGAATTCGCGCGTACTCGATCGGTAAACGATGAGAGGTAATGGAATGGCTTCCGAAGTCCTGCACGTGGGCATCGACCTCGGCACGTCGCGGAGTGCGATCTCGGCGTCGAACGGCGAGCGGTTCGTCGTCGACAGTTTCGTCGGCTGGCCGGTCGACATGGTGGCGAAGAAAGTCCTGAAGCGGAGCGTGATGATCGGGCACGAGGCGGTATCGAACCGCACGATGCTCGACCTGCATCGCCCGCTCGAGCGCGGCCTGCTCAAGGAAGGCTCGGACAAAGACGTCGAAGCGGTGCGCGAGCTGCTGCGGCATCTGCTGCGGCTGGTCGGCGTCGAGACCGACGGCAGCGGCAAGGTGGCGACTGAAAACGTGCGCGCGGTGGTCGGCGTCCCGGCCGCGGCGCTGCGCACGAACAAGCAGTACCTGCGCAATACGATGAAGGGGATCGTCGACAGCCTGATGATCGTCAGCGAGCCGTTCGCCGTGGCGTACGGACTCGATGCGCTGCTGCACACGCTGATCATCGACATCGGCGCCGGCACCACCGACTTCTGCGTGATGAAGGGACGCTATCCGACCGAAGAAGATCAGCGGACGCTCACCGTGGCCGGCGATTCGATCGACGGGCATCTGCACAAGTTGATCGCGGAACGTTACCCGCAGGCGAACGTCACGATCTTCATGGTGCGCGACTGGAAGGAAAAGAACAGCTTCGTCGGCAGCGCGCCGGAGAAAGTGGTCGTCACCGCGCCGGTGAACGGAGTGCCGACACAGCTCGACATCACGAACGAGATCAAGGCGGCGTGCGAAACAATCCTCGGGCCGACGGTCGAGACGATGCTCGATCTGCTCTCGCGCGTCGAGCCGGAGTTCCAGGAGCGGGTGCGGAACAACATCATTCTGTCCGGCGGCGGCGGATTGATCCGCGGACTTCCGGAAGCACTGCAGGACGCACTCAAACAGGTCGGCGGCGGCAAGGTCACGTACATGCACGACCCGGTGTTCGTCGGGTCGGATGGCGGACTGGCGCTGGCGCTCGACGCGCCCGATTCGGATTGGGAGAAGCTCAGCTCGTAACGGGTCATCCCGAGCGTAGTCGAGGGACCTGGGGGGCGGGCGGCGCGCCACCCCGCCCCCCCAGGTCCCTCGACTACGCTCGGGATGACGGGGCAATATGCGTCGTGTGCTCAGGCTTCTCCTCATCGTCGCGATCGCGCTCATTCTCGTCGCGCAGTTCCTGCGGCGGACGGGGATGTTCTTCCCGGAGAAATATCCGCTCGGCAACTGGGAAGTCGCCGGCGCGCAGGACGAGTGGCTGACGACCGCGGACGGCGTCAAGCTGCACGGCTGGCTCTTTCGCGCGACCGATCCGCAGGCGCCGCTGCTCGTCTACTTCCACGGCAATGCGGGCAGCATCACCGAGCGCGGACCGGTCGCCGCGGAGCTCGCGCGCCGCGGCATAACGACGTTCGTCTTCGACTGGCGCGGCTACGGCCGCAGCGAAGGCTCGCCGTCCGAATCAGGGCTGTTTAAGGACGCCGAGGCCGTGTATGCGTTTGCGACGAAGCTCGTGCCGCACGAAGGGATCGCGTTGTACGGCGAGTCCCTCGGCGGACCGTACGCTGCGTGGATCGCGAAGACGCACGGCGCGCGCTGCATCGTTCTCGATTCGACGTTCCCGTCACTGCGCGAGCTCGGCAACGCGCTCTACTTCCCGTTCCCGCTCGGCTGGACCGCACCGCTCGCGCTTCGCACACGGACGTGGGTCAACGACGCGAAGATCCCTGCGCTGGTGATGCACAGCCGTCACGACAACGTGATCCCGTTCCGCCTCGGACAGTCGCTGTTCGACGGACTGCACGTGCGAAAGACGATGTACGCGTCGGATGCAAACGGCCACTGCGCGCTCGCAGCAGACGACGGCGCGAAGTTTTACGAGGCGGTCGTGCACTTTGTGCAATCCGGTCCGTCCGCCTCGTCGTAAATTGCACGTATGACGAACGAAGCACCTCCCCACGTCCACGTTCTGCAGCTGATGATGGGTCTCTGGCACGCGCAGATCGTCGCCGCGGCCGCGCGGTTCGGCGTCGCGGACCTGATCGCGTCGGGCGTGCACGACTCCGACTCGCTCGCGCAGGAATGCGGCGCCGATCCCGATTCGCTCTACCGCCTCCTGCGCGCCTGCGCCGCCCTCGGCATCTTCTTCGAGAGCGAGCCGCGCCGCTTCGCGCTCACGCCCGCCGGCGAATGCCTGCGCAGCAACGCACCGAATTCGTTGCGCGACTTCCTCATCGCCGAGACCGCGCCCGGCCACTGGCTGCCGTGGGGCCGGCTGTACGACGCCGTGAAAGCCGGCAAGTCGCTGTCGAGCGAGATCCTCGGCATGCCGCCCTGGGAGTACTACGCAAAGAATCAGGAGGAAGGACTCAGCTTCGCGCGAGGCATGGGTAACCTCTCCTCGATCGTCGCGCAGGACGTCACCCGCGTCTACGCAGCGAACGGATTCCAGCGCATCGTCGACATCGGCGGTAGCCAGGGCGTGCTGCTGCGCTCGCTCCTTGCGACGAGTCCCACCGCGCGCGGCGTGCTGTTCGATCTGCCGGAGATCATCGCCAGCGCGAAGCCGGACGAGCGCATCGAGCTGGTCGGCGGCAGCTTCTTCGAGGAAGTCCCGGCAGACGGCGATCTGTACCTCCTCAAGTCGATCCTTCATGACTGGCCGGATGACCGCTGCACGGAGATCCTGAAGTCAATCCATCGGGCAGCGAAGCCGGGCGCGACGCTGCTCGTGGTGGAGATGCTCCTTCCCGATTCGCCGCAGCCGTCGCCGGTCGCGTTCATGGACCTCAACATGCTCGTGATGCTCGGCGGACGCGAGCGGAGCGCGGCCGAGATGTCGGCGCTGCTCGCGACGGGCGGGTTTGCGGTGAAGCGCGTGCTGCCGATCGGGATGTTCAGTTTGATCGAAGCTGGTAGAGCGTAGGGGGGAAACCCTCATCCGGCCTTCGGCCACCTTCTCCCCGCGCGGCGGGGCGAAGGTCAACGCTCTCGCGCAGCGCAAGCCCCATTGACCTTCGCCCCGCTGCGCGGGGGGGCAGTCATATCGATCTCTTTTTCGCGTCTTTTCGAAGGACAATCGTGCCCCGGAGGGTCCTTCTTTTGCGAACACTGGCCGTGTTGTTCCTCGCAGCGCTTCCTGCCTTTCCGCAACAGCAGCCGACGTTTTTCAGCGAGACGATCGAAGTCCGCATCATCAACGTCGACGTCGTGGTCACGGACAGGCAGGGACATCCGGTCAGCGGGCTGAAACAGGAAGACTTCGACCTGTCGGAGAACGGGAAGCCGGTCACGATCTCGAACTTTCTGGAGATGACGCCGGCCGACTCGCCCGAGCCGCCGCCCGCCGGCACGGCCGCGGCGACGCCGGCCGCCGCGAACACGCCTCGCCCGCCCGACACGCGCGCACGCAACGTCGTGGTTTTTCTCGACACGACGACGATCCATCCGTTCACGCGCGACCGCATCTTCAAGCCGCTGGAGAAGTTTCTCCGCCGCGCAACGCGCACCGGCGATCACGTGATGATCGTCTCGTGGAATCCGGGACTGAAAGTCGAGCTGCCGTTCACGAATGACGTCGCCACGGCAACGAAAACACTCGACAAACTGACCGGCACCACGACGCAGGCGATCTTCTCCCAGCGCGACCTCGAGAGCGCGAAGCAGCGCATCCGCGATCTTCCGGCCGACTACAAAATCATGGGCTCGATTCCGCCGATCTCGGCCGCCGTCGCCGAGGCCGATCAGTACGCGAACATGGTCACACACGAGCAGGCGCAGCGCGTGGAGGCGATCAAGAGCGTGATGGCGTCGCTGCGCGGCATCGGCGGCCGCACGGCGATGGTCCTCTTCACCGATCAGCTGGCGACCAATCCGGCGATGCCGGCCTATGACTTCATCTATCGGATCAGGGATCAGTTCACGGGCGGCGAGTCGTACGTGCCGGCGACGGCGGCGTCGCGATTCAACGACAGCAGTCTGGCCAGCCGCATCGCCGATATCGCGAACAGCAGCGGCATCACGGTGTATCCGGTTTCGGCGAGCGGCCTGGGGGTCGACCTGCCGTCGATCAGCGCCGAGAATCGCGGCGAGTACGCGGCGCTCACCACCGCCGACGCAACGCACAGCGAAGATCAGCTGATGGCGTTGCACGAGATCGCCGCGGAGACCGGCGGCATGGCGCTGACGCAGTCGAACAATTTCGATCTCGCGTTCAACACACTGACGCAGGACATGATCTCGTACTACTCCCTCGGCTATCACACCGAGGGCGAGCGCAAGGACGCGGTGCGCTCGATTTCAGTCAGGCTCAAAAAGAAGGGCTACACCGTGCGCTCGCGCGCGTCGTTCATCGAGCGCTCGCTCACGACCGAGATGCAGGACGCCGTCGCCGCGAATCTGCTCTACCCGATCGCGAAGAACGATCTGAACGTCAGCATGGCGAAAGGCGGCGATGCGGCGCCGTCGCCCGAGCAGCACGTCGTCATGCCGGTCGTGATCAGGATCCCTACCGCCAGCCTCACGCTGATTCCCGACGGCACCGATCTCATCGGCCAGTTCTCCAGCTACACCGCGTTCATGCGCCGCGACGGCAGAGTCTCCGAGGTGAAGCGCACGCAGCACCAGCTGCGCTTCCCCGCCGATTCGCTCAAGCGGCGAAAGGAGATCACCGTGAAGTACGACCTGACGATCGACGACAAGACCGACGGCGTGTCGGTCGGAATCATGGACGACACATCGCACGTGACCGGGTTCGCGTCGATGCCGATCACGCAGGGCTGATCATGCGAAGCGCGCGTGCCGCATTGCCGCTGCTCATCGTCGTATGCGACTTCGACGTGTGGCGCCGCCGACTCGGCGGCGGTAGCCGCCGGCGAGGTCGCCGGCGCCACACCCTCACGAAACTGACGATCAAAGGCTAAAAAATGCGAAAACTTCTCATTGCGTTGTTTCTCGCTCTTCCCGCGTTTTCCCAGCAACAGCAGCCGACGTTCTTCAGCGAGACGATCGAAGTCCGTGTGATCAACGTCGACGTGATCGTCACGAAGGACGGCAAGCCGGCCACCGGATTGACGAAGGACGACTTCCAGATCCTCGAAGACGGCAAGCCGCAGGCGATCACGAATTTCCTCGAGGTGCGCGAAGAGGAAGCGCCGCGCGTGCAGCAGCCGGGCGCGCCGGCAGCCGCACCGGTCGCGCCGACCGATCCCCGCGCACGCAACATCGTCGTGTTCCTCGACATGACGACGATGGCGCCGTTGGCGCGCGACAGGGTCTTCGAGCCGATGTCGAAGTTCATCCAGCACACGACGCGCGCCGGCGATCACGTGATGATCGTGTCGTGGAATCCGGGGCTGAAGGTCGACCTGCCGTTCACGAATGACGTCGCGGCCGCGACGAGCGCGCTCAAGAGGCTCATCGGCACGGTGACGGCGACGGCGGCGAAGCAGGACCTGCTCATGGCCGAGCACGAGCTCAGTGCGATGCCGGGCGATTACGCGACGCAAACGAAGGGAGCGATCGGCGGAGCCGCGGCGACTCCAACCAAGCCGCCGATGTCCGAGGGCCGGCGCGTGGCGGAGGCATACGGGGACAAGATCACGTTCGAACAATCGCAGCGCGTCGAAGCGATGAAGAGCGTGATGGCGTCGCTGCGCGGCGTGAGCGGCCACAACGCGCTGGTCATCCTCACCGATCAGTTGTCGCGCAATCCGGCGCTGCCGATCTTCACCTACCTCGAAGGCATGAAGGACCGCTTCGACGGCGGCGAGACGTTCGTCGCGGCCAATGCCGCGCAGCGATTCGAACAAGGAAGCATGGTGAAGGAGATCAGCGACGCCGCGAACAGCACCGGCGTCACGCTCTATCCGATCTCCGCCTCGGGACTCGGCATCGACATGGGCGGCGTCGATGCGAGTCATCTCGGCAACGAGTACTACGACACGTCACGTCCGATGGCGCGCAGCGACAGCGGCCTGATGGCGATGACGCAGATCGCCGCCGCGACCGGCGGCAAGGCGCTCACCGGCTCGAACAATTTCGAGCTCGCGTTCAACACGCTGACTCAGGACATGACGAGCTACTACTCGCTCGGCTATCACCCGGCCGAGGGCGATAAGAAAGATGCGGTGCGCTCGATCAGCGTGAAGCTGCGGAAGAAGGGATATGAAGTCCGCTCGCGCGAGTCGTTCGTGGAGAAGTCGCTGACGTCCGAGATGCAGGATGCGGTCTCGGCGAATCTCTTCTACCCGGTCACCAGGAACGATCTGAACATCTCGATCGCGAAAGGCGCCAACCCGCCGTCGCACACCGAGCAGGGACTGATCGTGCCGGTGGTGGTGAAGATCCCCACGGTCGGACTGACGTTGATTCCGGACGGCAGCGATGTCGTCGGCCAGTTCACGAGCTTCACGGCGTTCACGCATCGCGACGGCAAGGTGTCGGAGGTGAAGCGAACCCAGCACCAGCTTCGCTTCCCCGCCGATTCGGTGAAGCGGCGGAAAGAGATCACGGTGAAGTACGACCTGATCGTCGACGAGAGCACGGACAATGTGTCGGTCGGCGTGATGGACGATGCCTCACACGCGATGGGGTTCGCGGCACTGAGCGGCATCACGAACGGAATAACAGGGGCCGTCGCACGTGACGCAGGTCACAAATAGACCGCTTCGGCGACCGGCGTGAAGCCGGCGAAACCGAACGGTGCGAGATCGTCGCGCTTGATGGCGATCATCGCCGCGGCGATCTCGCGCTTCCGCCGTTCCGGAATGGCGGAGCGGATGATGGACGGCTGGATGGGATACGGTCCCCACGATTCGAGGACGCGCAGGTCGTGGCGTGGATTGAGGGCAAGGACGTTGGAGTCGATTGCGGCGGCATCCGCGCGGCCGCCCGCGACGGCGTCGAGCGATTGCAGATGCGAGCCGGCGTGAATCGCTTCCTGGAAGTAGTCGTCACTCCCGGCGCGCTCGAGCATGCTGAACCAGCCGCTGCGCGAGTTGCGATCGTTGTAAGCCCAGCGCTTTCCTTTTAGTTGCTCGAAGCTGCGGATCTCCGAATCGCGCTTCACGACGACATCCGCAAAGTAAACCGGCCTGCCCTCCGCGCGCGGATCGAGCGGCACGAGCGCCGGCAGCAACTCGACGGTCCCGCGCAGCACGCGATACGACGGCGCACAGACGAAGCCGATGTCGGCCGCCCCGCTCGTGAACGGCTCCTCGTCGCCCGGCTGCGGGCCGGAGATCGCCCGCTCGAAGACGAGCTCCGCGTCGAGATGACGGGCGATGGTCTCGAAGAGGGCGGGCGGGAGGCTGGGCGCGAGGTAGGTGATGATTCGCAAGCGCGGTTTGCAACACGCGGCGGGCCGTGTCTCATCCACATGAAGACATCGCACGCCACCGCGCTCCGGCGATGTCTGTCTCGTGCTCCTGATCATCTTTATGGTGGTCACGCCAATGATCGTGCAGGGTGTCCCGGTCCACCTCCCCTCGGTGCACAACGCCGCAAATGTCGGCGAAGCGACGCGCCAGCTGCCGGTGACCGTGAACGCCGACGGAACGCTGTACGTCGATTCCGTCGTGATCCGAGCCGAGCAGCTCGCCGGCGTGCTGCGCGAGCGCCATAACGAACATCCCGTGCGCGGCGACAAAGCAGGGGAGGAACGGTTTCGCCGGATCGCGGCGGAGTTCCTCGCGCGGGAGATCGCTAGTCTGGAGCTGGTGACGTTATAGCGGAGTGCGGCGGCCATGCCGCCGCTTTTGGACGCGCGGCCATGCCGCGCGCCGTTGCGAGGCGGCATGGCCGCCTCGCGGCAACTACAGCGGCGGCATGGCCGCCGCACTCCAGGTGAAGTACGGCGAGGTGATGAAAGTGCTCGGCGCCTGCCGCGCGGCAGGGTTCAGCGATGTGTCGCTGATCGCGGAGCGGGAGGAGCCGTGAGCTGGATCACATCCCCGCTGCGTTGTTATCCGTCGGCGTGATCTTCTTGCCTTTGCCGTGCATCTCTTCCGGATAGCCGGTCGGCGTGGTGGTCATGCTGCCGTCGGAGAACTCGGTGGGGCCGAGGCCGCCGCCCATCTGGCGGCGCCAGCGGGACCAGATCGCCATCAGGATGACGAAGCCGAAGAAGAGGGCAAAAAGTCCGATGAAAAGGCCGGTCACATTGATGACAGGCTTCACCGTTCGTGCCAGCTCTAGCTCTCGACCAGCGCCCGCAACTGTCGCGACGCCACCGTGAGCATCGCGAGATCCACTGCCGGCGCGGCCTTCACATCGGTCATCGTCTGATCGACGCGCTCGACCACCCGCGGCCGCTTCGCCAGCCACGTCTCGACCGGCTCGCCTCCGTTCGCCTCGGCGATGACGCGCGACGCGAGCACCTTCTGGTAATTGAACAGGTCATCGACGAGCGTCGCGACAGCGCTCTTCTGCCACGGCGTATCGGCATGCAGCGCATCGGCCCAGCCGCGGAGCTTGTCGAAGCCGAAGCGTGCGCCGACTCCGAAGTAGACGCGCGCGGTCTCTTCGACTGCGCCTCCGCGACGCGCGATGCGAATGATGTCCATCGCCGACGTCATCACGTCGAGCGATGCGATCCGCCGCGCGAGCGCTTCCGGAATGCCGTCCTCGAGCAGTTCCGCCTCGCGCACTTTCACCGCCGTCAGCAGCGACGGCGGCAGGATCGAATCGCGATGTTTCTCGATCGCTTCGACGCACGGACGGAACTCGGCGACGATCGCCGAGATGTCGAGCTTCTCGTAGCCGCTGCGCAGCAGCCAGAGGACCGCGCGCTCGGTGAACGAGCCGGCCTCGATCAGCATCTCGGTCTGCGCCTGCGCCGGCAGTTTGTTGTCGAGCGACTCGATGCCCGACCAGATGGCGGACATGTCGAACGAATCGCGCACGATGGCAAACGCCCGCGCCACGTCCGCCGCCGGCTTCCCCGTGTCCTCGGACGCCTGATGCGCGAACGTCGGCCGCAGGCGATTGAGCATGTTGTTCGTGACCGCGGTGGCGACGATCTCGCGGCGCAGCTTGTGGCGCTCGATCGCCGCGCGGTACTTCTCGCGCAGCTCGGCCGGGAAGTAGAGCAGCAGGTCGTTGAAGAGCTGCGCTTCATCCGGCAGATCGGACGCGAGCAGATCGGCGTACAGATTGATCTTCGCGTACGCGAGGATGATCGCGAGCTCGGGACGCGTCAGGCCGGTGTGCGCCGCGTGACGCTCGACGATCGTGTCGTCGTCCGGCAGGAACTCCAGCGAACGATCGAGCTTGCCCGCGCGCTCGAGTGCACGCATGAAGCGCGACTGCTCGTCGAGCACCGCTTCGCCGAGGGTGTGCGTGATGGAGATCGCCTGGGTCTGTTCGTAGTTGTCGCGCAGCACGAGGCGGCCCACTTCGTCCGTCATTTCGGCGAGCTGCGTATTGCGCTCCCCGATGCCCGACAGCTCCCCTTTCGCGATCGCGTCGTAGAGCAGGATCTTGATGTTGACCTCGTGGTCCGAGGTGTCGACGCCGGCCGAGTTGTCGATGGCGTCGGTGTTGATCTTGCCGCCGCCGAGATTGAACTCCACGCGCGCCTTCTGCGTGAAGCCGAGGTTCGCGCCTTCGCCGACGACGCGCACGCGAAGCTCGGTTGCATTGATGCGAAGGAAATCGTTCGCGCGATCGCGCGCGGCGGCCTGATCTTCGTGCGATGCCTTGACGTACGTGCCGATGCCGCCCAGCCAGAGCAGGTCGGCGCGCGCGCGGAGGATCGCTTTCATCAGCTCCGCGGGAGTGACGGTTTTCTTAGGCAGCTCGAAGAGGGACTGAACTTCATCGGAGATCGTCAGTGATTTCGCGCTGCGCTCGAAGATCGCGCCGCCTTTCGACAGCAGCTCGGCGTTGTAGCCGTTCCAGTTGAGGCGCTGATCGAACATGCGGCGGCGCTCGGCGAACGTCGTCGCGGGATTCGGATTCGGGTCGACGAAGATGTGCGAGTGGTTGAATGCGCCAAGCAGCTTGATGTGCGGCGAGAGGAGCATCGCGTTGCCGAAGACATCGCCCGACATGTCGCCGACGCCGACGCAGGTGAAGTCCTGCTCCTGCGTATCCATCCCGAGCTCACGGAAGTGGCGCTTGACCGCTTCCCATCCGCCGCGCGCGGTGATGCCCATCGCCTTGTGGTCGTAACCGGCGCTGCCGCCCGAGGCGAATGCATCGCCGAGCCAGAAACCGTAATCGCCGGAGATGCCGTTCGCGATGTCGGAGAACGTCGCCGTGCCTTTGTCCGCGGCGACGACCAGGTACGGATCGTCGGGATCGCGGCGCACGACGTCTTTCGGAGGCACGATCGCGCCGTCGGCAGCGAGGTTGTCGGTGATGTCGAGCATGCCGCGGAGCAGCGTTTTGTAGGCTTCGATGCCTTCCTGCTGGAACGCCGCGCGATCGGCCGACGGATTCTTCACCACGAATCCGCCCTTCGATCCCATCGGCACGATGACGACGTTCTTGACGTTCTGCGCCTTCATCAGACCGAGGATCTCGGTGCGGAAATCTTCGCGGCGATCGGACCAGCGGATGCCGCCGCGCGCGACTTTCCCGGCGCGCAGATGAATGCCTTCCATGGACGGCGCGTAAACGGAAATCTCGAACATCGGACGCGGCAGCGGCAGATCGGGAACGGCTTTGGACTCGAGCTTGAACGAGAGGTACGACTTGCGATCGCCCGCCGCATCTCTCTGAAAGTAGTTCGTGCGCAGCGTCGCCTCGATCAGCGAAACGTACAAACGAAGGATGCGGTCTTCGTCGGGATTCTTGACCTTGTCGAGTGCGTCCTCGATCTGCGCGCGGATGCCGAGGCCCGCGGCGTGGCGGCCCATGCCGACCGCCGATGACGCTTTCGCATCGCGCATCATCGCGGGACCGAGCTCCGGATCGAAGTGATTGCGGAAGAGCTGCACGAGCAGCCTCGTAATCGCCGGATTGTTTGCCAGCGTCTGCTGCACGTACGCCTCGGAAAGATTCACGCCGATCTGGCGCATGTACTTGCAGTACGCGCGCAGCACGACCACTTCGTGCCACTCCAGTTCCGCGGCGAGCACGAGCCGGTTGAAGCCGTCGTCCTCCGCTTCGTGCCGCCAGACGCGCACAAATGCGTCCTGGAACTTGTCGCGGACATCGGTGAGATCGTCCTGCAGGCCCTGCGCGTCCAGCGCGAAATCGCGGATGCGAATCGGCAGCGGCGTGCCGAGCGGATGCACTTCGTATGGGACTTCGGCCAATACTTTGAGTCCCATGTTTTCGAGGCGGGGCATGATCTCGGACAGCGGAACGGGCGCGCCGCCGTGCACGATCTTGCAGTGGAACTGGCGCTCGCCGTCTCCTCGATGGCGATAAAGATCGACCACCATGTTGCCGGTCGCGATCACTTCCTCGAGCCGCTCGACGTCGTGCTCGGCGGCATCGGCCTCGAAGCGCTCGGTGTACGCGAGCGAGAACGCTTTCTTGTAGCGGCGATGGAGCTCGACGCCTTCTTCCTCGCCGTGGATCTGCGTCATGAGGTCGAGCAGGTGATCGCCCCACGTACGCGCCGCATCGGAGAGGATCGCCTCGAGCCGTTTGATGTCGACTTCGGGCACGCGCTGCCCCGGCCTCATCCAGATGATGAAGACGCCCCGCGCGAGCGGCGAGTCGGTGACGTAATCGTGGATCGCCGCGTCGCGGCCTTCGAATGCATCGAGCAGGATCTGCTTCGCGCGCTCCTTGAACTCGGGCGTGTAGCGGTCGCGCGGCACGAAGACGAAGCACGAGACGAAGCGCTCGAACACATCCTTGCGCGTGAAGAGCGCGAGGCGCTGGCGCTCCTGCAGCAGGAGGATGCCGCGCGAGATCTCGAAGAGGTCGGCGTCCGTGATCTGGAGGAATTCGTCGCGCGGAAAGGTCTCCAGGATGTCGACCAGCGCCTTGCCGTTGTGCGAGTGCGGATCGAGTGCGGAGCGCTCCATCACCCGGTTGAACTTCAGGCGGAGCATCGGGATCTCGCGCACGCTGCGGCTGTACGCGGCCGAGGTGAAGAGTCCGAGGAAACGGTCTTCGCCGATCAGATTGCCGTTGTCGTCGTAGCGCTTCACGCCGATGCGATCCATCGGCACCGGCTTGTGCACGACGCTGCGCGTGTTCGCCTTGGTGATGATCAGCAGGTCTTTGCGGCGCGCGTATTGGCTGTCCTGCTCGGACAACGGCTGCGCGCCGCGATCGAGCGCTTCATCGCGAATCGGCTTGAGCGTGCCGAGGCCGGAGGCGCTGTCGGGCGGGAGAAAGTCTTTGCCGTCGTGCGTTTCGAATGCGTAGCGCCGATAACCGAGGAAGATGAAGTTGCCGTCATCGAGCCATTCGAGGAACTTCTTCGCTTCCTCGACTTCTTCCGCCGGCATCGGCAGCGTCTCCGTCGCGATCTCGGCGATGTCTTCTTTCAGCTTCGCGCGCATCGCCCGCCAGTCGACGACGGCGAGACGCACCTGACCGAGCACGCGCTCGATCGACGACTTCAGTGCTTCGAGCTCCGACTGCTCGGTCTCTTCGTCGATCTCGACGTGCATGTACGACTCGACCATGACGTCGGTCGGTGCGTTCATCGTGTCGGTGATCTCGACGCGGCGGCCGTCGTGATCGCGGCGTACGCGCAGGACGGGATGGAGCAGCAGGTGGATCGTGCGGTCGCGCTTGTTGATCTCGGCGCTGACCGAGTCGACGAGGAATGGCATGTCGTCGTTCACGATCTCGACGACGGTGTGCTCCAGTCCCCAGCCGTTTTTCTCGGCGGTGGGGTTGAACAGGCGGACTTTGGCCTCTCCCGGCTTGCGCTCGACGCCGAATTCATAGAGCGAGAGCGCGCTGCCGAGGAGGGTGTCGAGGGCGGTGTAAATGATGTCGTCGGGCGCGACGTGGGCGAAGAAACGTCGAACGAAGTGCTCGACGGAGTCGGCGAGATTGGAGGCCACGCGCGCGCGGGCCTCGCTCGCCAGCCGGTCGACGAGGTCGACCTTCCGTTGTTCAGCAGTCAATGCCATGGATGGATGCTCCTGGGTTGGCGTTCCGCGGGGAGCAATCATATGCCAGCGTCATCCCGAGCGTAGTCGAGGGACCTGTGTGGCCGGATGGCGCGCCGCCCGCGCCCCCAGGTCCCTCGACTACGCTCGGGATGACATTACCGCGCGAAGAAGAGGTCCCCTCATCCGGCCTTCGGCATTTGCGCGTTACCGCGCGAAGAAATCGCCGGGGTTCCACCGCGGACGCGCGTCCCGATTCGCCACCATCTCGCCCGTTTTGAGCGCGACTTTCGCCACCATCGCGCCGACGCTGAAATCGAGCGGCTGGGACATCTCGTCCTTGGGCGTGTGATACAGCGTGGAGATCCACTCGAGCTGGAGCTTCTTCGCATCGATCTTCGGATCGACGGCGTGATAGCCGGCGCCGATGTAGACGCTCGGGATTCCGCGCCGCACGAACGGATACTGGTCGCTCCGCACGAAGTCCCCTTCCTCGGGATACGGATCGGGACTGACCGTCACGCCGGCGCTCTTCGCCGCGTCGGCGACGACGGCGCCGAGGTCGCTGTGATCGCTGCCGAGGGCGACGATGTCAGTGACCGGCGTCTGCATCATGATCTCGTCGAGATTGATGTCGGCGACGATCGCATTCGCCGGCACGATGGGATTGTTCGCGAAGTAGTCGGCGCCGCGCAGGCCCTTCTCCTCCCCGGTCGTTGCGACGAACAACACCGACCGCCGCGGTTTTACCTCGGCCATCAATCGCGCGACTTCGAGCATCGCGCCGATGCCTGACGCGTTATCGAGCGCGCCGTTGTTGATCGCGTCGCCGTTGACCGGAGTGGTGATGCCGAGGTGATCGAGATGCGCGGAGTAGACGACGTACTCGTCGCGCAGCTTCGGATCGGAGCCGCGCAGGACGCCGATCACGTTGGAGCTCGTGACTTCGTCGTGATGACCGAGCAGATGAATCGTCGCGCGCAGCGGCAGATCGAACGCGCGCAGCGTGCCGTTGTTCGCCTGAATGTAGAGATCGTCGAGCGAGTACTTGCTGCCGGTAAAGAGCGCGACTGCGCCGTCGTGACTGAGCGTGCCCGAGGCGAGGATCTCGCGGCGCGTGGCGTGCGGTGTGCCGTCCGCTTCGAGCCAGTTCATGCTCGTCATTTCCGAACGGCGGGTGATCATCGACCACGGGATGTGCGCGTCGTACGGATTCATGATCACGATGGTGCCGATCGCTCCGTGCGCGACGGCGTTCTCCAGCTTCGTCAGCGACGCGGAGTAGTGCGCGCGGATCTCGCTCGGGAAGGTCGACGGTGCGCCGCTGAAGAGCGCGACGATCTTTCCCTTCGCGTCGATGTTCGCGTAGTCGTCGTACTGGCGATCGGGCGCGGTGACGCCGTAGCCGGCGAAGACGACGCGGCCGCTCGCGGTGGTGTCGTCGCGAAGCACGTCGCCGTACGTCACCCACTCCTTGTTGAGCGTCCACTGCTCGGGCTGTGCGCCGTCTCGCTCGATGCTCATCGTCGATGCGGTGTCGCGCACGGTCGTGCGGAACCTGATCGGCTGCAGCTGCGCGTCGAGTCCGTACGAGCGGAACTGCGCGGCGACGTACTCGGCGGCGACGGCATAGCCGCGCGTGCCGGTGCCGCGTCCTTCGAGATCGTCGCTGGACAGAAAGCGCATGTGGGCGCGGATGGCGTCGGGCGACTGTGCGAACGCAGCTGTAGCGATAAACAGGATAGCGATGGTTTTGCGCATTAGATTGGAGGTCCTGGCGGAACTTCAGGCAGTTTTGCGGGTTTGGTGGCTTCGGCAGGTCGTTTGAGAAAGCGCTCGATGTCGTCGCGCAGCGCCGGATCGGCCTTCGCCGCGAATCGACGCAGCGCTTCGGTTGCTTCGGCACGTACGCCCGCGGCAGCATCCGTGTTCGACGCGAGCTCCATCAGCCGCTGCGCGAGCAACGCACGCACACTGAACGAGATCGCACCTTCTTTCATCGTGCTGTCGATGGTCTTGTCGAGCACTTCGGAGAGCGGCGGGTTGTCCTTGTTTTCTTCGTGGAACTCGATGAGCCGCGCGCAGCGGTTCGGATCGAGCAGCGCGGCGAGCGTGATGTCGGCCGAAGAAACTGCGGCGGAGATCGGATCGAATACAGGCGCCGTTTTCTTCTCGAACAGTTCGGCGATTCCGCCTTCGTATCCGAATGCGCGCGGCGGAATCAGATCGACGATGCGCTGCGGAATGGCGAGGAATTTCGGGTCGAGCGTGGAGAGGATCAGCGCAAGCGCCTCGCGCTGCTTCGCCGCCGGGACGATCTGCCGCGCCGGCCCGCCGCTCTCTTTCAGTGCATAGGTGTAGTAAAGGCCGCCGACCGATTTCGCCGCGGCCTCGAGCTGATATCGATGATGGAGGTAGAGCGGCAGCAGGATTTCTTCCAGTGACGACAGCGGCTCGCCTTCGCGCAGATTGTCGAGACCGAAATGTTCGAGCGCGATGCGCCGCACTTCGAGCTCGTGCGCGAGCGTCTGCACCGGATCGGCGCCGTTGTCCCACACCGAGCCGAGCGGATGCGCGGTGTTCACGTTGCGCGAATCGGCGTCCTTGACGAAGAGCCCCGCGGTGCGCGCGGCGCTGTCGTCATCGAAGTACACATACCGCACCGCCGCCTTGTCGTACGCGCCGAGCCCCTTCGCATACGCATCGGAGAAATCGAGCTTGCCGTCGGCGGTGATCCTGATGTTCGGCGCGGGATAGTCCATCACCGACGCACGGCCGGAGCTCGACGCGGCCATGTTGTGATCGAAGCCGAGGGTGTGTCCGACTTCGTGCGCGGCGAGCTGGCGAACGCGCGCGAGCGCGAGCTCCGCGGCGGTCTTCTCGTCGGCGCCGAGTCCGCGCGCGATCAGAAAATCCTGGCGCATGCGGAGCGATCCGAGCCGGACGTTGCCTTTGATGATCTCGCCGGTGCGCGGATCGAGCACCGACTCGCCGTACGACCAGCCGCGCGTCGATCGATGAATCCAGTTGATCATGTTGTAGCGGATGTCCATCGGGTCGGCGTCCGGCGGCAGCACCCTGACTTCGAACGGCAGCGCCTGACTCCACCAGCCCGCGCCTTCGATGAGCGCGGAACGGACCGGCTCCGGCGCGCCGGGATCGACGTAGTAGACGAGCTTTTGATCTTTCTGCAGACGGTGGCGCGTCACCCAGCGGCGCTCCAGCGGCGCGGTGAACGGCGTGGCGTAGTCGTAGACCTCGACGCCGATGGAGTTGATGCGCGGATCGAAATTGCGCGGCGTGTAGCCGGGCGGCGGCAGCGCGACGAGCGAGTGATGCTCGCGCACGGTGACGATCTCCGGCACCGGCGTCACGCTGCTGACGAGCGGGCCGGGCTTGTCGGTCGTGACGAAGGTGAGCGTCGCTTCGATTTCGGTGTTGCGCGGAAATGCCTTCGTACGCGCGGCGTAGATCGCGCTGCGGGTCTTGTCGAGCGAGTAGGCGCCCTGTTGCGTGTCGCGCAGACGGCGGATGACGCCGTGCATGTCGCTGAGGAAGAAATCGGTGGCGTCGATGACGATGCGGTCGCCCGATTCGGATTCGATGTTGAAGCCGGCGAGGATCGAGGTGGCGAAGGAGTCGGTGACCGCTTTGCGCTCGGCCGCGTCGTCGGTGATGGCGCGGAATTTCGTGCTCTCTTCGACGAGGAGCACGCGCGGACCGACGCGCTCGAAGTGCACGAGATGCGTGCCGCTCAATTCACCGCGATCGAGACCGATCGGATTGGAGCCGACGCCGGCGGGGAGTGAGGTCTGGTAGATGAAGGATTCGTTGAAGCGGGGCTCGAGGAGGAGCTTGCCGGTCTTGTCGCTCCAACTGATGCTTATGAATTCTTCTGGGCCCCTCACCCCTGGCCCCTCTCCCCGCGAGGCGGGGCGAGGGGAAGTGACGACAGATGTGCAGGCGGTGAAGAGAAGGAGCGCAGCAAGAGCGCGAGGCATCGCGCGATTCTAATCCGGGCCCCATGACAGATAGCGCACCTGCAGGCCCAGATCGCGCGGATCGTCACCACTTTTTAGCGTCTTCGTCGTTTCGAGCTCGAGGGTGTTCGGCGCGCCGTTCGGCATCGGCTGCACTTTGTAGTCGTGCTGGAAATGTGCGCTGGCCGCGGTGAAGCGATCGAGCACGACGCCGTTCAACCGGATCGTGACCACCGGCTTCATCGGCACGATTTCGCCCGCCGTGTCCCAGAGCAACCGCAGTTTCGTAAGGCCGGTCGCGGGCGGAAGCGTGGTCGTCGAGCGATGGCCCATCCAGCGCCATTCCTCGATGCCGTTGCGCTCCGGCAGATACCAGCCGTCGCCGAATTGCGCGAGGCGCGTCATCGGCTCGACGCTGCATTCGAAGTAGTGGCGGCGCGCGATGTCCCACAAATGTCCGCGCTCGCGGCGCGCGACGAATCCGCTGCGCGGCATCGACTCGTCTTCCGCGAGCAGCCACGGTTTCTGAGTCATCGATGACAGCGGCATGGCGCGATCGTCCATCACGCGCGTGAACGGCAGCGACGGCGCGAAGTACTCGACGAACGGCGACATGTTGAATGCGACGAAGAGATGATCGCGCGATGGATCGAGGTGCTTCTGCGCGTTGCGCACGGCGGCGACGGGCGGCGAGATCTCGTTGCGCACCGGCGTGAGCGCGGGGAGCGTCCAGAAGAAAAAGACGAGGGTCAGCGCGCCGCCGGCGACGAAGGTGAGATCGGCGCGATCGCGCGCCAGGCGACGGATGCCGTCCGCCGCGAGAATCGCGAACATCGGGATGTAGCCGATGGAAAAGCGGCTGACGCTGAACCGATCCAACATCATCCACGCCATGATCGCGAACGGTCCGAACGTGAGCGCGAGGAGGCCGATCGAGCGATTGCGCTCGCGGATCGAGCCGGCGATCGACACGAGCACGAACAGCGACGTGAGCACGCTGAGCACGGGCGAGCCGTACTGCTTGATGAAGAAGCGATCGAACAGGCGCCAGAGCGGCGGACGTCCCGGCGCGCGGTACGAATCGATGTGCACGATGTAGTCGCGATGCTGCGCGATGCTGTTCGCGTATCGATCGAGCCCGCCGGTCGCCCACGCCGCTTCGCCGAATGCGAGTCCGACCACGGTCATGCCGAGGAGCGCGGCGAAGAGGACGTCGCGCCAGCCTTTCGCGCGGAGGCGGTACCACGTCGAGATCAGTCCGGGCACGAGTCCGATCAATGCGTTCTGCGGACGGATCCCGATCGCCAGCGCCAACAGAAACGCGCCGATCAGATACGCCTCGGCATCCCGTGATCCGCGGAGCAGCATCGCCGCGGCGAACACGACGAGCGTGAGCGATGGGATGTCACTGAACGCGCCGCCGCCGAAGAACCAGACGTTCGGGAAGAAGACGCAAAGCGCCGCGGCGATGAAGGCGATGTCGAAACGCAGACGCAGCTCGCGCGCGAGCATGAACACCGCGGGAAAGAGCAGCATCGCGGCGATCAGGTTGACCATCTGCAGCGCGCGGAAATCGCTCTTCGTGAAGAGATGCGCGATGTGTCCCAGCGCGATGTAGAGCGGAAAGCCGGGCGGATGCGGATGGTGGCTCGTGACGTCGTACGAGCGCATGCCGAGGCAGAAGAGCGTTTCGTCCCAGTCCCAGAGCGAGCGCGCAAGCGCGAGGAAGCGGGTGGCGGCGCAGAGGAGCGCGGTGAGCCAGACGGCGAGGCGTTGATTGCGCGTCAGTGGGGGCAGAGGTTGCGTGAAGTTCATCAGCCCCGCGTCGTCCCGAGCGTAGCTGAGGAACCGGGGGGCGCGGGCGGCGCGCCACCGCACGCCCCGGTCCCTCGACTACGCTCGGGATGACGGCTAGTTGCGCGCATACGCCTCGTAAAACTTGCGCCCGCTCTCCGCGAGCTTGCGCAGCGGCTCGGTCGCGACGAAGCGCGTGCCGAGCCTGGTCAGCCCGTCGAGGCGCGCGAGGATGTACGGCAATCCGAGCGCGTCCGCATGACGCAGCAGTCCGCCGCGGAACGGCGGGAAGCCGGTGCCCATGATCATGGCGAGATCGAGCTCGCCCGCAGTGGCGACGATCTTCTCGTCGAGGATCAGCACCGCTTCATTGATCATCGCCAGCGTCATCCGCTCGACGACCGCGCGCGCATCGGCCGGATGCGGCGAGGAGATGCCGAGGACTTTGTACACGGACGGATCGGGCCCCTGCCGCTTGCCGTCCTTGTAAACATAAAGTCCTTTGCCGTTTTTCTTTCCGTGTCTCCCATCCTGGTAGAGCTTCTCTACGACCGTTGACTTCTGCATGCGCGCGCCGAAGGCATCGCCGAGGATCACCGCGACCTTCGCGGCGACATCGATGCCCACTTCGTCGAGCAATGCCATCGGTCCCATCGGCATGCCGAAGTCGACCATCGCCTTGTCGAGCGATTCGATCGTGTTCCCTTCTTCGAGCAGGAAACCGGCTTCGTTCATGTACGGACCGAGGATGCGATTGACCACGAAGCCGGGGCCGTCGTTGCAATAGACGACGGTCTTGCCGAGCTTGCGCGCGAAGCTCGCGATCGTGGCCATCGCCACGTCGGAGGTCTTCGCGCCGCGGATCACTTCGACCAGCGGCATGCGGTCGACCGGATTGAAGAAATGCATCCCGACGACGTTCTCCGGATGCTTCGCTTCGGCCGCGATCTGCGTGATCGGAATGGTCGAGGTGTTCGTGGCGAAGATCGCGCCCGGCTTCTCGATCGCTTCGAATTCGGCGAGGACCTGGCGCTTGATGTTGAGGTTCTCGACGACCGCTTCGACCACGACGTTCATGCGCGAGTAGCCGCTCCAGTCGGTGGTGGCGGTGATGCGCGAGAGCTTGCGCTGCATCTCGCCGCGCTTCATCCGGCGCGCATCGACTTTGCGTTTCCAGACTTTCGCCGCGGCCTTCATGCCGCCGGAGATGGCCTGCCAGTTGATGTCGCGCATGCGGATGTTCGCGTCGGTCTTGTCGGCGATGATCTGCGCGATGCCGCCGCCCATCACGCCTGCGCCGAGGACACCGGCGTTCTCGATTTCGAGCGGCTTCGCGGCGAATGGATCTTTTTTCGAGTCCTCCATCAGAAAGAAGAGGCGCACGAGATTCTGCGCGACATCGCCGGCGACGAGCGGAACGACTGAGTCGACTTCGGCTGCCAGTCCGCGATCGACGCCGCCGGAGAAGCCTTCCTTCATTACGTCGATGACTTTCAGCGGCGCCGGGTAATTGCCGTGCGTCATCTGCAGCACGGTCTTGCGCGCCTTGCCGAAGATGAGGTTGCGGGCGAGCGGATTGCCTTCGACGTAGAACTTCGCCGCGGTGCCGCCGCGCCGTTTGCTCCGTTTGGCAAAGTCCTTTGCGATGTCGAGCAGGATCGACGGCGGGACGACTTCGTCGACGAGGTTCATCCGCTTCGCGCGTTTACCGTCGACCGCTTTGCCGTTGAGGATCATGTCGAGCGCGGCGGGCAGACCGACCAGGCGCGGGAGCTTGGTCGTACCGCCCCACGCGGGGAAGATGCCGAGCTTCGTCTCCGGCAATCCGATCTGCGCTTTGGGCGAGTCGGACATGACGCGGTAATCGCAGGAGAGCGCGAGCTCGCATCCGCCGCCGAGACACGCGCCGTTGATCGCCGCGACGGTCGTCTGCGGCAATTTCGAGAAGCGATGGAACGCCTGCTGCCCGAGGCGGACGTACTCCTTGCCCTGTTCGGGCGAGGTCATTTTGGTGAATTCGGTGATGTCCGCGCCGGCGATGAAGACCGATTTGCGCGACGCGACGACGACACGTTTGATGTCGTTCGAGCTCGCCAGCTCGTCAACGACGTTCGCGAATTCCTGCACGACATGCGACGAGAATTTGTTGACTTTCTCACCCGGGAGGTCGAACCAGAGGATGGCCAGATCGCCTTCGCGTTCGATCGAAAAAGCCTTACTCGTGACTGGACTCTGCGCTGGCGCGGCCTCGGCGACTGTCATACCCGTGCCCGTTCCTTTTCGTCTTCAACGTTCTCGTCGATATACATCCCATCAATCACATCTTTGTACTTTTTGTCGATGACCTTGCGCTTGACCTTGAGTGACGGCGTGATCTCGTCGTTTTCGATGGTGAAGTCGTTGGCGAGCAGCGTGAAGCGGCGGATCTTCTCCTGGCGGTCGAGGTTCTGATTGAACCGGTTGATCTCCGCCTGGTAGAGATCCTTGACTTTTTCGTTCGCCACGAGCTCCTGCCGCGACTGCCATTGAATGCCGAGACCCGCGGCGTCGCGTTCGAGCTTCTCGAAGTTCGGGACGATGATCGCCGTGAGGAACTTGCGGCGATCGCCGATAATCACCGGCGTACCGATGTAGGGCGAGCTCTTGAGTAAACCCTCCAGCGGCTGCGGCGCTACGTTCTTGCCGTACGCGTTGATGATGATGTCTTTCTTGCGGTCGGTGATCTTGAGGAAGCCGTCCCTGTC
>DATEZA010000098.1:0-8512 GCA_035255945.1 Thermoanaerobaculia bacterium
GAAGCCGAGCTTCGTGACCGTCGTGCCGATGATGAAGAACGCGAGCAGCGGCAGATAGAGCGCGCTGCCGCCGCCGATGACGATGATCGTGCCGAGGATCCAGCCGGTGATCAGGCCGGAGAGGTTCACGCCGCGCAGCAGATAGCCGGCGATCGCGAGCACGGTGTTCGCGGCGATCCAGCCCCAGACGATCGGCGGCGCCTGATGGAACGGGATCGTCGGGATGCCGAAGACCGCGAGCGTGACGGCGGATGCGAACGGCACCGTGATGTTGTCGTTGATGTGCAGCGGGAGCGATTCGACGATCGCCGCGACGACCGCGGCCGCGAGCGCGACGACGATGTTGTCGTAATGGAAGAAGACCGCAGTCGCGTACGCGGCGGCACTGCCGATCAACACAAAAGCAATGGTTCCGCCGAGACTCTTTTCGCTGTTCCACGGCAGCGGACGAATCGGAAAGCGTTTGCCGATCAGCGTTGCGAAGCCGTCGCCGAATGCGAGCACGGTCCACGGAATCGCGATGAAGACCGACTCGTCCTGAAAAACCAGAATGAGCAGCAACACGCAGAACGGATAGAGGACGATGCCCCAGTCCCAGCCGCGCTCGTGCCGCGCGACGCCGCGTCCGACCAGTCGATGCAACAGGAACCAGTTGGACAAGGTCGCGAGGAACGCGATGACCGCGCACTCCTGCCACGTCAGGTATTTGAGCGCGATCGCGCCGAGGCCGACGGCGATGTGGATCGACTTGCGGAGCGTCTCGTTCGTTTCGTGCATTCGAGTGGAGTGCGGCGGCCATGCCGCCGCTGCATTCTCCCCGCGACGGCCATGCCGTCGCAACCACCCGCATCATTACAATACGCCGCGCCGCATGCCCGAACCCGTCCCACTCCTTTCCGTCATCGTCCCCTGCTACAACGAACGGGCGACGGTGGCAGAGCTCCTGCGCCGCGTGCGCGCGGTGCCGATCGAGAAAGAGATCATCGTCATCGACGATCAGTCGAAGGACGGCTCGCGCGACGTCGTTGCGAATCTGGCGAAGGAATGGCCGGAGATCCGCCACCTGATCCAGCCGGTGAATCAGGGCAAAGGCGCGGCGATCCGGCGCGGAATCGAAGCGGCGCGCGGCGACATCGTGGTCATCCAGGACGCCGATCTCGAATACGACCCCGACGAATATCCGAAGCTGATCCAGCCGATCATCGATGGACATGCGGACGTCGTCTTCGGCTCCCGCTTCGCCGGCTATCCCCGCCGCGTGATGCTCTACTGGCACCGCCTGGGCAACACGTTCCTCACGTTCCTTTCGAATGCGACGACGAACCTCGATCTCACCGACATGGAGACCTGCTACAAGGTTTTCCGCCGCGAAGTGATCCAGTCGATCCGGCTGAATTCGAATCGCTTCGGCATCGAGCCGGAGATCACGGCGAAGGTCGCCAAGCGCGGCTACCGCATCTACGAAGTGCCGATCTCGTATTACGGCCGCGATTACTGGGAAGGGAAAAAGATCCACTGGAAGGACGGTTTCAGCGCCCTCTGGACGATCCTCAAGTACGGCCTCTTCGACGATCCATCCAATGAACCGACCGGTTACATCACGCTGCGGCGCCGCTCCGCGCTGCGCAATTACAACAACTGGATCTGGTCGCGCGTGGAGCGCTATGTCGGGCAGCGCGTGCTGGAGCTCGGCGCGGGCACCGGCGCGATGACGCGCTTTTTGTACGGACGCGAATTGATCGTCGCGACGGACAAGGAAACGCCGTACGTCGATCGGCTGCTGAATGCGTTTCGCCGGCGGCCCGGCATCATCGTCGAGCGATTCGATCCCGAGGCCGACGATCCGTCGCGGCTCGCGCAATACAACTTCGACACCGTGCTCGCGATCAATGTGCTCGAGCACACGCAGAACGACGTCGCCGCGCTGTGCAACGCGCACGCGCTGCTGCCAGACGGGGGACGGGTGATCGTGTTCGTGCCCGCGGACCGCTCGCTGTACGGCGCGATGGACAAGAGCGTCGGACACCTGCGCCGATACGAGCGCGATGAGTTGATCGCGAAGTTGAAAGAGGCCGGCTTCGAGATCGAGGACATCGCATTTCAGAACCGGACGTCGAAGCTCGCCTGGTGGCTGAATTCGAAAATGATGGGACGCGCGGAGCTGCCGTCGGCACAGTCGAAACTGTTCGATCGATTCGTGCCGCTGATTCGCGCGCTGGATGGAGCGAATCCGTCGACCGGCTTGAGCTTGATCGCGGTGGGCCGCAAAGCATGAAGCGCGCGGCGTTGATCCTCGCGGGCGGCGCCGGCACGCGCCTTCGTCCGCTCAGCTCCGACGAATGTCCGAAGCAGTTCCTCCGCCTCTGGCGCGGCCGCTCGCTCATCGAGATGACGTTCGAGCGCATCGCGCGGCTCGTCCCCCAGGAGCAGATATTCGTCTCGACGAACGAGCAATATCGAAAGCTCACGCTCGAACATCTCCCGCGATTGAAACCGGAGAACGTGATCGCCGAGCCGGCGCGCCGCAACACCGCGCCCGCCATCGCCCTCTGCTGCTTCACCATCGCATCCCGCCTCGGCGAAGACACGACCATCGCATCGCTGCCGAGCGATCACTTCATCGCGGACGAAGCGGGCTTCGTCAACGTGCTCGATCGTGCATTCGTGTACGCGTCCGGGCACGACGATCTCGTGACGATCGGCATCACGCCGACGGAGCCTCACACCGGTTATGGCTATCTCGAGCTCGGCGATGCGATCGACAACGACGTGATTCGACTGCGCCGCTTCACCGAAAAGCCGTCGATCGAAAGAGCCGTGGAGTTCGTGAAGGCGGGCAATTACGCGTGGAACGCGGGGATGTTCATCTGGCGTGCCTCGGTCTTTCGCGATGCGATGGCGAAGGCCTCGCCGGAGATCGCGAAGGTCTCGATGGAGAACTACGAGTCGATGCCGAACATCTCCATCGATTACGCGCTGATGGAGAAAGCGCCGAATGTCGCGACGATTCGCGGCGAGTTCGGCTGGAGCGATGTCGGTTCGTGGGACGCGCTGCGCAAATCCGGCGCCGAGATTCCGTGATCCGCACTCCTATCCAAAAATCCGGGCCGCGTTCGCGCGCAGGATCTTTTCCTCGGGCGCGGGCCCGAGTCCGAGAGTGAGGAAGTCGTCGACGTTCTTCCGCGGCGACACCACACCGGGGGACGGCCAGTCCGTGCCCCACAGCGCTTTGTCCGCGAGCGACGCGAGCCGCGGGATGTAGCGCAACAGCGACTTCGGCGGAATGCCGGAGAGATCGAGATACACGTTTGCGTGGCGTCGCGCGAGAAAGACTGCCGTCTCGCCGTACAGCGGGCGTCCGGTGTGCGCGAGGATGATGGTCAGCTTCGGGAAATCGATCGCCACGTCATCGATCGGCATCGGGTCGGCGAACACATTGCGCGCCTTCGGAAAAATCGACGTGCCGGTGTGGAACATCACCGGCACGCCTCGCTCCTCGCATTCGCGGTAGATCTCCGACAGCTGCCAGAGATCGCCGCGCTTGTACGCGTTCGGCGAGAAGAGCTGGTGCGGCGGATGGATCTTGATCATGCGGATGCCGAGGTCGAGGACGCGGCGGATCTCGTCGCGGACATGCAGCTCGTGCAGCGGATTGACCGAGCCGACCGGCAGCAGGCGATCGCGATGGTTCTTCGTGAAGTTGGCGATCCAGTCGTTGACCTCGCGCCGGAACCCCATCACATCGGGCGAGACGTAGTTGATGCAGCACGCGCGCTCGATGTCGTTGTCATCGAGGAAGCGGATGACGTTCTCCGGCGACTCGAGAATGTGTTTCGCGCCGGCATGCGATTCGTCGTCGATGAGCGCCAGCACGTCGGGATTGACCATTTCCCATGGCTGGATGTGGAGGTGAACGTCGAAGTTAGACATAAAGAGACAGAGAGACAGAGAGACGGAGAGACAGAGGAGCGCGGTTCTCCTCTATCTCTCCGTCTCTTTGTCTCTCTTTTTCTCTCACGACAACATCACCAATCTCATACAAATCGCGGTCGTCGGACACGCGTCCTGAAACTCGCGCGATGCGAGGAGCTGCGGATGGACTTCATCGCGATCGATGGTCTTGAAGCCGCGCTTCTTGAAGTACTCCTCGGCGGTCGTGGTCAGCAGGTAAAACTCGCGCAGGCCGCGCGAGGCGAGACGGTCAAGTAGTTGACGAACGATGCGGCGGCCGATGCCGCTCTTTCGATAATCGGCGGCAACCGCCACCGATCGGATCAGCGCCGCGAATTGATACGGCTCGGAGCCGCCGCAGGCCACGATCTTCGAGCCGTCGCGCGCGACGACGAACGTCTTCCAGTGATCGTCGACGCCTTCCAGCGGCAGCTCGGCTTCGCGCAGCAGCGACTTGATGAACGGAACATCGGCCTCGGTCGCCGCCGTGATGCGAATCTCGTTGTCCATGGGATGAGCGATCATAAACGAAAGGCCGCGCTCATGGCGCGGCCTTCGTCCTTCTCCACTCACCACGTCAGTTAGTGGCGCTCGCTTCCGCCACTGGAACCGCGCGACGAACTGCCGCTGGATGACGAACCGATGCCGGAGCTGCCCTGACCTTCAGAGCTGCTGCTCTGGCTCGAGCGGCCCGTACTTCCCTGCATACCCGAAGAGCCCACCGACCCAGAGCGGCGGCTCGGCTCATTCGAGAGATCCTCGGAGCGTCCGATGTTCTTGCCGAAATTCGACTGCGACTCGTTCTTCGACTTGTCGAGGTTGGACGACGTCGAACGATTGACATCACCCGCGCTCGTGCTGCCGACGTTCTTGCTCATCTTGTCTCGATCTCGGTTTTCCATTGTGTTACCTCCGTTTTGTCGATTGTCCGGGCGCAAGCGTCGCGGACAGTTATTTATAGTGCAACGGAGGTGCCGCCGAATCGAGCTAAACCATTGATTTTTCAGCGCAACTCGAACACGACAGAGACCATGTACTGGTTCTCCTGCGAGCCGGCCTCGACCGGCACTTCGCTCACCGCCTCGGCGCGAGCCATCGCAACGTACGGACGCGGCGGCGGGGGCGACACTACGCCGCTTCCTTCGCTGATCGAGATCGCCGGTCCGAGGACGCGTCCGGCGGCCTGGGCGAGCAGCGTCGCTTTCGACTTCGCGTCATCGAACGCGGCTTTGAGTCCGGCATCGCGGCCGCGAGTTGGATCGGAGACTTCGAAGCCGAGTCCCGACGATTGATTCACGCCTGCATTGATCGCCGCCTGCAACAGCTTGCTCGCATCGGCCGGATTCGTCCGCGAGACCGTGATGCTGTTCGACACGTTGTAGCCGAGGATGCGCGGCAGCTTGCCCTGTTGATAGTCCTGCTGCGGATAGATCGAGAAGTTGGACGTGCGGATGTCCGCATCGCGCGCCCCGCCTTTTTTCAGCGCGGCAACCACCGCCGCGACTTTCGCGTTGTTTTCGTTGACCGCTTCATCAACCGTCTGGCCGACGGTCTGCACCGACACGTTGAACGTGACGCGATCGGGCGTGACGGTGCTGCGTCCCGTGCCCGACACCGCGATCGTTTCGCGCATCGGCGCCGGCTGTGCGGCGAGCATCGATGCGCAACTGAGCAGCGCGAGAATGAACAGCGAACGTTTCATGGTAGAACCTCCTTTGAATGCCCGACCCTAACGATCGAGTCCCTGGCCAGCCTCCCGGACGCTACTACGTCGATACGCAATGCATCGACTGCGACCTCTGCCGCGAGACCGCTCCCGACAATTTCAAGCGTAATGACGAAGAAGGCTTTTCCTTCGTCTACAAGCAACCCGAGTCCGAGGCCGAAGAGCTCCTGTGCAAGGACGCGATGGATAATTGTCCGGTCGAGGCGATTGGGAATGATGGGAAATGAGAAACCAAGAAAACTGAGAGACTGAGAAACTGAGGCGCAAGCCCCTCCGTCTCTCCGTTTCTCAGTATTTTTTCAATGTAGTTTCTTATCCACACTCACCTGCTCGTGCCAGTCATCCGCTAACAACACTTCGATCAGCTCCTGCAGCTCTTCCATGTGAAAGGGCTTCGTCAGCGCTGCGGTCATGTTGTTGCCTTTGGTGATGGTGAGGATGTCGCCTTTGCCGGACGCGACCACTACCGGCGTCTGTTTTCCCTGCTGCAGATACCACGCGATCCATTCTTCGCCGCTCATGCCGGGGAGATTGAGATCGAGCAGGATCAGACGGGTGTCGGGATTGCTCTGCAGCAGACTCATCCCCTCCAGTGCGCCCGATGCGGAGAGCACCTCGTAGCCGCGCTTCTGCAAATACGATTTGTAGAGCGCGAGCACTTCGGGATCGTCCTCGATTGCCAAGATTTTGTGCAGCTGCTGATTCTGCCGCGTTGCCGCTTCAGCCATCATTCCGTCTCCTCCGGCATCGGTCTCAGTCGCAACGGCTGAGCCAATGCGATAATCGCGCCGATGGGCGTTGCGCTATGGCTACTGGCGGGCGGCACGGCCTGCATCCTCGGGCGCTTCATCCGAAAACTGCGCCAACATCCGGCCGGTGAATGGATCGTCGCGCTTCTTTCCAGTCTGATCCTCGGCGTCATCGCCACCGCGCTCGATTTCGGCGGCTGGCGTGAGCTCGACTGGCGCGCGGGGTTGTTCGTGTTCGTAGGCTCGTTCAGTGCAATCGGCTTCTACCGGACAATCCGAGGTGACCCCATGAAACGCATCGCGACGGCCGTTTCTGCACTCGTGCTGTTTTCGACGTGCGCCGCGTATCACGCGCAGCACACCGGCACCGACAGCAAAACCACGCGCCCGGAAGAGCAGGCGAAGCAGATGAAGGCCGATCCCTCGGTCACTGCATCGTTCGAAGCGCAGCCGCTCGCGCTCAAGCAGGCGATCCTCATCTCGGAGCTCGATCGCTACACCGACGAGCTGAAGTCGAACGGCAAGTACGACTGCTGCGTGAAGCCCGGCTGCCGCGAGTGCGTGATCCGCGCCGGCGAGTGCCACTGCCGCAAGGTGATCGATGCGAACGGTCCATGCTGCGGCGAATGCACGCAGTCGTGGATCGAAGGCCGCGGCAACACCGCCGGCGTCGATCGCCAAAAGGTGCTCGAGCACCTCGGCTGCGTCCGCGAGTTGTACGAGAAGAAGCCGTAAGGAGCGCGGGCGTCCTCGCCCGCAGTCGCCGGCCGTCCCGGCCGGCGACAAATAGTGATCGAGCGGGAGCCCGATCACTGCCGACCAGAACTCCCCCGCTCCACGATCCGCATCCATTCGATCCGCTCGCGATTCCCTCGCGATCGCGCCGCGATCTTCGGCAGCAACGCGATCACATCCGCACGCAACCGCGCGAAGTCGTAGCCGCGATCATTCGTGATCGCATCGATCGCGCGCACCCCCTCCTGCAATCGCTCGATCGCGGCGCGGAACTGATTGCGCTCGACATGATGGATCCCGGTCGCCACCTGCATCAGCGCGCGAACAAACTCCACTTCATCGCGCACCGCCTCGAAGAACAGCTCCTCGAAGCCATCCGCGGCGAGATCGAAATCGCCGTCGTTGAAGTGCGCGATCGCCGCCAGCAGTCGAGGGTCATCCGTCACTTCGTGTATTTTCTCCGGCAATGCTTCGCGGTCTGGCCACGATCGTCCTGCTGCTCCTCAACATGCTCCTCTGGGGCACGCTGATCCTTCTCGCCGGACTGGTCAAGCTCGTGATGCCGACGAAGCCGAGCCGCACGCGCATCGTCCTCGCGCTGTCGTGGCTCGCGGAGCGCTGGGTCGGCGGCAACGACGCGATCTTCGACCTGATGCTGCCGACGAAGTGGGACATCAGCGGCATCGACGACGTGCGCCACGACGGCCATTACCTGATCATCAGCAATCACATCTCGTGGGTCGACATCTTCGCGCTCTTCCGCGCATTTCACGGACACGCCGCGTTCATCCGCTTCTTCCTCAAGCATCAGCTGATCTGGGCGCCGATCGTCGGCCAGGCGTGCGCCGCGCTCGAGTTCCCGTTCATGCGCCGATACTCGCCGGAGTATCTCGAGAAGCATCCGGAAAAACGGGGCCGCGATCTGGAGACCGCGCGCCGGCTCTGCCGCCGATATCGCTTCATCCCCGTCGCGATTCTCAACTTCGTCGAAGGGACGCGCTTCTCACGCGACAAGCACGCCGATCAGGATTCGCCGTATCGCCATCTCCTTCGCCCGCGCGCCGGCGGAGTCGCATTCGCACTCGCCTCCCTCGGCGAATACCTCGACGCGATGTTCGACGTGACGCTCGCCTATCCGGGCCACGACGCGACGATGTGGGAGTTCGTCAGCGGCAAGGTCGACAAGGTGACGATTCGCGCACGCCGCCTCCACGTCCCGGAGGAGTTCATGACCTCCGCCGTGACCGAACCGGGCGACGTGCGCGAGCGCTTCAAGGTGTGGCTCGAGCAGCGGTGGCGCGAGAAGGATGCGGAGCTGGACGGGCTTCTATGTTGACGTTCCACGGTGTAG
>DATEZA010000099.1:0-17999 GCA_035255945.1 Thermoanaerobaculia bacterium
TCGCGGGCGGTCGAAGATGCGCGGATCGCGATCGCGCGCTTTTTCGGCGCGACGCCGCCGGAGATTTACTTCACCGCCGGTGCGACGGAGTCGAACAACATCGCGCTGCGCATCGCGGGGCGCAACGATCACATCATTACATCGGCGATGGAGCACAAGTCGGTGCTCGCGGCCGCGAGTGAGAGCGGCGCGGAGCTCACGCTGCTGCGGCCGGATCGCAACGGCTTCATCTCGCCCGATGCGCTGAAGCTCGCCATCCGATCGCACACGAAGATCATTTCGATCGAAGCGGCCAACGGCGAGATCGGGACGCTGCAGGACATCGCCGCGCTTTCGGCGATCGCGAAAGAGCGCGGCATCCTCGTTCACAGCGACATCACGCAGGCCGCGGGAAAGGTGCCGCTCGATCTGACGAATGTCGATCTCGCCTCGTTCTCCGCGCACAAGGTCTACGGGCCGAAAGGGATCGGCGGGCTGTTCGTGCGGCGTGGGATCAAGGTCCATCCGGTGATCGTCGGCGGCGGACAGGAGCGAAATGTGCGCTCCGGAACGGTTAACGTGCCGGGCGTCATCGGCATGGCCGCGGCGTTTCAGCTGCGGGCGGCGGAGATGGCGGAAGAAGCCGCGCGGCTGACGGAAATCCGCAACGAGCTGTGGGACCGGATCGTCGCCGAGATTCCGGAAACTTCCGTGAACGGCCCGAGGGATTTAAGATTGCCGGGTAATCTCAATGTCAGTTTCGAGCGCGTCGAGGCCGAATCGTTGATCCTTGCCATGCGGCGCTTCTCTTTGTCGAGCGGCTCCGCATGCAGCACCGGCGAGCGCGGTCCATCGCGTGTACTGACGGCAATCGGAGTGGGGGAGGCTGCGGCGATGGGCTCCATCCGGATCGGACTCGGGAAGTCGAACACGGCCGAGCATGCGGCGATGCTCGTCGACGATCTCAAACGGACCGTGGCCAAGCTCAGGCAGATCTCAGCGGCATGATGGAAACCGGACGCATCCTCCTCGTTGATCACTCGCGTGGCGCGCTCACGTTTCAGGAGACGATCCTCCGCCGCCGCGACACCGTGATCCTCACCGCACTCGCCGGCTCCGAAGGTCTGCGGAAAGCGCGCGAGGAGCTGCCGCACCTCATCATCTTCGGCTTCGATCTGTTCGACATGACGGCGCCGGAGTTCTGCCGCGAGATCCGCAATCAGGAGGCGACGCGCACCACATCGCTGCTGCTGATCGCCGACCGTGCGCATCCCGATCACGGCGACCTCTGTCTTTCCGCCGGCTGCAACGACGTGATCTTCCGCCCCATCCAGCGCCGCGAGCTCGATTCGAAAGTGGAGAAGCTGACGGCGATCCCCGTTCGCCGGCAGCTGCGCACGATCACCAAGATCGAAGTCTCGCTCGAGAAAAACGGCCGCTTCGTTCTGGGCCGCAGCGTCAACATTTCATCGAGCGGCATGCTGCTGGAAGTCGATCGCATGCTGCCCGGCGACGGCGTCGTGCGGCTGCACTTTTATCTGCCGGGCGATCCGGTGCCGCTGCAGCTGGAGGCCCACGTTTTGCGAGCGGAGTTCTCCGGCACGATGGCTAAATACGGCATGCGTTTCATCGACCTGCACACCGAACAGCGTGACCGGATCGAGCGATTCGTTCACCGCCTGCGGTCACGGGAGCTGATCTGATGAGCACGAGTCCATTCGAACGGCAGGTCCGGGAAGGCATCGAGGCAACGGAGGAAGAGGCCTTCCTCCGCGGTCTGAACATCTTTCTCGATGCGTACGGCACCGACCAGCTGCCGCTGATCCAGTCGGGCAAGGCGACGCAGGGGCTGTCGTACTTCGGCCTCTGCATCGCGATGATCCGCAAGGAGTACAAGCAGGCGATCGAGCTTTGCCGCCGCGCGATCGATCTCGAGTTCTACAACGCGAATCACTACGCGAATCTCGCCCGCATCTACTTCGTGCAGGGGAATCGCAAGAAGGCGATGGAGACGATCGAGACGGGACTGAAGCACGACATCAAGAACGAGCGGGCGCGCGCCGTGCGCCGCATGCTCGGAATCCGCTCGAAGCCCGCGCTCGGCTTCCTCGATCGCAGCAATCCGATCAACGTCTCCCTCGGCCAGGCGCGGCACGCGAAGAAAGTCGCCGACATGGAGAAGAAGACGACGAAGCGGAGCCGCTAACCGGCGTGTCATCCCGAGCGAAGGTGTCGAGCAGCAGGACGTCCGCCGTCATCCCGAGCGTAGTCGAGGGACCGGGGGGGAGGGGCGGCGCGCCAACCGCCCGCCCAGGTCCCTCGACTACGCTCGGGATGACGTCGGAGCGGCGCATGAACTTCATGAAGTCGAGGGATCCCTTCCCGACGGAGCGGAGCCGCTAACCGGTGTGTCATCCCGAGCGAAGTCGAGGGATCCCCTCCCGACGGAGCGATTGGCGTGCTTCGGCAGGGCATGGCTCGACTTCGCTCGCCATGACACCACCTGCTAGCCCCGATAAATCTTCGCCAGCGCTTCCGGATCGCCGCCCAGCCGGTATTGCGTGATGATCCGCCAGTTGATCGCCGCGGTCTTCCACAAACCTTTTTCGAGGAAGCGCCGTCCCGATGTGATCACGTGCAGCGGCACGATGACCGTCGGTCCGCTGCGCTTCATCCGCACGGCGAGCTCGTAGTCCTCCATGATCGGGATCTCGCGAAAGCCGCCCTTCGCCAGGAACGGTTTGCGCGCGATGAACTGCGCCTGATCGCCCCACGGCGATTTCGTCAGAGCGGTGCGCAGGTTGATCATCGTCTCCGCGACGCGCAGCTGCGGATCGGACTCGGCGAACTTCAGGCGAAAGCCGCCGAAGACGTGGCTGCGCAGCGCATCTTCGATTGCGCGTGCGGCACCGAGGGGCAGGAGCGTGTCGGCGTGCACGAAGACGATCGCGCTCGCGGATGCCGCCTGCGCACCGCGATTGAGCTGCCGCGCGCGCATGCGCTCGCCCGTGATCACCCGCGCTCCCCGAGCCTCGGCGATGGCGATCGTTGCGTCGGTGCTGCCGCCGTCGGCGACGATCACTTCATCGACGCCCGACGCGCGCGCGGCATCGATCGCTTTCGCGATGCACGCCTCTTCGTTGAGCGTCGGAATCACCGCGGCGACGGACATCGCGCGATGGTAGTTTAGCTATCGGTGAATTGTTACATCCTGGCCGGCGGCCGTTCGCAGCGGATGGGGCGCTCGAAGCGCGAGCTGTTCCTCGATCGTGTCGTCGCCGCCGCGCGGGGCGCATTCGATGACGTGATCGTCGTCGATCGCGAATTCGAAGGACCGCACGAGCACGAAGGTGCGGTGTTCGGCATCGAAGCAGCGCTGCGTCATGCGCAAGCGCGTTGCTTCATCCTCGCCGTCGACTATCCGCTGATCACCACTGAAGTGCTCGCGTACCTGCGCGATCGCGGCGGCGTCGCGGTCTGGCGTGGACAGCCGCAGCCGCTCTGCGCGGTGTACGACATCGCGATGCTGCCGCTGATCCGGTCACGCATCGATGCGCGGCAGTTCGACATCCGCGGACTGATCGCGACCACCATCGACGAATCGGAGCTGCGCGCGCGCTTTGCAGGCGAGCCGTTGCTGAACGTCAACACACCGGAAGATTTCGAGGAGTACCAACGGTATGAACGAGTTCTCGCATCTCGATGAAACGGGTGGCATCTCGATGGTGCACGTCGGCGCGAAACGGGCGAGCGTGCGCGAAGCCGCGGCGGTCGCCACCGTGCGCATGCAGCCGGCCACGCTGAAGAAGCTCGTCGATCGCGCTCTGCCGAAAGGCGACGTGCTGACGACGGCGAAAGTCGCAGGCGTCATGGCGGCGAAGCAGACGCCGTCGCTGATCCCGCTCGCGCATCCGATCCCCATCGATTCGGTCGACGTGACGTTCGATCTCGACCCGAACGCCGGCACGATCGAAGTGCGTGCGATCGTCCGCTGCGAAGCGAAGACCGGCGTGGAGATGGAGGCGATGACCGCCTGCGCCGTCGCCGCGCTGACGATCTACGACATGTGCAAGAGCGCGGAGAAGGGGATCGTCATCGACGGCCTGCAGCTGGTGCGCAAGACCGGCGGAAAAAGTGGAACGTGGGAGCGATAAAGCGCACAATCACTACCTCTTCACAACCCGCCCCCTGGACACATTTGAGTGGAAGGAGCTCGCATGACCACATCGCTTCTGTTCCTATTGTTCCAGTCCTCGGAAACACCCCAGGTTCCCTCCGGACTTGCCGCCGGTCTCGGCATGGGCATCGTGATCGTCTATCTCGCCGTTCTGCTGCTCCTGGTCGCCTCGCTGTGGAAGGTGTTCGTCAAGGCAGGCAAGCCCGGATGGGCCGCGATCGTTCCGATCTACAACCTCTTCGTGCTCGCCGAGATCGCGGGCAAGCCGTCGTGGTGGGGCCTGCTGATGCTGATCCCGTTCGTCGGAATCATCATGTTCATCATCGTCTGCATTTCGCTCGCGGAGCGTTTCGGCAAGAGCGCCGGGTTCGGCGTCGGCCTCGGACTGCTTGGTCCGATCTTCTTCCCGATCCTCGGCTTCGGCGACTCGCAGTACCGCTAGTCAGTGTCTCTGCGCCCAGGCCGGCGTCCCGGCCTGGGCGGCGTTCCCGCCGCTCTTGTTGTCCGCCTGCTGATCCGCGTTGACGAGCTGCTTGCGGATCGATCCGAGAATGCGCTGTTCGGTCGCGCTCGCGACGTCGACGATCGGCTGACGATCGTCGAATCCGTTGAACGCGATCACGAACCGGTCGATGCGGAACGCGACCGCGCGTCCCATGTAGCGATCCTCGGCGGTGAAGTTGTCTTCGCCGAGGTTCGGCACCGGATCGAGCAGCTTGCCGTTGCGGACATAGAGCTGGCGATACGCCTCGAGGATCTTCGCGGCCGCGTCTTTGTTCGCCGCGGGGATGATCAGTCCATCGATTTTCAGATTGTTCGGCGTCATGAAGCTCGCCATGAACGAGTTGCCGAGGAATGCCTGACCGAATGCGGCTTCGGCGGAGAAACGCTCGCTGTTCGCGACGCGATTCGTCGCCGGGAAAAAGTTGAAGACGGCGGGCATGCCCGGCGCGGCGGGCATTTTGTCGGCGACTGTGGTGAGCAACCGGCCGAGTGATGCGTTGCCGTCGGGCGTGCCGCCGCCGGTCACGCGTACGTAAAACGCTCCGCGCCAGAGGTGCAGCGAGTGCTGATTCTCGAATGCGGCATTCGCGATCTGCAGCGGCCTGCTCGTGTCGGTCTTGCTGGTCGACCACGCGCCGAAGGCCTTGACGAAATCGGGAAAGCGGAAGATCTCGACGATGGCGAAGCCGTTCGGCGACGCGAGCGACTTGTATTTGCCCGAGGTCGCATCGAACGCTTCGTAGTGGACGAAACGCGCGCCGTCGCGATCGAGAAAGCTCGGCAGCTGCTTCGCCGGGACGACGATCGGATCTTCTTCCAACTGCCAGCCGGGCGCTTCCTGTCCGCGCGGCAGGAACTGCAGGCTCGGCGAATCGAGCACGGTGAAGTTGATCTCTTCATGCGCCGGTGACGCATGAGGAGTGGCGCGATCGCTGCGGTCGCAGGCGACAAAGAGGAGGAGGAGCGCCAGTGCGAGAGCTACCGCGAGAGCGATTCGAGAAACTCGATGGTCACGCGCACGCCCGCGCCGGTCGCTCCGCGCGCCTCGCGCGGTGACTCGTGCTCCGCGTACGCCGTGCCGGCGATGTCGAGATGTGCCCATGAGGGACAAGTCACGAACTCCTTCAGGAAAATCGCGGCGGTGATTGCACCGCCCCAGCGGCCGCCCGAGTTTTTGATGTCCGCCCATTCGCTGCGGACCAGGTCTTTGTAGTCGTCCCACTCGGGGAGTCTCCAGAGCCGCTCGCCGACCCGCTCACCGCATTCAATCAACTTCCGAGCCAGCTCATCATCGCTGGTAAAGAGGCCCGCGGCCTCGCTCGCCAGCGCGACCACGCACGCGCCGGTGAGCGTCGCGTAATCGATCATGTGATCGGGCTTCTGCTGCGATGCCCAGTGCAGCGCATCGCCGAGGATCATGCGCCCTTCCGCGTCGGTATTCACGATCTCCACGGTCTTGCCGTTCATCATCGTGATGATCTCGCCCGGCTTGTAGGCGCTGCCGCTCGGGAGGTTGTCGGTCGACGGAATGGCGCCGGTGATTTTGACCGGCAGGCCGAGCTTCGCCGCCGTTTCGATCGTGCCGATGACGGCCGCGGCACCGCACATGTCGAACTTCATCTCCTCCATCTTCTCGGCCGGTTTGATGGAGATGCCGCCGGAGTCGAAGGTGATGCCTTTGCCGACGAGTGCGACGTGCTTCTTCGCTTTGCGCGGCGTGTATTCGAGGATGATGAAGCGCGGCTCTTCGACCGATCCGCGATTGACGGCGATGAGGCCGCCCATCTTCATCCGCTCGATCTCGCGCTTGCCGTAGATCGTGCACTTCACGCCGGTTTCTTTCGCTACTTCGGCGGCGCGCTCGGCGATGCGGGTCGCGGTCATGATGTTCGACGGGGCGTTGCCGAGATCGCGGACGGTATGGACGCCGTCGATGATCGCGTGCGCTTCGTTGTTGAGGCGCTTGATGGTTTTTGCGTCGAGCGACGACGCTGCGATGAGCACTGCATCGACCGGTGCGCGCTTTTCGTCGTTCTTCGTCGTGATGTACGAGTCGTACTTGTAATCCGCGGCCGCGAGCGCGTCGGCGATGAGGCGCGTTGCGAATGCGTCATCGAAATCAGGAATCGCGAGCGGCACCGAGACGGCGATCTTCTTGTCGCGCTGCTTCCGCGCGATTTTGCCGATCGCGTAAATCGCGGTGCGGACCGCACGGACGGTGACTTTCTTGCCGATGCCGACGAGCGTCAGCTTGCGCGGCGTCCCGCTGAGGATGGTGATGCTCTCGTCGGACCGCCCTTCGAAGCCGGCGTCTTTGACGGCGCCGTCGACGAGCTCACTGACGCCCGTCCCCTCCGCCTTCACGCCCTCGGCCAGCACGACGAAAAGATGATCAATCTTCGACAACTTCGCTTCACGAACGATTTCGACTTTCATGCGGGCGGGATTGTATCGCGCGGCTCAGAGGGTGAAAGGCTCTGCGTCAGGAGGCGTGATCTCGCGCGAAGGAGGCTCGTCTTTGGTGAGGAAGGAGCACCAGGCGAGATCGTGTTCGCGAGCGAGCATTTCGTCATCGACGTAGTACATGTGCACCTCAGCGATTCCGCGCAGATGGCGTGATTCGTCAGCATGACACGCTACGGTTGTGAAGCCCGCTGATTCAATCGTCGCGATAGCGTTTTCACGTGAAGCACGTTCGACCGCGATCTCGAGTCGGGCGCTGATGACCGGAAAATCGCCGACGATCGCGTACTTGATCGAGGCCTCGTCGAGCTGTGCCACAAGCGTGCGGAAGACGCGCTGCGCGTGCAGATCCGAAAGTGCGGACACGATCTCGTCCAACGTCATTCCTTCAGCTTACCTCGGCCCACTCAGCATTCAGCACTCAGCACTCAGCACCCAGCACTTGTAGTATTGGCCAAGCTCATGCACTGAGGTCATTCGACTTATGCCGTATCGAGTTCTGGTGGTTGACGATGAGACGGGCATCCGGGAGGCGATCCGGATGACGCTGGAGTACGAGGGGTACCGCGTCGATGAGGCGCGGTCGGGGAACGAAGGGGTGGAGAAGGCGCAGAAGACGCCGCCGTACGACGCGATTCTGCTCGACATCAAGATGCCGGTCCTCGACGGCATGGAAGTCCTCGAAAATCTGAAAGAGATGAAGATCATGACGCCGGTGGTCATGGTCTCGGGACACGGCGACATCTCGACCGCCGTCGAGTGCACGAAACGCGGCGCATTCGACTTCCTCGAAAAGCCGCTGAATCGCGAGAAGCTGTTGCTCGCAGTCCGCAACGCCGTCCGCCAGCAGAAGCTCGAGGCGGAAGTCGGCGAGCTGCGCGAGAAGAGCGAGAAGGTCTACCAGCTCGTCGGCGACGCAGCGCCGATGCGCGACCTGAAAGCGATGATCGAGCGCGCCGCACCGACGAAAGCGACGGTGCTGATCACCGGCGAGTCGGGCACGGGCAAGGAGCTCGTCGCGCGCGAGATCCACCGGCGCTCCGCGCGCGCTGCACAGCCGTTTGTGCAGGTGAACTGCGCGGCGATTCCCGAAGAGCTGATCGAATCGGAGCTGTTCGGACACGAGAAAGGCTCGTTCACCGGCGCGGTGCGCAAGCAGACCGGCAAGTTCGTCGCCGCGGACGGCGGCACGATCTTCCTCGACGAGATCGGCGACATGTCGCTGCGCACGCAGGCGAAAGTGCTGCGCGTGCTGCAGGAGGGCGAGGTCGAGCCGGTGGGATCGGCGACAGTGGTCAAGGTCGACGTGCGCGTGATCGCCGCGACAAACAAAGATCTGGAAGAAGAGATCAAAGCGGGCCGCTTTCGCGAGGATCTCTACTACCGGCTGAACGTCATCCCGATCCGCACGCCGCCGTTGCGCGAACGGCGCGACGACATCCCGGTCCTCGCGCAGCATTTCGCGCAGCTGTTCAGCGAAGAGCACAACTTCCATCCGAAGACGTTCAAGGACGCCGCGTTGAAAGCGCTGCAGGACGCGGCGTGGCGCGGCAACGTGCGCGAGCTGCGCAATCTGATCGAGCGCCTGGTGATCATGGTGCCGAGCGATACGGTCGATGTGACCGATCTGCCGGCCGAGTTCTTCCGCGCGCCGGTCGACATCATCGCCAGCGCGATGCGGCTCAACACGCTGCAGGAGTTCAAGGACGAGGCGGAGAAGGCGTTCATCCTGGCCAAGCTGCGCGAGCATGGATGGAACGTGTCGAAGACCGCGGAGGCGATCGATACGCCGCGCTCGAATCTCTACAAGAAAATCGAGCAGTACAACATCAAACGTGAAGCGGGAGCCGGTGTGGGGAGTGATGGCGAGCCCGGGACCTGACGCACCGATTGGCGTTTTCGATTCCGGCGTCGGAGGCCTGACGGTCTTCCGCGAAATCAATCGCGCCCTCCCGCACGAATCGCTGATCTACCTCGGCGACTCCGCGCGCGTACCGTACGGAACGAAGTCGCCGCAGACGGTCGTCCGCTACTCGCTCGAAGCGGCGCATCACCTGATGCAGCGCGGGATCAAGATGCTGGTCATCGCATGCAACACCGCGACGGCCGCAGCGCTCCCCGCCTTGAAAGAGAAGCTGCCGATTCCGGTGATCGGTGTCGTGGAGCCGGGCGCACGTGCGGCGATCGAGCGGACGCGCGGACGCGTCGGCGTGATCGCGACTGAGGGCACGGTGAAATCGCATGCGTACAGGAAAGCGATTCATGCGCTCGATCCGAATATCGAAGTGATCGAGTGCGCGGCGCCGCTGTTCGTGCCGCTCGCGGAAGAAGGATGGGCGAACACGCACGTCGCGCGCGAAGTGGCCGAGGTCTATCTCGAGCCGCTGATCGGGGAACGAATCGACACGCTCGTCCTCGGATGCACGCACTATCCGATTCTGCGAGGGACGATCGAGCAGGTGGTCGGCGACAAAATGGCGATCGTCGACAGCGCGGAGACGACCGCCGAGTGCGTGCGCAAGATCGTCGAGCCGAAGACGAAGGGTCAGCCGGAGCACCACTTTCTGGTCACCGACGCCGAGGAACGCTTTCGCCGGATCGCAGCGGAGTTCCTCGCACGGGAGATCGCCAGTCTGGAGCTGGTGACGCTGTAACCGCCGCTCTCGGACGCGCGGCCATGCCGCGCGCCATTGCGAGGCGGCATGGCCGCCTCGCGGCAACTACAGCGGCGGCGTGGCCGCCGCACTCCAGGTGGGAGGAACGGTTTCGGCGGATCGCGGCGGAGTTCCTCGCGCGGGAGATTGCAAGTCTGGAGCTGGTGACGCTGTAGCGGAGTGCGGCGGCCATGCCGCCGCTCTTGGACGCGCGGCCATGCCGCGCCGTCTCGAGGCGGCATGGCCGCCTCGCGGGAACTACAGCGGCGGCATGGCCGCCGCACTCCAGGTGGGAGGAACGGTTTCGCCGGATTGCGGCGGAGTTCCTCGCGCGAGATCGCAGTCTGGAGCTGGTGATGTTGTAGCGGAGTGCGGCGGCCATGCCGCCGCTTTTGGACGCGCGGCCATGCCGCGCGCCGTTGCGAGGCGGCAACTACAGCGGCGGCGTGGCCGCCGCACTCCATTCGATCGCGTTGAACAGCAGGGGGAACGTGGCGTGTGTCTGGCCGCGATGCTGCGGGTGAAATCCGAACAGCACGATGCGTCCTTTGCCGTACGTCATCGCCACCGCCGCGGCTTTGCGCGTGAGCTTGTCGGCGCCGTTGATCCATCCTGACAGCAGGACGTCACGCGACTCTTCCGGATACGACGCGAGCACCCAGCGCTGCATCTCGGAGCCGGGCATCGTCGTCTCGAACGCGATCGGTTCGTCCACAAAGGCCGCATTCTCGCGCGGCATGCCTTCGGTCACCGGATGGCCGGCCGCGATGTTGATGCGCACGAGCGAGCCGGGTGCGGAGAACTCGTCCGGCTTTGCGTGTGCGAGCACGTTGCGCACCGGGATGTTGAACTGCTCGATGACGTAATCGGTGCCGCGCCCGAGGGCGATCAGCGTGCCGCCGTCGCTGACGAACGAGCGGAGGACGTCTGCCGACAGATTGCCGCGATATTCGGGCGGAAATTCATCGGTGTACTTCATCGCTCCCTCCTCGGTGCGGCGCGATGGCTCGGCGTCCGGAAGGATGAAGACATCGAATGCGAGCGGCGACTTCACTTCATTCGGACGCAGCGACGCGGGCTTGAGTCCGTACTGATCGAGCAGCCAGCGCGTCCATCCTTCATCGAGCGCGCCGCCCCACGGATTGAGGATCGCGACGCGCGGCTTCTTGTCGAGCTTCGCGAGCTTCTGCGCGATCGAATCGGCGACAGGCTTGATGCTCGTCACCGCTTCGGTGTTGCGCGGAATCGCCGTGTGCTCGACGGTCACGCCCATCGCGAGCGGCAGCGTCCACGTCGCGACATCGTACGGCCGCAGGATTTCTTTTCCCGGCTGCAGCCGCACCTCGGGATAGTGCTGCGGCTCGAGCATCTCGGTGACGAATTTCGAATACGGCTGCGCCATCGGAATCCAGTAATCGCCGTTCGGTGCTTTGCGGATCTCGACGCCGTGCTCGAGCAGCAGCGCGACCATCTTGTCGGCGGTGCCGCGATCGTGTTGTTCGGCAGGAATGCGATACGCCTCGCCCGGCGTCGCGCTCGCGACGGCTGCACGTGCGCGTGTGGTGAGATCGCGCAGCAGATCGAGGCGGCGATCGGATGCGGTCTCGAGCAATGCGTCCGAGGCGATGCGCTCATAGTCCATGATGTCGCGCATCCGCCAGACGCCGCCTGGCCACGGATGCGGATGATTGATCGTCGGCTTGTAGTCGACGAGACCTTTCACGCCGCCGCGCAGCTCCGTCGATTCGACGCGAGCCGGCGTGGCGATCTTCGCCGACGCAGTCTCGAGCAGCAGTCCGGTGATGTTCTTCCACCAGCCCGTGTTGCGCGTGCCGCCGAGCCAGTACGCATCGAACGAGTAGCCGTAGATCAGGCCCGATTTGTTCGCCTGCTCGAGGCGAAACGCCATGTTCGAGCCGATGATGTTGACCTCGCGCCAGATGAGCGGATGCACGTCGGGATCGACCGGATCGGCGAACGGCGGGATGAACATGCGCGGTCCGTCGGTGCCCATCTGGTGCTCGTCGACGAAGACCTGCGGATACCACTCGTGGTAGATCGCGCGGCTCATCTCCTGCGTTTCCACCTGCGTGAGCATGAACCAGTCGCGATTGTTATCGTGGCCGACGTAATGGTGATAAAGGCCCGGCAAGCGTCCGCCTTCGTACTTCGTGCCGACGTATTTGCGGTACCAGTCGGTGACCATGATCTGGCCGTCGGGATTGAGCGACGGCACGAGCAGCAGCACGACGTTGTCGAGCTGCCGCTTCGTCTCGTCATTGGTCGCCGTCGCGAGCGCGTAAGCCCACTCCATCGCCATCTGGCTCGACGCGATCTCGGTCGAGTGAATGTTGCACGTCACGAGGACGATCGCTTTGCCTTCGCGCGCGAGCGCTTCGAGCTCCGCATCCGATTGTCCGCGCGGATCGGCGAGCCGCTTCGCGATCTCCCTGATCCGCGGCAAATCCTTCATGTTCGCCTCGGATGAGATGATGGCCATGATGAAGTCGTTGCCGAGCGTGGTCTTGCCGAGGTCTTCGACCTGCACGCGCGGCGAGGCGGCATCGAGCGCGCGGAAGTACGAAACGATCTGCTTGTAATCGGCGAGCACGCGATCGGCGCCGACGTCGATGCCGAGGAATTGCGACGGGCTCTGAATCGGTGCGGCAAAAACCGGCAGTGCGGCGAGAATGAACGGGATCATCAAACGGCGCATGGGGGTGCATTAGACATGAAGCGAATCGCACTCGCTCTTTTCCTTTTTGCAACAACTGCAGCGCTCGGCGCGGACCGGCACTTCATCGTTCTGCAACTGAACGATGTCTACAAAATCGAAGGACTGGAGAACGGCAACACGGGCGGACTCGCGCGTGTGCGCACGCTGCGCAAGGAGCTCGGGAAGGACGGCACACCGGTGCTGGTGATGCATGCGGGCGACCTGCTCTTTCCGTCAGTGATGAGCAAGTACCTCAATGCCGAGGCGATGATCCGCGTGCTCAACATGCTCGACGGCGATGCGTCGAAGTTCGATGACGCGATGTACGCGACGATCGGCAATCACGAGCTCGAGAAATCGGATCCGTTGTATGCGCTGGGCCGCCTCGCGGAGTCGGACTTCCGCTGGGTGTCGTCGAACGTGCACTACTGCCACGGCGGCAAGTGCACGCAGACGTTCGCGACGCGATTGAAGACGGTCAACAACATGATCGAAGTGAAGGTCGCCGGCGTGTCGCTCGGCATCTTCGGACTGACGACCGACAGCGGTAGCGGTGATTACTTCAAGGTCGATTTCACGGATCAGAACGCGCGATTCGCGGATGTGCAGGCGGCGATCGATCAACTGCAGAAGGACGGCGCGCAGCTGATCGTCGGCCTCACGCACGAGGACCTGGACGACGACATCACGCTCGCGCAGAAGTTTCCGCAGATCGCGTTCATCGCCGGCGGTCACGATCATCAGTACATGGAGAAGACGGTCGGCAAGACGAAGATTGCGAAGGGCGATGCGGATGCGCGGAGCGTGATCGTGTGGGACGTGGTGGTGCCGGAGACCGGCGATCCTCAGATCACGACGAAGCGGGTGTTCCTCGATACGACGATCGCGAAGGATCCGGATGTGGATGCCGAGGTGCAGCGCTGGTTGAAGGCGCTGGAGGGAAAGCTCGGACCGAACGCGCAGATCGGATCGACGAAGAATCTGCTGGAAGGCGTCGAGCCGGTGGTGCGTGGACGCGAATCGGCGCTCGGCAATTTTCTTGCGGATGTCGCGCGCGAGTGGATGCATACGGACATCGGGCTGATGAACGGCGGCGGGATTCGCATCAACGACAACATCCCGCCCGGTCCGGTGCGCACGTACGACATGGAAGGGATTTTCTACTACTCGAACAATGTCGTTTCTTTCCCGGTGACCGGTTCGCAATTACTCGACATTCTGAACAACGGCGTTTCGCGTGCAGATGCGGGCGACGGGCGATTCCTGCAGGTGTCGGGCATTCAGCTGAAGTACCGCGTGGTCGACGGTAAGGGCGCGGTGACGAGTGTGCTGATCAACGGCAAGCCGCTCGATCCGAAGGCGACGTACACGGTCGGCACGATCGATTACATCTACAACTTCGGCGCAGGCGACGGCTTCACGCTGTTCGATCCGTCGAATCCGGCGAAGCCGAAGCTGCTGCCGCAGCCGGCGGACCGGACGGCGTTCGATTATCGGAAGGCGACGGAGGCGACGATCGCAGCGCTGCCGGACAAGACGATCACGACGGCGATCGAGGGAAGGATTACGCGGGAGTAGGGATGGAAAAAGTCTCTCCACTCGCGGTGCTCGCCGGCGCGATCATCGATTTCGGCACGACGCTGACGTTCTCGTTCGTCATCATGATCTGTTTCGTGGTCACGCATCGGCACCAACGGCTGCTCGACGCGACGCACACCACGCCCGTCCGCACGCTGCAGTTCGTGCTCGGCTGCGGCTGCAGCATCCTTGGCGCGTACATCGCTGGTGTGCTGGCGAAGCGGGCGGAGATCCTCAACGGTCTGTTGGCAACGACGCTGCCGGAGCTGCTGTCGTGGCTGGTGTCTCTGGGGCGTCCCTCGCATACGCCGAGGATCTGGCTCGTGCTCGGAGTCATCGCCATGCCGGTCATGGGTCTGTTCGGCGGATGGCTGGCGCATTTGCAGGCGCGGCGGAGCGAAGCCGCCGCATGAACCTCGCGCGCACCATCGCGTGGCGCTATCTCCGCCGTCCCACCGACGCGCTCGTGTCGGCGGTCGGGATGGTCTCCATCCTCGGACTGGTCATCGGCGTGATGGCGCTCGTCATCTCGATGGCGTTGATGACCGGGTATCGACGCGACCTGCAAACGAAGCTCCTCGGCGGCAACGCGGAGATTTACGTTTACTCCGTCGGCGGGCCGATCACGGAGACGCCGCAGCTGCTGCACACGCTGGAGACGACGCCAGGTATCGCGGAGGCGTCGCCGGTGGTGTTCAAGATCGCACTGGTCACGACGGAGTCGAATGCGAACGGCTCCGAGGTCACGCTGAAGGGGATCGACCCGGGGCGCGCGGCGACGTCGCAGATGCTGGCGAAGATCGTCGGTCCGCTGAAGAAGTTCGAGACGCCGGAAGGGGAGAACGGCGTCGCGGTCGGGAAGTACATGGCGCAGAAGCTCGGCGTGAAGAAGGGCTCATCGATCAGCGTCACCGTGCCCGCCGATCACGGCGGGACGTTCATGCCGCGCACCGCGTCATTCGTCGTGACGAACGTCTTCGACACCGGCTTTTACGAATACGACGCGCGCTGGCTGTTCATCGATCTGCGCGAGGCGGAGCGGCTGACCGGAATGCCGGGCGCCGCGAATCTGGTCGAGGTGAAGCTCGCGCCGGCCGCGGTGATCGATGAGGTGGTGAAGGAGATCGATCGCCGCACCGATCATCACTACGCGGTGAGCGACTGGCGCGATCTGAACCGGCCGCTGTTTTCGATGCTGAAGATTCAGCAGATCGTGCTGTTCATCGTGATCGGGCTGATCGTGTTCGTGTCGACGTTCAACATCGTGTCGACCCTGATCATGACCGTGCACGAGAAGCGGAAGGAGATCGGCATCCTGGCGTCGATGGGCGCGGAGCGGAAGACGGTTGCGCGCGTGTTCGTCTGGTACGGCTCGATGGTGGGCTGCGCCGGCACCGCGACCGGCATCATCCTCGGCACCGCGGTCTGCTGGATCATCACGCGCTTCAAGCTCGTGTCGTTCCCGCCGGAGATCGCGGAGGTGTACTTCGTGTCGTCGATCCCGTTCGTCACCCGCGCGATGGATCTTGCGATCATCGCGGGCTTCTCGCTGGCGGTGTCGTTCGTGGCGACGATCGTGCCGTCGTACCGCGCGGCGCGACTCAATCCGATCGAGGCGCTACGACACGAATAGGTCGCGGAGAGGAAGGGTCCAGCCGGGAATCACGTCGCCGGCGTCGAGGGAGCCGGTGATGTCGATGTGGGAGATCCCGTTGAGCGAGCGGTGGATGACGGCGGTCTGCGTTCGCACATCGATGAGGATCAGGATCCGGGTGTCGCCCGAAAGCCAATCGTGAATCTTGTCATCGACATCCATGTAGGTCTCGTCGGGCGAAATGACCTCGATTACGAGATCCGGTCCTCCTTCGAAAAAGCCCTCCGGATCGTTCCAGCGGTCCTTGCGCACAAACGCAACGTCGGCGGTGCGCAATTTGTCCGGATCGTGGCCGAGAATGAAGCCTGTGCCCGCCGCGAGGGTCACGCCGTCTCCGTGTTGTTGGGCGTACGCCGCGAGGTGTGCGCCTGCGCGCGCGGCGATCGCGCCATGACGGCCGCCGCTGAAGGGCAGACGCTGAACTTCTGCTTCAGCCGTGATCGTCGCCATCACGCGGTCGCTCTTACGCCGTTCATTGCCCGCTGCCACTGCACCACACCCATCACGCATGGCGCGATGAAGGCGGCGTAGAGGATCGCCGTCGGGTAGAGGTGTTTGGCCATATACATCGGCACGTAGAACACGTCGACAGCGATCCAGAGGTACCAGTTCTCGAGGTACTTGCGGGCCATGAGGTACTGCGCGAGGAGGCTGAAGCACGAGAGCGCGGAATCGGCGAAGGGGAACGACGCGGGGGTGTAGCGCTGGAAGAAATAGCCAAATGCAGCGGTGCCGGCGAGCGCCACGACCGAACCGGCGATCAGGATGCGCAGCGGTGCTTTCGACACATGCAGTTCACCCTTGTCCTTCCCGCCGTGGAGCCATTCCCACCATCCGTAGATGTTGATCACCACGTAGATGAACTGCAGCCCCATGTCGGCGTAGAGCTTCGCGTCGTAGCAGACGACGATGTACATCGCGACGCCGATGATCGCCGTCGGCCACGACCAGATGTTCTCGCGTGCGCTCAGCACGACGCTGATCATCAGGATCGAGGCGGCAGTGATCTCGAGCGGACTCACGGCTGGCGCGGACGCCACTCCTCGATCATGCGCATGAAGTCATCGAACAGATAAAACGAATCGTGCGGTCCCGGCGCGGCCTCGGGGTGGTATTGCACTGCGACGACCGGCTCGCGTTTGTGGCGAAAACCTTCGAGCGTCTGATCGTTGAGATTGATGTGCGTGAACTCGACATCGTTCTCGCTGAGAGAATCGGGATCGACGGAGAAGCCGTGATTCTGCGCGGTGATCTCGATGCGTCCGCTGCGCAGGTCCTTGACCGGGTGATTGCCGCCGCGATGTCCGAACTTGAGCTTGTACGTGCGGCCGCCGAGGGCGAGGCCGAGGAGCTGGTGACCGAGACAGATGCCGAAGATGGGGAGCTTGCCGATCAGCTGGCGGATGTTCTCCTGCGCGTAGGTGACCGGCTCCGGATCGCCGGGACCGTTCGACAGCAGCACGCCGTCGAATTGCTTGTCGAGAATCTCCTGCGCGTGGGTCGTCGCGGGGTAGACCGTCACGTCGCAGTTCTGGCGTGAGAGCTGGCGGAGGATGTCGCGCTTCACGCCGAAGTCGTAGACCGCGACGCGGCGGCGCGCGCCGGGGGCGTTCTCGTCGAAGGCATACGGACGCAGCGCCGTCACGCGCTGGACGAGATCAAGTCCCGACATCGACGGCGCGCGGCGGATCTCCGCCACGATGTCGTCAACGCTGCGCTCGACCTCGGTCGTGATCATGCCGCGCATCGCCCCTTCGTTGCGGATGCGGCGGGTCAACGCGCGCGTGTCGATGCCCTGGATCGCGCTGATGTTCGTGCTCGCGAAGTAATCGGAGAGCGACATCTCGGCGTGCGGATTCGACGGCTCGGCAATCGCATCGCGCACGACGAATCCCGCGACCTGCGGCGTCTCGCTCTGCTGCACCACTTTCTCGACGCCGTAGTTGCCGATGTGCGGATAGGTCATCACCACGATCTGGAAGCGGTACGACGGATCGGTGGCGATCTCCTGGTAGCCGGTGAGCGACGTGTTGAAGACGACCTCGCCGATCGTGTTTGCGGTCGAGCCGAACGAGGTGCCCTCGTAGACAGTTCCATCTTCGAGGATGAGGCGGGCTGGAGGCATCGGGGCGCGATTATCCGACATGCGCGCCCGTTACGCACTCCTCGGTATCTGTCTTCGTTGCCGGAGTGCGGCGGCCATGCCGCCGCTGCTTCTTCGTAGGGCGGCCATGCCGCCCGTCACCTCGCGCGGCATGGCCGCGCGTGCGAGAG
>DATEZA010000100.1:0-3402 GCA_035255945.1 Thermoanaerobaculia bacterium
CGTGCGCGAGCACATCCAGTCGCTCCTCGGCGAACAGAACGTCACCGACGAGTTCGTGCGCTGGATGCTGTGGGAGTCGGCAGGCTCGCCGCTGAACATCCGGCGCATCATCGATTACCTCATCACGCACAACCATCTGCAGTGGGCACCGAACGGATGGTCGGTCGATCTCGAACGGCTGCGCGCGCTGCGGATTCCGAGCGGCGCCGCGTCGATTCTGCTGGAGAGAGTCGATGCGCTCGCGCCGCGTCAGCGCGCGCTGCTCGAAGTCGCGGCGACGTGCGGCGAAGTCAGCTCGCTGGAGTTGCTGACGCAGATCTCGGACCTCGATGCGGAAGAGACGTACCAGATCGCGCGGCAGCTGATCGCGCAGAATCTCCTCGACGAATCGACGGACGGCAAGACGATTCACTTCCCGCAGATCCAGCTGCGCGACGCGGTCTACAACACGATGAACGATCGCCGCCGCACGGAGCTGCATCACCGCGTCGGCAATGCGCTCGAAGCGCTGCTGCTCGCGGGCGAATCGCAGCTGGTCGGCCAGATCGCGTATCACTTCGCGCGGGCGAATGATGCGGAGAAGGGGATTCGCTACTCGATCGAAGCGGGCGACATCGCATCGCGCACGCTCGCGCAGGCGGAGGCGACGGAGTTCTATCGCTCCGCACTCGAGCTGATGGATCTCGCCGGCGTCGACGAAGCGCACAAAGCGGAAGTGCGCGAGAAGCTCGCCGATTCGTACTACCGCAACGACGACTATCGCTCGGCGATGCAGTCGTTCCAGTTCCTGCTGAAGAGCATCCAGGCGCGGCATCGCGACGACAAACCGAACGGCGACGTCGCACGGGTGATGAAGAAGATCGGCAAGGTGCTGACCAAGCGCGGCGAGCAGGATGCGGCGCTGTCGTATTTCCAGAGCTCCCAGGCGATCTTCGAAAAGCTCGAGGAGCCGGTCGAAGTGGCGGAGCTGCTCAACCGCATGGCCTGGCTCTACAAGGAAAAGGACGATCTCGACGGCGCGAGAGAGTCGGCCGAGCGGGCGCGTGCCATTCTCGAGCCGATGGAGCCGACGATCGTCCACGGCTACGTCAAGAACATGCTCGGCGTGCTGGAGTTTGCCGCGGGCGATTGGCAGAAGTCGCGCGACATCCTGATGGAAGCTGTGGCCATCGGCGTGAAGATCGGCTCCGATCAGCTGAAGAAGGTGGCTGGAACGAACCTCGGCAACACGCTCTGGAAACTCGGCGACTGGGACACCGCGCTCCGTTACTTCAAGCAGAACCTCGAACTGTCGGAAGCGGAAGGCGATCTGTGGGATCTGGTCACCGCATACAACAATGTCGGGATCGTCGAGTTCAGCCGCGGCAACTTCCACGCGGCCGCGACTTACTTCGAGAAGAGCGTGCGCATCGACGAAAAGATCGGCGCGCTCGAAAACGAAGCGCTGGCCCGCGAGAACCTCGGCGAAGCGCTGGAGGCGGTCGGCCGCTGGAATGAAGCGCTGACGCACTACAACCGCTGCATCAAGCTCGAAGGCTTCGATGAAGCGCGTGCTTCGCGCGCATCGGTGTACGTGCCGCTGTCGCGACTGACGAACAAGAAGGGCGACATCGCCCGCGCGCTCGAATACGGACAGAAAGCGTTGCTCGCCGCGGAACGCGCACGCGATGAAGATCTCATCGCCGAGGCTTCGTACATCCTCGCCAACATCGAGGACGAGCGCGAGAACATGCTCGAATCGCAGAAGCACCTCGCGCGGGCGATGGAGATCTTCGAGCAGAACCACACCGTGCAGGGCCTCGCGCGTGCGCACACCGCGAACGCGAGCCTGCTGTTCCGCCAGCAGAAGATCGAGGAAGCGGCGAAACACGCGGAGCTCGGACAGAAGTACGCGAAAGAACTAGGCGACCGATTCAATCTGGCGAAGAACGACTGGATGTGGGGGAAGCTGCTCTACTTCCAGGGCGATCGCGAAGGGGCCGCGCAGAAGTTCGAGTCGGCGCGCGCGACGTTCGAAGAGCTCGACACGCCGTACGAGCTGGCGCGCCTCCTGTTCGACGTCGGACTATTGCGCGATGAGCCGGACGAAGCGACGGTCACGATCCGCAGCGCGATCCGCATCTTCGAGCGGCTCGAGGCGTCGCACGATCTGGAGCGCGCGCGCGGCGCGTTGTTCCGCATCAAGCCGGTCGGCAAAGCCCCGGATCAGAACGTCGTCGGGTTGTATGAAGTGGTCAAGATCATCAACTCGACGCTGAATCTCGAAGAGGTGCTGAATCGCGTACTCGACGTCGCGATCCGCCGTCTGCGCGCCGAGCGCGGCATGATCCTGCTGCTCGATCCGATCACGTCGCACCTGCGCACGCGCGTGGTGCGCAACATCAATGAAGATGCGGGCGATTCGAAGCGTTCGCCGCAGTCGATCGTCAAGGAAGTCATTCAGGGCGGGCAGTCGATCATGTCCGCCGATGCGCGCGCCGATTCGCGCTTCACCGAGTCGGAGTCGGTGATCGCGGAGAACATCCTCTCGATCCTATGCGTGCCGCTGATCATCCGCGACCGCATCGCCGGCGCGATCTATGTCGATCATCGGCAGGCGCGGCATCTCTTCTCGCAGAAGGACCTCTCGTTCCTCGAAGCGTTCGCCGATCAGGCCGCGATCGCGATTGAGAACGCGCGTCTGTACGAGGAGCTGGAGGAAGCGCGCACGCGGCTGTCACTGGAGAACGAGACGCTCCGCCGCGAAGTGCTGATGGAAAAGCACCTCGACTCGGTGGTCGGACAATCGGAAGTGGTGGCGAAGATCCAGTTCTCGATCCGCAAGGCGGCGTCGGGCAATTCGACGGTGCTGCTGCGCGGCGAATCGGGCACGGGCAAGGGCCTCATCGCACGCATCATTCACAACGTCTCGCCGCGCCGGAACGGTCCGTTCATCAAGTTCAATTGCGCCGCGCTGCCGGAGACGCTCGCCGAATCGGAATTGTTCGGACACGAAAAAGGCGCGTTCACCGGCGCCGATCGCCGCAAGCTCGGACGCTTCGAGCTGGCGAACGGCGGCACGATCTTCCTCGACGAGATCGGCAAGATCAATCTGTCGATGCAGGCAAAGCTGCTGCGCGTCGTCGAGGACAAGGAATTCGAGCGCGTCGGCGGCACGCAGACGATCAAGAGCGACGTGAAGATCATCGCCGCGACGAACCTCGACATGGAACGGGCGATCGAGGACGGGACGTTTCGCGAGGATCTGTACTACCGCCTGAACATCATTCCGCTGATCCTTCCGCCGCTGCGCGAGCGCAAGGACGACGTCCCGCTGCTCGCCGAGCATTTCATCCGCAAGATCTGCCACGACCTCGGCATCGAGACGAAGCGCCTCGAGCCGGGCGTGCTCGACCTCTTCCA
>DATEZA010000101.1:0-30646 GCA_035255945.1 Thermoanaerobaculia bacterium
TCGTGCTCCGTCCCTGATCGAGCGCCGCGCGGCGGAACAGCACTTTCACCCGCGCCAGGAGCTCGCGCATCGAGAACGGCTTGCAGAGGTAATCGTCGGCGCCGATCTCGAGGCCGAGCACGCGATCGAGCTCTTCGTCGCGCGAGGTGAGAAAGATGATCGGGATCGATTCGGAGATCGAGCGGATCTTGCGGCAGAGCTCGAGCCCGTCCATCTCCGGCATGAGAATGTCGAGGATGACGAGCCCGGGAAGTTTCTGCCGAAACGATTCCCACGCTTCGCCGCCATGCGCGTACAGCTCGACCGGATAGCCCTCGCGGCGCAACGCAAAGCCGACCGTCTCGCGGATGTTTTCTTCGTCGTCCACGACCGCGACGACGGCGTTGGCCGGGCGCATCACAAACGCGATTGTAAGCGGCAGTCAGAAATGAAAGAAAAGGACGGACATGGTGACGCCCTGCGCCGACGCGACGTTCATTCCGCCGAGCAGCAGTCCGGCGCAAACGAAGACGAACGGCATGAAGAGCAACGGACGGATCAACGGTGCCTCCCATCGCACGCGCGACAGCAGCGGTCCGAGGACGAGCGCGAGACCGAACGACATCAGGCTGACGTTGACGGTCAGGATGCACAACGCCGTGAACGCGATGCCGAGCACGAGCTCGGCGATGCGCGTGATGCTGTCCTCGGCGCCGATGCGCTCGACGATGTGCATCGCCGGCGAGAAACCACGCGGATAACTTCGCGGATCGACGCCCCACCGGTCGCCGGTGACGAGAAAGACGGCGCGATGGGACAGGAGATACGACACGATCGAAGCGGTGATCATGACGAGGAGCGACATGTACGGCACACCCGACATGAGAAACATCTTCGTGCCGCGGATCGGGTAACGCGCCATGACGCTGAAGCAGCCGAGAACCGGCGCCAGCGTGCAGAGCGCGGTGACGGCGAAGTAGGGCCAGTTCCAGAGCTCGGGAAATCCGCCGCCGAGAAGGAGTGCCGGGATCGTTGAGACGTCGCGTCCCGCGATTTGCAGGGTCATCTCCGCCCAGATGCCGAATCGCAGCGGGACGAGCAGACAGAACGTGATCATGAAGCAGAGGACGAGCGCGGGCAGGAAAAGCGTGCCGCACGACAACACCACGTCGAGTTTTTCGAACCAGTGGACGTTGCGCGCGCGCAGATATCGTCCGGATTCGCGATGCAGGTACTCGCAGACGCCTTTGACGTAGCGCGCCTGTTGCCGGCGAAGCTGGCGATATCCGATCGGAAAATCCTCGAAGCTGACGACGTCATGCGCGAAATACCCTCGATATCCGAGCACGCCCGCCCTCGTGCTGAACGCCAGATCCTCCGAGACGATCTCCGGAAATCCGCCCGCCTCCTGCCAGACGTCGTAGCGAATGATGCCGCCGTGGCCCATGAACACGACGTTGCCGAAGCGGTTGCGCGGGCCGTAGTAGATCTCCCATAGCGGCAGAATGCCGAGTGCCATGTCACGCGCGCAGGGGCTCTTCTGCGCCGGATTCGGAGCATGGCTTCCCTGCACCCATGCGATGTCGTCGCCGAGGTCGAAGTACGGAATGAGTGACGAGACGAAGTCGCGCGGCAGGACGCTGTCGGCATCGGCGACGAGAAAGTATGGGAAGTCCCGGACGTGCTTCCGCAGGGCGGAGTTGATGCTGCCGGCCTTGAAGCCATGACGGTCTTCGCGGCGGACGACGGTCACGCTGCCGGCGTGGCGAGCGCCGAACGCGTCGATGGCGGCGCGACTTTCGATGTCGACGCTGTCGTCGAGGATGAAGAGATGCGCAGATGTGTAGTCCTGTTCGAGACAGGAGAGCGCCGCGTCTTCCTGAAAGTCGTTCATGGTCGTGTACAGCATCGCGACCGCCGGCCCGCAGCGCCGCGCCGACGGCCTCGGCGGACGAAGCATGCGGTCGATCGGCGTGAATACACCGAGGAGAAAGTAGTAGCCGCCGAAGATCCAGAAGATGTTCAGCTGCAGGATGAAGAGCGCGACAAGGAGATTGCCCGTGACGCCGGCGCTCGCGGTGAAGAGATGGAGCAGACGAGGATTCAGCGTCGCTGCGCAGGCGAGGTAGAAGAGGACGATGGAGACGTACATCGCGGAGGACTTGGGCTCCGCGCGAGCCGCTACCATGGCGGCAGGTTCCACCACGGCTGGTTGTCGCCAAAGACCGGATCCCGATCGTGACCGCCGGTGTTCAACTGCTCGGCGAGTTGCTGCAGCTGTGCGTCGGTCATCGCGTGAGGACCACCGCCGCCGCCCCATCCGCCCGCGCCGCCTCCTTGTCCTCCGCACGTCCCGAATGGATCGCTGCGATTCACCGGATCATTCGCTGCGTAGGCGTAGAGATTCACCCCTCCGGCCGCGCCGATCGGATCGAAACGAATGAATCGCCCCATCTCCGCCGAGTACCAGCGCGCCCGCAGGTAGTGCAGCCGCGTCGCACGGTCATACATCGTGCCGGTGAACAGAAACGGGCTCGTCCCGGAATCGCCGGCCGGCTCGCCGAACGCGCGATAGCGGTGCCGCTCGACCACTGTTCCGTTCCCATCGGCGAGCTCCGTCACGTTGCCGATCGCGTCCTGCAGAAACAGGCGGCGTATCGCACCTGCGCGCATTTCGAGCGGCTCATCGATCCGCTCGCCCCACGTGTACGTGCGCAGCGTCTGATGCGATGCATCTTCTTCGATGGCGATCTGCGCGCCGTCCCAGAGATACGTCACGCTGCCGGCGGCATCGCTGCGCGAATGGAGGCGGCCGAGCGCGTCGTAGCTGTAGGCGACGGAGCTCCCATCCGCGAGGTGCACTGCGATCAGGCGGTTTTCGGGATCGTAGTCGTAGTGCGCGCCACGCCACGCGGCGAGGTTGCCATTCGTATCGTGCGTGACGGCGTCGTCGCCGATCGCCGTGTATTGATCGAGGTTGTTGCTCGCGTAAACAACGCCTGCCGCGGTGCGGTTGCCGGCCGCGTCGTACTCGAATGACTCCGAGCCCGCGCCGGTGAGGCGGCCGGCCAGGTCATAGCGAAAGCGCCGCTCCCCTTCCGGACCGGTCTCGCGAATGCGCGCGCCGTTCGCATCGAGCTCGTATCGCCACGACGAAATCGCACCGTTGATGACGCCGGTCAGGCGGCCCGCCACGTCATATTCGTAATCGGTGTTCGCTACGCCGCCGAGCGATCGCCGCGTGCGCTGCGCCGCGCCGTTGTAGTCGTACGCGGCGAGCACCACTCCGTCGCGAACGATCTGCTTCAGCCGGCCCGCATCGTCGTACTTGTACGCCAGCACGACGCCGTCGGGATTGGTGGTCTTCGTGTTCCTCGAGCGCTCGTCGTATTCGTAGCGAAAGATGCGCGAACCGGGATACGTGACGGTGATGAGGCGGCCGGGCACGTCGTACTCCATCGCGATCGGACCGGCGGAGATCATCCTGCCCTGGCGGTTCCACGCGTACTGGATCACCGAGCCGTCATACAGCTCTTTGCGGACGATCAGGCCGCGCGCATCACGGAAGTAGCGATTCGTCTGACCGTTCCGCTGCGTCCGCTCTTCGATCTGTGCCGTGCCGTCGTTGCTGATGCGGCGCCGGTCGCTCTTTCCATCGGCCCACAATGTCGATTCCCATTCGCCGCCGAAGTAGCCGTAGGTCGTGCCGGCGCCTTTTTCATCGGTGAGTCTCGTCACCTGGCGATCGTCGGGAGAAAACGAGATGGCGATCTTCTGCTGCAGCGGATTCGTCATCTGCGCCGTGCCTTTGTCGACATCGGACGCATACGTCCACGCAGAGCCGTTCGCATCGATCACGCGCGCGAGCCGGAATTCGGCGTCGTACTCGCGGGCGACGACATTCCCCGCCGCGTCGTGCGACTCGCTCAGAAAACCGTCGCCGCGACTGAGCTCGCGCACGCGGCGGCCCATGCCGTCTGCGATCGTGCGATCGCCGAAGTTGTCGTTGCCGGCGTCATAGCTGTACGTCGTCGCGCCGCGCTCGCCGGTCATGCGCGACAAGCGGCCGTAGTCGCCGTACTCGAACGTCTGCACGCGCCCGTCCGGAAAGAGGACCTGCATCAGGCGATGGCGATCGTCGTACTGATATCGCGTGAGCTGCCCCGCGGCATCGCGGAATCGCTCGAGATTGCCGGCGGCGTCGTAGGTGTACGCGACATTGCGTCCGGCGGAATCGGCGACGAGCACGATGCGATCCCGTTCGTCGTACGTGAGGTCGAGGCGCTGTCCGCTGCCGTCGATCGCCGCACTCAATCTGCCGCCGGTGTACGAGAGCGTCACGCGTTTGCCGCGCGCATCCTGCAGAAATGCGGGACGAAGGTCATTCTGAAAGTGCCAGAGGAATCCGTCCGGCATCCGCAGATTGAACGTGCCATCGGGATCGCGCGTGAGACGGCTGTCATCGCCCGGCGCCGATTCATAGCGGCCGGGCGCGACCGGCCGGTAGTAGCCGCTGCGGCCGCTGGCGGTATCGAAAAACGCGAGTGAGCCATCGGTCGATTCACTCAGCACGACGCCGTACGCGTGCGCCCAACCCCAGCCGAGCGGGCCTTTGTAAATGCCATACATCGATTCATAGCGAAACTGCCGCGCCATGCGCAGTCCGAAATTCCAGAACGGCAGAAAGAGATCGGTCGTGCGATGCAGCACCGTCTCTTCGACGATCACAGGATGGAGCGCGAGGTCGAGCTCCTTCGATGCAGCCAGTCCGCCTTTGAGCTCGATCGTCGCCGACACGTGATAGTCGCCCGCGGGCTTCAGCGTCGCGGTACGCCACTGGTAATAGAGCGAGCGTCCATCGTGCTCGAAGGTGAGCCGCTGTTCGCCGGAGTCGTAGCCGGTGGAGAGCGAACGGATGCGCAATGTTGCGCCGGCGATCTTGAAAGGATTCTCGCGATCGGTGACGGAGAGCCGCACGGTGTCGCCGGTCTGATAACGCTCCGCCCGTCCCATCGCTCTCCGCCGTCCACCCTCCGGAACAGCGCGAAACCGCACGCCGGACTGCAGAACGAAAGTGTCTTCCGCCGCTTCCGCCGCAACCGCAGCGGCCACAAGGAACATCGCGAGTAGCGTCCGCATAGTGCCTCCTCAGATGCGACCGGCGCGATAGTCATCGATCAGTCGATCGCAGGCCCGCGCCGCGAGCGCGAGCATCGTCAGGGTTGGGTTTTGACATGGCGAGGACGGGAAACAGGAACCGTCCATGACGAAGAGATTGCGCACGTCGTGCGTTTGCAGCCACGGATTGAGCACCGAGGTTTTGGGATCGTGTCCCATGCGCGCGGTGCCGGTCTCGTGAATGGCGAGTCCGGGAACGGAGATCTCGGCAACCGGACGGACGTGCTCCGCCCCCGCCGCGTCGAGCATCTCGGCGGCGGACGTAACCATGTCGTCGACCATCGCGTGCTCGTTGTCGCCGAATGCCGCGCTGATCCGCAGCACCGGGATGCCCCACGCGTCCTCGATCTGGCGATCGAGCGCGCAGAAGTTTTCGAAGCGCGGGAGGCATTCGCCGAATCCGGTCAGCGAGATGTTCCAGGGATGGTTTTCTTGGACCGCACGCCGGAATGCCAATCCGAATCCCGGCATCCCGTACGCGTGCGCCCACTTGCTCTCATGCGCGGAGCCTTGAAACGCATATCCACGGAGGAAGCGGCTGCGTGCGTCGTCGAGGTTGCGAAATCGCGGGATATAGATTCCGTTCGGACGGTCGGCGCGTGTGTCGCGCACATTGCGAAGCACGGGCAGCGTTCCGGATGCGCCGCCGCCCATGACGTGGTCCATGAGGTAGTGCCCGAGCACACCGCTCGAATTCGCGAGACCGCCGGAGTTGAGCAGAATGCGCGTCGATTCGAGCGTCGAGGCGCAGAGGATGACGACCTTCGCCCGGATCTCGCGCTGTGCACGCGTGATGCGATCGACGTAATGGAGGCCTCGGCACCGGCCGCCGTCTTCGGCGACGACATGACTGACGATCGCGTTCGGCACGAGGGTCATGCGGCCGGTCACGGCTGCGGCGGGCAGCGTGCTGGCGGGACTGCTGTAATACGACCGCGTGCGGCAGCCGCGCGAACAGGCACCGCACGAACGGCACTCCGCACGTCCGTTGTGATCGCGCGTGAGCACGGCGGCCCGGCCGATGGTGACGGTGCGGCCGAACGCTTCGCGCACGTGCGTGCGCAGGAGCTCCTCACCGATCGTCAGTTCCATCGGCGGAAGAAACGCTCCATCCGGCAACTGCGCGAGCCCCTCGGTGCGGCCGCTGACGCCGATGAATCGCTCGACCCGCTCGTAGTACGGCGCGAGGTCGTCGTAGCCGAGCGGCCAGTCCCCGCCGAATCCGTCGCGCGACGCGGCACGAAAGTCGAGGTCGCTGAAGCGGTAGCTCTGCCGCGCCCACATCAGCGATTTTCCGCCGACGTGCCTCCCCCGAATCCAGTAGAACGGCCGGTCCGTCGGTGTCGTGTACGGATGCTCGTTGTCATTGATGAAGAAATGGTGCGTCGTCCCGTCGTAGTGAAAGCAGCGCCGCTGGACCGGCTGCGCTTCGAACGCGGCACGTGGCGCATCGCCGCGCAACGGAAACTCATACGGGCGCTTGCCGTCGGTGTAGTCGCGATCGGGATCGAGCGCCCGGCCTGCTTCGACCACCGCGATGCGCATGCCCGCCTGTGCGAGCTGCATCGCCACCCATCCGCCGGTGGCTCCGGAGCCGGCGATCACTGCATCGAACTGCCTCATCGCGCCAGCTCCTCGCTGACGAGCCGCGACGTGTAGTAGCCGGTGATGGTCAACATCTTGATCTGTGCGAAGAACGGAGGGTCGAGTCGCTCGACGAGCGCCGTCTGCTGCTCCGCCGTCGCGCGAATGAAATCGCAGCTGTACGCGGAGCGGCAGCGCCGGTCGAGATCCGCTAAACCGGCGAGAAACTCCGCGCGGCGCTGCGGATGGGCATCGGCAAGATACGCAGTGATGTAGCGATCGGCCTGCGCCTGCGCGGCGCCGGGAATGATCCGCTCGGCCAGCGCGACGATCGTTCGCTGTTGGTGCGCCCGCTCTCTCGCCCAGAGCGGCAAGGCCGCCGCGCCGAAACCGGCAAAGGCGAAATGCCGGAGCACGGCACGCCGTGTCGGCCGCTCGGACTTCATGAACCGCCTCTCGAGAAGAAGCCGATTCTACGCCCCCACAGCCTTATGTCAATAATTCCAGAATTAGCTGATCGCGTGCATCAGCGCGCGGGCGCGGCCCGCTGCGTTCGGTCTGCGCAAATCGCGTTCTGCACGACAATCGCGCAGACTGGCTGGGCCAACAAACGCAGCGGGCCGCGCCCGCCCGCCGGAGGCCTCTCGTCGCTCAGCGCGCCTTGAGCGGGACGACTACCTTCCCGCCTTTCATCACCCAGCGCACGCGGTGGATGACGACGTCGATGTCCTTCAGCGGGTCGCCTTCGACGGCGACGATGTCGGCGTAGTAGCCGGGTGCGATGGCGCCGAGCTCCTTTTCCATGCCGAGGAGGGCGGCGCCGTTTTTGGTGGCGGTGTCGAGCGCTTCGGACGGAGTCATGCCCGCCTTCACGAACCACGCGAGCTCGCGCGTGTTCTCGCCGAAGCCGGTGAAGACGGCATCCGATCCCATCGCCACTTTCACGTGCGCCTTCACCGCCTTCTTCAAGGTCTCGAAGTTGCGGTTGATGTAGCCGTTGAGCGCGTCGACGACTTTCTGGTCGTAGCCGAATTCGTCGTGATGCTCGGCGTAGTAGCGGTTGTGATCGATCGTCGGCACGTAATACGCCGCTGACTTCGCGAGCTCGGCGATCGTCGCGTCATCCATGTCCGTCGCGTGCTCGACGGAATCGGCGCCGGCGCGAATCGCATCGCGCGCACCGTCGGGACCATACGAATGAATGGCGATCTTCTTCCCTGCGCGATGCGCGACGTCGCACGCGGCCTTCATCTCTTCGAGGGAGAAGGTCTGGAAGCCGGTGACGTCCTGATCGCTGCCGGTCGAGCCGTACATCTTGATGACGTCGGCACCGCCGGCGATCTGCTCGCGCGCGACGCGCATCACGTCCGCGACGCCGTTCGCTTCCGCGGCATCGGGAACGCGTCCCTGCTTTGTCGCGCTGCCGGTGACGTGCAGTCCCCAGCCGGCGACGAACATGCGCGGGCCGACCATCGCGCCGCGATTGATCAGATCGCGCATCGCAACGTCGAGGTAGTTGAATGAGCCGAGATCGCGCACCGTCGTCACGCCGGTCTCGAGCGTCCTGCGCGCGTTCTCCTGCGCGAGAAACACCGTGATCGCATCGTGGTATGTGCCGAGCTGCGCCCACGGCCGCGTGCCCGGCTTGCGGTCCCACACGTACGTCATGTGGGTGTGCGCGTCGATCAGGCCGGGGATCGCGGTGTAGTTGCGCAGGTCCATGACCGGCGCGTCTTTCGGGACATCGCTCCCGACGCTCACGATCTTCTCGCCGTCGACGACGATCACCGCGTTGTCGAGAACGTGACCGTGTCCATCGATGACGTGACCGAAGCGCAGCGCCGTGACCGCGAGGAGCACCACTGCAAAATTCATTGATTCTCCAGCTTGCAGTCGTAATGCTCGCACACCCATGCCCGCGCTTTCTTTTCGACCGGTTTCATCTCTTTCACGAACGGCAGATAGTTCGCGAGGCGCTGGCGCGAGGCGTCGTTTGCGAGCGGGACGATGATGCGGAACGGGACGAAGCGCTCGTGCGCGGCCCGGAGCAGCGCCTTCGTATCGGGATTCAGCGGATTGCCGGCGATGACGAACAGGCGCGGTGTGGCTAGCGTCATGGTGATCGCGGCGACCATCGCGGGGAGCTTCGAGGGCTCTCGCTCGAGAATCGCGCCGTAGCCGCGGAAGACGGAGCGTGCGCGGTCGCGCCAGGCGTCGGAGTTCGTGAACTCGCCGAGGCGGAGCAGGTTCGAGGCGGAGACGGAGCTGGCGGTGGGGAGGGCGGTTTCGGGCGCGTCGCCGCCGTTCTCGTAGCGCGACTCCGATTCGTTCCAGAAGAGCGCGTCCTGTTTGTTCTGCAGCGTGACGGCGAATTCGAGGAGCGAGACGTCGCCGGTGGCTTCGAAGAGATCGAGCATGCCGGCGATGACGAATGCGTAGTCGTTCGGTGATCGAGCGGGACGCTCGCTCACTGCGGGCGAGGACGCCCGCGCTCCGAATTTCGTGCGGATCACCTTCGCCGCGTCCTTCGCGCCGTCGATGTAGCGGCGCTCGCCGAATGCGGCTCCGGCGCGTGCGAGGGCGGAGATGGCGAGGCCGTTCGCGCCGATGTTCACGGTCATGTCGAGCGCGGGCGACGGCCGCTTGTCGCGCACCTCTTTCATCTTTGCGCGGATGGCGGTGATGTCGGTGAACGGATCCGCGACGTACGGCAGGCTGCGCGGCTGGTCGATGCCGTAGTAGCGCGCGGCGGTGGCGGCGTCTTTGAACAGAAAGCGCAGCTGATCGGGAGCCCAGAGGTAGTACGCGCCTTCGACGAGCTCCGGTCCGCTCTTCCCGGGGACGAGGCTCGACGCGTTTTCGCTCGACGCGAAGCCGCCGCCCGGTACGCGGATCTCGAGCACGTAGTCGAGCGTGTCGCGGGCGACCGATTCGAATTGCGGATCGCGGGTGAGCTGCCACGCCTCGAGGTAATCGATGGCGAGCAGCGCCTGATCGGTCAGCGTCTTTTCGTAATGCGGCTGACGCCATTCCGCATCGGTGGAGATGCGATGAAAACCGCCGCCGATCTGATCGTGGATCGCGCCGTTGGCCATGGCGCGTAACGTCCGCAGCGCCATGTCGCGGCCGAGGGGACCGCCGCTGCGCAGAAGAAAATCGAGCGCCGGCGCGAGCGGAAGTTTTGGTGCGCCGCCGAAGCCGCCGTTCTTCGCATCGAACGCCTGCTGCAGCTGATCGACCGCACGCGCAACGGCGTCATTCGGATCGACATTCACAGGAGGCGACAGCAGCGCGATGAGGAGCAGGAGCATGTGTGATTATGGACGGATGCAGCTCTCTGAACAGTGGACGAACGAGCTCGCACAACGTTACTCCGAGCCGCACCGGCACTATCACACGCTGGAGCACGTGCACGAGCTGCTGGCGCTGCTGGGTGAATTCGAGCTCGACGATCGCGACTCGGTGGAGGCCGCCGTCTGGTTCCACGATGCGATTTACGACACGTGGGCGGGCGATAACGAGGCGCGCAGCGCCGAGCTTGCGGCTACGGCGCTGCGCGATATGAGGTTTCCGCGGATTGAAGCGGTGCGGGCGATGATCAACGCGACCGCCACGCACGATGCGCGCGAGCTTACGCGCGACGGCCGGCTCTTCCTCGATGCTGACCTTTCGATTCTTGGCGCGCCGCCGGAGCGGTATCGCGCGTATGCCGACGCGATTCGGGCCGAGTACTCGTGGGTGCCGGACGCGAAGTTCGCGGCCGGTCGTGCCGCGATCCTGCGGCGGCTGCTCGAGCGCCCGTCGATCTATCAGACCGAGGCGATGCGTGCGCGGTTCGAGGAGCAGGCGCGTGCGAACGTGGCGCGCGAGCTGGCGGAACTGGAGTGGCGCTCTCGCTGACGGTGTAGTCGAAGTGCGCGAGCCTGCGACGCTCGATCGTGCGGCGCATCATCTTCTCCAGAGGCTTCACGTACTGCTCGTCGTCCGGCGTGACGAAGCTGATCGCATCGCCGATCGCCTGCGCGCGTCCCGTGCGTCCGATGCGATGGACGTAGTCCTCTGCATGCATCGGAAAGTCGAAGTTGATGACGTGCGAGATGCCTTCGACGTCGATGCCGCGCGCGGCGATGTCGGTGGCGACGAGCACGCGTGCCCGTCCCGCCTTGAACGCGTTGAGCGCGGTGGTGCGCTGATTCTGCGAGCGATTGGAGTGCAGCGTCGCGGTGACGATGCCGTGCTGCGCGAGCTTGCGCGCGATCTTGTCCGCGCCGTGCTTGGTGCGGGAGAAGACGAGCACCGACTCGAGGTGCTCCTGCGCGAGCAGCTCCACCAGCAGCTCGACTTTGCGCGCCTTCGGAACGGGATAGAGGAACTGCGCGACGGTGTCGGCAGGGTTGGAGCGGCGGCCGATCTCGACCGTCTCCGGCTTGATCAGAAACTCGCTGGTGAGCTGCTCGATCTCTTTTGAGAGCGTCGCGGAAAACAGCAGCGTCTGGCGCTTGCGCGGCAGCGCATTCACGACGCGGCGGATCTGCGGAAGGAAGCCCATGTCGAGCATGCGATCGGCTTCGTCGAGCACGGCATGCGCGACATTGCGCAGGTCGACATGGCCGGAGGACATGAGATCGAGCAGACGGCCCGGCGTGGCGACGATGATGTCGGCGCCGCGGCGGAGCGCAGCGATCTGCGGCTGCTCGCCGACACCGCCGAAGATGATGGCGCGGCGGAGCGGGAGGTTGCGGGAGAACATCGCGACTGCTTCTTCGATCTGCGCGGCGAGCTCACGGGTTGGGGCGAGGATGAGCGCGCGCGCGGTGCGGCGGCCGCCGTTGTGCGGCGTGCGGGCGAGCTGTTCGAGGATCGGCAGGACGAATGCGGCGGTCTTGCCCGTGCCGGTCTGAGCGATGCCGATGAGGTCTCGGCCGTTCAGGATGTGCGGAATGGCGGCGGTCTGGATAGGCGTCGGCGTGCTGTAGCCGGCGGCCTCGACCGCTTTGAGCGTGTGCGGACTGAGTCCGAGTGTGTTGAAAGACATTCAAGCTGGGAACGGGAGGGGGTGGGGATAAATTGCAGAAGGTGCGTGGGTTGGGGTCACGCGCGATGAGAGGGTGCGAGGGGTACGTGGGTTCGTGGGCTCGAGGCGAAGAGGACGCCCGCGACACCGCGCAACCTCGCCGGCCACCCACGCGCCCACGCGGCCACGCGCCTGCTCTGGGCAATCCACTTGCACTGCGCCATTGCGCTATGCGCAACAGACTTTCTCTGCTTTTTCTCATCACCACACTCGTATTCTTCGCCAACTCGTGCGGACACGGCGGCTCCATCGCCGGTATCGGGACGGGCGAGAGCGTGTCGCTCGACGACGAGTGGCAGCTCGGCAATCAGATGGCGGCGCAGGTCGAGAGCCAGGTTCAGATCGTTCACAACCCGGCCGCCGAGGCGTACGTCACGCGGATGGGCGAGCGTATTCATGCTCAGACGCCGCTCGCCGGACGTCCGTTCACGTTCCACATCGTGAACGACCCGAGCGTCAACGCGTTCTCCATTCCGGGCGGACATGTCTACGTCAATACCGGACTGATCGCGCAGGCGGATCATGCGGACATGCTCGCAGGCGTGCTCGCGCACGAGATCTCGCACGTGGTCGCGCGTCACGTGATCAAGCAGGTCGAGCAGCAGCAGGCTATCGGCACGATCGGCTCGATCCTCCTCGGCAACAATCCCGGGGCGGTGCAGACGATCCTCGCGAACATCATCGCGGGCGGTGCGATGGCGCGATTCAGCCGGTCCGACGAAAAAGAAGCCGACGACCTCGGCCTCCAGTACATGACCTCGGCCGGCTACGATCCGCACGGCATGCTCGACATGTTCCAGAAGCTGCTCAGCCTGGAGAAGGGACGGCCGGGCGCGGTGGACAAGTTCTTCGCCGATCACCCGCTGACGCAGGACCGCATCAATGACATCCAGAATCGGATCAACCAGATGGGCAATCCGAGAGGAATCATCGATGAGCCGGAGTTCGCGGCCGTGAAGAGCGCGGCGTAGAGCGACTTGCGTCAAAATAGGACGCGATGACCTTCCTGCTTTTTTGTGGCGTCGTGTTCCTCGCCACCGGAATCGGCATACTCGTCTGGACTGCGTGGAACTACATCTTCGCGGTGCTGAGCCGGCGATGGCCCGAAGTCGCCGGCACAGTCATCGTTTCGCACCTGCAAAGCTCGAGAGACGAGGACGGCGGTTACCTTTATCGGCCCGAGGTGTCGTACCGCTACACCGTTGACGGCGAGACGTACATTTCGGGCCGCGTTCGTTTTGGCGATCGAATTTCCCTCGGCTGGTCCGGGCCGGCGGCACGGATCGTGGAGAGATATCGATCCGGCGCGGCCGTGTCGATTCGTTACGACGCGGGTGATCCGGCACAGGCAGTGATCGAGCCCGGCATGAATGGATACATTCTCGCCGGCGCCTCGATGGGTGGAATCTTCACGTACCTCGGCATCGCCCTCACATTTACCTGAGCGGACTGCGCCGCTCATCATCGAGCGGCGCATCGACGAGATAGTCCGAGGTGCCGTGGAACTCTTCCGCCGCTGCGGGGACGAGCATCCGCCGCAGCAGCATCGGCGCGATGAACGTCGTGAGCACGACCATCAGCGCGACGGCGCTGTAGAGACCTGCATCGAGCAGGCGCGAGCTGAGTCCGATCTGCGCGAAGATCAGGCCGACTTCGCCGCGCGGGATCATGCCGACGCCGATGATCAGCTTGCGCAGTCCGCGCTTCCAGGCGACGAATCCCGCAACGACCTTGCCGAGAATCGCGACGATCGTCAGCGCCGCACCGATCAGCAGCACGCGCCGGTTCATGCTGCGGAAGTCGACCGCCGCGCCGACGGAGACGAAGAAGATCGGCACGAAGAACTGCGCCACTTCGTGCACCTCGTGCTCGATCTGCTTGCCGAGCCGCGTGCGCGCGAGCACGAGTCCCGCGGCGAAGGAACCGATGATCATCGCCGAGCCGGCCCGCTCCGCGATGTAGGCGAGTCCGAAGGCGAAGACGATGGACGCGAAGAGCAGTCCGCGCGCGATCTGCAATCGCTCGAGCACGCGGATGAGCAGCGGCGCGAGCTGCGAGCCGATGATGATGGCCAGGAAGACAAAGCCGAACGCGACGACGACGATCTTCCCGACGCTGAGAAACGTGAGCCTCTCCCCTTCCGCGACCGTGCCGCAGATCGTGAGCAGCACCAGTCCGATGATGTCGTCGACGACGGCTGCGCCGAGGATCACCTGCGATTCGGGATCGCGCAGGTGGCCGAGGTCGGAGAGAACGCGCGCGGTGATGCCGACGGAGGTCGCGGTGAGCGATGCGCCGAGAAAGACCGAGACCATCGTGCGGTAGCCGAGAAGATCGCCGACTGCGTAGCCGGCGACGAACGGCAGCGCGACGCCGGCACACGCGACGACGGTCGCCGATCCGCCGACGGCGATCAGCCGCTTGAGATCGGTCTCCAGTCCGATGAGGAACAGCAGAAAGATGACGCCGAGCTGCGCGAGGAGATGGATGGTCGGATCGTGCGGATCGACGAGCTTGAAGCCGGAGACGCCGATCAGCGCGCCGCCGATCAACTCGCCGAGGACTGCAGGTTGCCCGAAGCGATCCGCGATCTCGCCGAACGCCTTCGCGACGACGATGATGGCGATGAGCGCGACGAGAAAATCGGCGGTGGCCACGACGAAAGATTACGCGGTTTCGCAAGTGTGGCGCCGCCGACCCGGCGGCGGACGCCGGCGAGGTCGCCGGCGCCACACCGAAGTTACGCGGAATGCAACCGCGTAACCATCACCAGAGATCTTCGATCGGGCCGTACACGCCATCCTTCGCGAAGGGGACGTATTCGAATCCGCGATTCAGCGGATCGTCGTGGCGGACGGTGGTGTAGTCGATGCCGAGGGCGGAGTAGATGGTCGATGTGACGTCTTCGGGACGCGCGTCGCGATTGCCGCTCCAGCCGTAGTCGGCGACCTGATCGCCTGCCGCATTCGTGGCGCCGAGGACGCGGCCGCCGCGGATGCCGCCGCCGGCGAAGACGTACGACATGCGGAGGAAGTGATCGCGTCCGGCCTGATTGTTCAGAACGCCGACGGTGCGGCCGAACTCGGCGACGATGACCACCAGCGTCTCATCGAGCTGCGTCTTGCCGGCGGTGCTGCCGGGCATCGATTTGAGATCGGTGAGCAGCGCGCCGTATGCCGGATCGAACATCGCGCATTGCGTGTAGAGCGACTGATTCGCGTTCTTGTCGTAGATGCTGCTGTGGTGGTCCCAGCCGTTGAGCGTCGCCTGCACGAAGCGCGTGCCCTTGCGCGCGCTCACCAGGTTGCGCGCGACGACCAGCGAATCGCCGAACGACGAGCTGCCGTAGCGCGTGTGCTCGTCGGTGGTGAAGCTGAAGAGATTGTTGATGCCCGGCGCGTCCATCAGCGCCTTCGACTGATCGTAGAAATCGTTCATGTCGAGCGACGGCTTGCCGAGCGCGCCGCTGGTGCGGTTCTGATCGATGGTGTGGATCAGCGACCAGCGATCGTTGAAGCGCGTGGCGCCGTCGGGATGGGCGATGGTCGGCAGTCCGGTCTGCGCGGTGGTCACGCCGAACGGCGCGTACTTCGCGGCGAGATAGCCGGAGCCGGGGATCGATCCGGAGTTGAGCGCGATGAAGCCGGGCAGCACATCGGATGTCGTGCGGTTCACCTGCGATTCGAGTGACACGACGGCGCCGATGTGCGGCGCGATCGAGCCGGTGGCGCCGCCCGGATTGCGCGCGATCTGCACCCATGCCTGTCCGAGCGAATGCACCGCGGCCCACGCCAGTCCGCTGCGCACGATGGCGATTTGATCGAGATGCTCCGCGGTTTTCGGCAGCAATCCCTGCGGGAATCGGATGTTGCCGCCGAGGAATGACGTCGGGGCGAAGTCGGAAGGAGTCCACGAGCCTTCCTTCAGGTCCCACGTGTCGATCTGGCTCGGCGCGCCCGGCAGGAAGATGAAGATGCAGCTCTTTGCGGTGGAACGAAGCGACGCGTTCGAGGCGGCGTTCCTGGCGAAGAGAAGCTTCGGATCGAGAACGTCGGCGAACCACGAGGCGACGAGGCCGGTGCCGGCGATCTGCATGAAACGGCGGCGGCTGAAGCCGGGGCCGAGGGCGAGACCGGTGCCGCGGGCGCAATCAGGACATTCGTTTTTATTTTTCATGGCGATCACTTTTGGACGGCGGTGGCAAGCCACCGCAATCCGGGGGCGGCAGCAAGCTGCCGCACTCCTAGTTGAATAAAAACTCCAAGCTGTTGAGCAGTGCGAACTGCAGGTCTTCGGTCTTCTGCTGCAGGTTGCCGCTCTGCAGGTAACTGATCGCCGTCGATCGCTCGCTCGATGTCGGTTTGCGCGACAGCGTGGCGAGATACAGCTGATCGGCGATGGAGCCGGGATCGGTGGTCGACGCCATGATCTTGTTGACGGTGGAGCCGTTGGTGGTGCGCTTCACGCGCGTGGTGACGATGGTGTCGTTCATCAGCGACAGCGCCTGCGCGATCGAGCTGTCGTTCGTGCGCATGACTTCGTCGCGATTGCCGCGGCCGAATTCATCGAGCAGCCGCCCGTACGCGTTCCTCGCCTGCTCCGTCGTGTCGGGCAGCTGCATCGCTTTCGTCACCGTGCCGATGCCCTGCACGTTGAACGACGGAAAGACGTTCGTCGACTTCGCGATCGCATCGAGCAGCATCTCCGAGCTCAATCGATGCGGGTAATGGCGCGGGTAGTCCGCCGTCCACGCCTCGTTCCAGCCGCCCGGCGTGTACTTCGTCGAAAGCTGGTACGTGCTCGAGATGGCGATGCTGCGCAGCAGGGCTTTGAAGTTGTAGCCGCTCGCGACGAACGACGTACGCAGGTCTTCGAGCAGCTTCGGATTCGTCGCCTGCGTGTCGAGCTTGGCGGGATCGATGTTGTTCGTCGGCTCGATGATGGCGAGGCCGAACATCTCTTTCCAGATGTAGTTGACGGCGGCGCGGCCGAACTGCTCGTGCGCCGTGACCATGCGGCCGTACGCATCGCGCAGCGGCTCGCCCTGGCGCGGCGTCTCGCCGGTGAGGATGAAGGCGGGACTGGCCGAGGTGATCGTGCCGGTGCATTTGCCGGTGGTCGCATCGACGGTGCAGCGCGGCGTCTTATTGCCCGAGACGGTGTTGAGCAGGTACGTGCCGTTCGGCGCGGTGTCGTCGACCATGTACTTGCGGACGTTCGGATTGTTCGGGTCGCCCGGCTGCGGCGTGGCGCGCGTGTGCGCGAAGAACGCCGACATCGACCAGAGATCCGCGCGCTTCTTCGCCGCGAGATACGAGTTGACCTGCTCGAGATGCGCGAAGCCGTTGTGACACGACAGGCAGAGCAGCGGCATGCCGAGGAAGCGCTCGCCGGAGTGCGTGGCGAGGTTGTCGAAGGTGTCCTGGATCGGACCGTTCGGCTGCAGCTGCCGGACGTAGTAGTTCGGCGTGCCGACGGCGAAGCTGTCGCCCTTGCCGGCCATCGCTTCGCGCGCCATCTGGTCGTACGGCTCGCCGTTCTTGAACGCCGTCTTCATCCAGTTGTAGTAGACGTTGCGGCCTTCGTAGAACTCGCGCGAGTTCGATGCGACCTGCACGTTCTGCACGAGATCGCCGAACCACATCGTCCAGCGATCGGCGAAGGCGTCGGATGCGAGGAGCTCGTCGATTTTCTTCGCGCGCTTGTCGGGCGTAGTGTCGGCGACGAATGCGGTGACGGCGGCGGAGTCGGGAATCTGTCCGGTGAGGTCGAGCGAGACGCGGCGGAGGAACTCTTCGTCAGTGGAGAGCGTCGTCGGCGCGATGCCGTCCGTGGCCATCTTTCCGAAGACGTCGACGTCGATGAAGTTGACCAGCGGGATCTGCTGACCGGGCGTCCCATTCGCCGGCGGAGTCGTCGACCGGCGTCGACCGCTCGGCGCAACAGCCTCGGCCGTCACCGAAACGCTGTGCGTGATTTCTTTCGAGGTGGGAAAGTTCAGCGGAAGGCGGCAGACGAACGAAGAACTGCCGGCATTCAGCAGCAACAGCGGCGCAACGAGAAGCAACAGGCGGCGCATGCGTGTCCTCCGGGGCTTTGACTGACCAGTGTGCGCCGCCGTTTACACGAGGGTGTGATGAGGATCACGGGGCGAGGGGGACGGGCTCGATTTCGTGCAGTTTCCGCACGTCGACGCTCAGCGTGCCGTCGTCCATCGCCGGATTGAACATGCTCTTGAACTTTGCGCCCCAGACGATCTCGTCGCCGCGGTAGGAGGAGCGGGTGTGGACGTTCTGCGAGAAGGTCTCGTCGAAGCCGGTGAGGAGGATCAGGAACTCGGTGTCGCAGTCGCGCACTTCGTCGGGAGTCATGCCGTGGAGCGGACTGTCCTGATCGATGGGATGGACGATGGTCCACGACAGCGGAAAGAGCGCCACGCGCTCGCGCTCGAGCTTGAGCAGGATGAATTCTCGCTCGCCGTTCGGGCTGTGCTTCTTGCGCCGGGCGAGCATCAGCTTCGCGTTCAGATCGACGATCTCGTTCGACTTCTGGTTGACGATGCGGAACATGAACGCGGTGATGCCGTTGTACGGCGCGATGATGGCCCGCTCGCTGAAGATGACGCGCGCCAGCGGCCGCGCGAACCGCGCGAAGACGATGCCGGTGACGAACGAGAATCCGATCAGTCCGGCCAGCGCTTCGATTGCCACGATGACGTTCGCACTCAGGTTGTTCGGCGTGATCGAGCCGTAGCCGATGGTGGCGATGGTGTGCACGCTGAAGAAGAACGCGGTGGCGAAGCGGCCGGCGAGATGGGAGTGGGGATGCATTCCGGAGAGCGCGTCCTCGCCGCAGAGCAGATACGCGCCCGCGAAGAACGTGTTCGCGGCGATGTAGCACGCGGAGACGTAGCCGAGGAACTTCGTCCACGAGATGTTGAGCAGGTAGTGGTAGGCGGAGAGCGAGGCGAAGAGCGGCAGACCTTCGCGGCGCACGTTGAAGGTGCCGTCGCGATTGACGAGCCGGTGGCGCACCTCGCGCGAGACGACAGCGCCGAATCCGAGATCGGAGTTGATGTCCTGTTTCGGGGGTGCCGGCTGTGGGACCGCGGTCATGCGCGGAATCGTAACGCGAGAAGAGTGATAGAGGAGAGTCGAGTGATAGAGGAGAGTCGAGTGGATAGAGAGATAGAGTGGGCTCGCGCTTCTTGCGGCTCTATTCCTCTATCACTCGGCCTCCTCTATCACTCTCTCAGGTGAAGACGGCTTCGTACTCGTAGCGGCCTTGCTCATTTCTTCCGAGCGGCACGAGGAAGAGGCCGTCGAGCGAGACGGACTCGCTCTTCAGGTCGTACATGCCCTGCGGCAGGAGCGGCTCGGCGGGGCCGGTGAAGTAGAGCGAGAAGGGATCGCGCTTCATCCGCGAGGAGCGCGGACGGTTCGGCATCAGCCGCTCGACCGCGGTGAGATCGAAGGCGGCGGCGGGCTGGCCGTCGCGGATCAGCTGAAAGGTCTGACCGACGTACTGCGTGGCCACTTCGTGCGTGAGGTTCCTGAGAATTTCGTAGTTCGTGCTCACTGATCTGCTCTCCACTCCATGAAGTGATAGACGCCGTTGGTGTCTTTGTGCTGGAAGCCGAGACGGTCGTAGAGATGTCGCGCGGGATTGAAGTGCTCGACGTAGATCGTCACCTTGCGATTCGTCGATCGCCCCTCCTCGAGGATCTCCTGCAGCATGCGGCCGCCGAGACCGTTGCGGCGGAACTCGGGGAGCAGCGCGATGTCGATGATGTGGATCTCGTCCGGCTGCCGATCGATGTAGAGGCGGCCGACGTCGACACCGTCCCGCACGATGACCAGGAACTGGGCGTTTTCGAACACGACCATGTAATGCTCGTGCTGCGCGTGGAACTGCTGATCGATAAAGGCGTTCTTCTGCTCGTCGCTCCACGACACGCGCGCCATTTCGTCCAGGCGCGTGGACTCGTAGATGCGGCGAAGGAACTTTTCGTCGTCTTTGGTGATCGGACGGAAGGTGATCGAGTCGGGCAAAGTGTTGTTCCTCTTCCTTCAGGGAGTGACGCAGTGCTCGCCGGGGGCGAAGGCATTGCCGGCGGGATCGGTGGTGAGCTTCGCTTCACCTTTCGCGCCGTGATTCGTGCGGCCGAGGTATGCAGCGACTGCGGCGATGCTCTTCGGATCGCCGGCGAAACCGGAGAGCTTCACCGTCGTGCCGGGGAAGCGATTCCAGACCGTGATCTGTCCCGCGGTGTTGTCGCGCACGTCGGCGCAGATCCGCGCGGAGTCTTTCGAGCGCGTGCCGGCCTGCACATGAATCAGTGCAGCGGTGCGGTTCTTCGTGACGGCGATGCGGACGTCGCTGTTGTCGCCGGCGACGACGCGCACGGCCTCGCCTTCGACGCTGCGGATGCCGTTGTCGTCGATCGATGAGGTCAGCTGTCCGCTCGTGTTGGCGGTGAGACGGATGCCGATGCAGCCGCCGCAGCCTTCCGCGCCGGCGATGTCATTCTTCGCCACCGCGCCATGCACGACGCTGCTGCCGCTCGCGGCCACGTCGATCGCGCCGAGCGAGCTGCGGCGGATGGTGTTGCCGCTGATCGTGTAGTCGAGCGTGGAGCTTTCGCTCGCGCCGGCGAGAACCGCGCCGCCGTTGTGATCGAAAGTCGATTGCGCGAGGTGCAGCGTCAGCTTTCCGTGCTCCACCGCGTTCGCCTGCAGGCCGGTCGAGCCGCCGCTGTCGAACGTGCTGCCGGTGACGTCGACCGACAGGCTCGCGTTTCCGGAGACTTCGGCGAGCATCGCCTGCTGCGCCGGCGCCTTGGCGCCGGCGGGATGGGTGAACGTGCCGTGCTCGATGCGCACGCGCGCGTCGCCTTTGCCGTTCTCGATCACGAGCTCGCGTCCGGAGCTGTCGTGAAAGCGGCAGTTCGTCAGCGCGACATCACCGCCGACGTTGCGCAGGACGACCGCGCCTTCGCTCGATTCGTTGCCTGCGTTCTTCACCTCGACGTCGTTCATGCGCAGCCCGCCGATGTCCTCGGCGGCGATCCCGAGCTGCGCACTTCCATCGATCACGACCTTCTCCAGCAACACGTTGCCGTCATTCCGGAGAAACAGCGCGGCATTGCACGGCGCGATCGAATTGCCGCGCGGATCGCCGGCACAGGTGGCGGCGCTGACGCCGTCGCGCGTGGCGGATTCGGCGATCTGCACGTTGCGGATGGTGATGCTCGTGGCGCCGTCGATGTCGATGCCGCGATTGCTCGCGCCGCGAATGCTCGCGTTCTCGATGACGATCGTCCCTTCCCCACCCTTGATCGCGGTGCCGCCGCTCGCCACGATGTCGATGCCGGAGACGGTGACATTCTTCGCCAGCACGATGCCGCTGACGACGGGATGCACGTTCGGGTCGGCGCCGCGAAGGGTCTGCCCTTCTTTCAGCGTAATCACCGGATGCACAGACGTCCCCTTCTCGAGGACGACATCCTCGGCGCGAACAACCGGTACTGCGAGGAGAAGTGCGAGGAGCGGGAAGAGTCGGGTCAAGTCGGGTCCGGAAAAAGGGCGGCCGCGGCGAGCGCCGCAGCCGCCTGAGAAATCACACCTGATCGACGGTGAAAACGAGGTAATCGAACGAGACGTTCCCGAGCGGCCTGTCTCCGGTGCCGAGCTGCAGCGAGCGCCAGTCGGGCTTCGCATCGAAGGCGACGACGTACGTGCCGCGGCGCGCGTTCAGCATGCAGCGTGCGGACGTTTCGCGATCGCCGGCCGCGTGGAGAAGCCTGTCCGCGTTCGCGGCGGCGATCAGCGCCGGCTCGTCTTTCGGGCGCGGGAGCGGGTCGCGCGATTCGAATGCGAGAGCGAGCGCGCCGCTCTGCAGCGGCATGCGGAACGAAGCACGCGGCGCAGGCGCGTCCGCGCGGTGGATGTGGTTCCACGCCAGGAACGACCGATCGTTGCCGTCGTGAGGGAAGTACGCGGCGAGGGCGGTAGAGCGCGATACGCCGTCGCCGCTCCAGAAGCCGTTCACGGTGACGCGGGCGAGATCGCCGCGGAGCGCGTGAGGGAGGCCGCTGGCGCTGATGAGGCGATGCGTGCCATCGGTGAAGCCGATCGAGAACGGGCGCGGCGCACTGAAGCGGCTCGCCACTTCGGACGCGAATCCGGAAGCGGCGACGCCGAGTGCGGCGGTCGAGCTCAAAACGAGAAAGTCGCGGCGGCCAATCTGAAAACGCGAATCCGAGCCACTGGACATTGGGCGGTTTCTCCTCTCTCGAAAACCAGGGACGGCGCGCGAGCGGGTTCGCGCTGGGTGACCAGACGGCGGCAACGAGTCGGACGTTGCCGCCGCCAAAAGCGGGACGATTGGATCAGCTGCGGGGGGGGAAGATTCCCTGCAACGCGATGATGGCGGTCAGTACGAGAAACGGCATCATGTTGTTGTGCGGCTGGCTGCCGCCGGCGATGCCGATCATCTGCGGTGCAAACTGCACGATCTGCTGATTGCTGGTGGTCTGATAGATCGAGCCGGGCTGCGTCTTGGTCAGCACGGAGTTCGGATCGCCGACCGGCAGATCACCGGTGTTGAAGCTGCCGCCCATGTTGTGGGTGTGGACCGGCATCTCCGTGGTGAGGAGCGTAACGTACGGCACGCCCGACTGCTCGCCGATGAAGTACTGCGTTCCCGTGGTGCTTTGTCCCTGGTTGACGGGGACGTTGTCCTGCAGGTCCGGAAGCGCGAAGGTCGACTTGCCGTCGCCGCCGTAGAACGTGCCGAGGAGCGAGAAGAGAGCGGTGTTCTGGGAGATCGGCAGCAACTGGCCGGCGCAGAGCGCATAGCCTGTCGGTGCGAAGTTGCCGGCCCAGAAGCGGATTTCCGCGACAAAGGGTGATGACATATTGGCGTCCTCCTTTTTCCAGGTCGGTTTCTAAGTCTGCGTCGGAAAGACGCCGAAGAGGGAGAGGATGAAGGTGATGACGAGGAACGGCTGCATGTTCTCGTGCGGCTGACTGCCGCCCTGCGGCTGCAGCATCGACGCGTTGAAGAACTTCGACGCCGTGTCCTGGGTGTACATCAGAATCTGCGTGTTCTGCGAAAACAGCAGGCCGGTGGGATCGCCGAGCGTGCCGAGCGTCTGCGTGATGACCGCGGCGTGATTGTGCTGCGGGATCGAGTTCGTGGTGAGCGTGACGCTCTCCACCCCGCCCGTCTCGCCGATGACGTAGGTCTGCGAGATGCCGGGACCCTGTCCCTGATGAACGGGGGCGCGGCCGGCAAGATTGGGAATGCCGAAGGTCGACTGCCCATCGCCTCCGTAGGTCGTACCGATGAGAGTGAACAGCGCGTCGTTCTGCGAGATCGGCATGAGTTGGCCCTGGCAAAGGGCCCAGCCGGCAGGCGCGAACGACCCGCCGAACATGCGGATTTCGCCGATGTATGGTGAGCTCATTTCGTTTTCTCCTAGTTCTGGCTGGGGAAAGTGCCCTGCAGAGCGATCATCATGTTGAGGACGAGGAACGGCTGGCGGTTCTCATGCGGCTGACTGCCGCCGACGTTGGTGATCGAGCTCGGATTGAGCGTGGTCAGGTTCGACGTCGGTCCGTACAGCTGGGAGCCGGATGCGGCCGGAAGATTATTCGAGGCCGACGGAGCGGTCTGCGAAATGAACTGCGTGTTGCCGGTGAGCTTGGTGGCGTTGGCGAAGTGAAGATGTGACGGCATCTCGGAGAGGATGACGGTGTGGAACTCCTCACCACCGCGCTCACCGAGCGTGCTGAACTGCGGGCCCTGTCCGATCGGTACACGGCTCCGGACGTCCGGAAGCGCGAATGTCACACGACCATCTCCTCCATACGTAGTCCCCAGGAGTGAAAACAGAGCTTGGTTCTGGTTGATTGGCAGTTGCTGACCGTTGCACAACGCCCACCCTTTGGGAGCGAAGTTGAAACTGATCAGCCGCATTTCAGCCAAAAACGGCGTAGACATGCCGGGTTCCCTCCTTCTTTCTTTGCTCTCTCGATTTTTTTGCGGGGCCTGCCCCCGGACCGATGTCTATAAGAATGCACCTCTTTTTCTACGGTGTCGAGCACGCTGCGCCACCAGCCCACGATCCCGGCGTCGGGAAGTTGCTCTTCGCGTACGCCTTGATGCCGTTGACGTTGTTGGCGATCGTGTTCTGCGTCGGCAGATAGGCGATCACGCCCGCGTCGGTGGTCGTACCGAGTCCCGGAATCGAGATCACGGCCGAGTTCTTGACCTGAACGTTGACCGGCGCAGCGGCGCCGTTCGGATCCCAGCCGAACGTGGCGCTGCCGGCGTCGATCGTGTTGGTGTTGATGCCGAGGCAGATGTTGCCGCCGGCCGACGAGCCGCCCACTGCGGAGATGGCGATCGCGCCGGTGTTGTTCGCGTCGAAGAACGGAATGGAGATGTTGTTGCTCGCGATGTTGAACGACGAGTTGCCGCTCTTGTCGGAGATGACCGCGATGCTCGTACCGGCCACGCGCTGAATGGTGTTGCCGCTGATCGTGACGTTGAACGGATTCGTGCTGAAGCGGCGGACATCGATGCCGTCGCAGTTGTTGAATCCACCGGCGATGTTGCAGGCGTTGGCGAGCGTACCGATCTGGTTGGCGTTGATCTTGGCGAAGATCGAACCGGTCGAGGCGACCGTCGTGCTGATCAGAATGGCCTGGACCTGGTTGTTCCGGAAGTCGCTGTTGTTCTGGATGAGGAACGGCGATGCGTTGCTCGTACCGAGTCCCGCCGCGCCGGCCGACTGAATGATGATGCCGACGTTGTTCGTCTGGAAGACGCTGTTCTGAATCGAACCGGTCATGCCGCCGCTGCCCTGGTTGTTGACCGAGACGCCGGCACCGAAGTTGTTGAGCGCCGTGATGCCGTCCACCGTCAGCGCCACGGACGCAGTCCCGAGCGTGTTGATGAACAGACCCTGCTGCGATGGCAGCGCGAGCTGCGCGGTGGTGTAGCCGATGTTCATCGTTGCGAGCGCCTGCTTCTTGACCGTCAGGTTGAGCGCACCGTTGACGAGGTTCTCGATGCGGATCTGCACCTGCGCGTTGTTCTGAACCGTCGTGTCGGTGATGTCGCAGGTGCCGAACATGCCCTGGAAGTTGAGACCGTTTTCCGCGGACGTGTTGCCGTTGCCGGTGACGGTGGAGTTCTTCAGGGAGAACGTCGTGACGTTGTTGCCGTTGATGCCTTCCTGACCGGAGCCGGTGACGGAGAGGTTGGTCAGCGTCGCACCGGTCACCGTCTGCAGGTTGAGGTTCGCCACGCAGCTGAGGTTGTCGCTCGATCCGAAGTTGTTGCTGCAGCCTGCACCTCCGCCCACTACGGTCTCCGCTGAGCCGTTGTTGGTGAGGTTCATGAACTTCAACGTGACGTTGTTCGCGGTGGTGAACTTCATGCCGTTGTGAGTGCAGGCCGTGATGGTGCCGCCGGAACCGGCGGTCGGGCTCGTGCCGTTGACGGTGAAGGAACCCGAGGCCGCGTTGACGGTGACGCCGTCGACCGCGCCGTTGGCGTTGATCGCATGGAAGACGTAGACACCGGACACGGTGTCGACGCCGACTGCCTTGCCGGTGGTCGACGTAACGTCGTTGAACGTGAAGTTCGTCGCGCCGGCGCTGGTGACCGAGACTGCGCCGCCGGTGGAGGAGGTCACGTTGTTGAACGTGGCCGACGTGCCGCTGCAGCCGTTCCAGTTGATGCCGGTGCCGCTGGTGGTGGTGATGTTGTTCGTGCCGCTGACGTTGACCGTACCGCCGCCGGTGGCGGTGAATGCGGCCACGGCGCCGGTGCTGAGGGTCATGCCGCCGCTGAGGGTGATCGACGCGCCGGTGTTGCTGTTGAGGAAGACACCCGAGCCGCCGGAGCTGGTGACGAGAGCCGACAGCGTGACCGTGCCGGCGGTCTTACCGGAGATGTCGACGGCGCGCTGGCCGGCGGTGTTCTGCGTGATCGTGCCGCCGTAAGAGAGACCGCCCGTGCCGCCTGCGATGAGGAGCGCGGCGCCGCTGTTGCCGGCGATGCTGCCGCCGGTGATGGTCATCGTGCCGCCGTTGACGGTGGTGAACTTGATGCCGTTCACGCCGCCGGCGGAGTTGACCGTTCCCAGAGCGCTGGCGCCGAGAGTCTGGGCGTTGAGATCGATCGCCGTGCTGCCGGCGTCGATGGAGCTGGCACCGCCGGTAGCGGTGATGGTCAGCGTGCCGCCGCCCGCCGCGGTGAGACCCTTGCCGGTGTGGCCGGTGCCGTTCGCCGACAACACGAGGTGGTTGAAGGTGAAGGACGCGCCGGTGTTCGTGCCGGCGATATCGAGCAGCGAGCCGACGTAGGAGTTGCCGTTCGCGGAGATCGCGAGGCCGTTGAAGGTGATGGAGCCGGTGTTGATGCCGCTGATGCCGACCACGGGGTTGCCGGCGAAGTTGTTGTTGTTCGCCGTCACGGTCACGGCGTTGATCGTCACCGTGCCGGTGATGGCGCTCAGGGTCGCGCCGAGGACGCCGCCCGGAGCGGCGTTGCTGGCGGTGATCGAGGTGCCGTTCATCAGCAGCGTGCCGCTGTACGTGGCGATGTTCAGCGCCTTGGCGCCGACGGTGATCTGGGAGATCGTGCCGCTGTAGGTGACGTTCGCCGCCGACGTGGTGAGGTTGAACGACGGCGTGGCAATGGTGCTGATGCTCGTGCCGGAGTTGAACGTCACGCTGCCGCCGGTCTCACCGGTGATGCTGACGCCGCCGCCGCTGCCGCTGATGGCGTTGGTGGTGCCGGCGAAGCTGTAGATGCCGCTGCTGCCGTTGATGTTGATGCCGGTGCTGGTGGTGTTGGCCGTGACGTTGCCGTTGAAGTTGATGGTGCCGTTGTTGCCGCCCGCGATGCTCACGGCGAGTGCACCGTTCGCCTGCGTGATCGTGCCGCCCCAGTTGAGCGTGCCGGTGCCGCCGCCCGAGACGCTGAACGTCGCGCCGCTCGCGCCGGTGAGCGCGCCGCCGGTGACGGCGACCGTGCCGGAGATGGTGACGCCGGTAAGGATCACTCCATTCGCGCCACCGCTGGAGTTGACGTTGTTGAACGAGCCGCTGAGCGTACCGGTGTTGAGGCTGATCGCGGTGCCGGTGGCGGTGACGTTGGTCGTCCCGCCGACAGCCAGCGTGCCGAAGTTCACGCCGACGATGCTGTTGGTCGAGCTGTTGACGGTCACGCCCGACAACGTGGTGGTGGACGTTCCCATCGCGTTGAAGGTGATGGTGTTGCCGGTGCCGTTGAGCGTGCCGCCGTTGATCGTCACGCTGCCGTTGCCGAGGCTCTGCAGCGCGATTGCGGTGGCCGGACCGCCGCCGTTGGTGTTGACCGTGGCAAAGGTGATCCCGCCCGAGGTCGTGCCGTTGATGTCGATCGCCTTGCCGGCCGCAGTGGTGGTGATGGTGTTGCCGGCGCCGCTGATGGTCAGCGTGCCGCCGCCCGAGGCGGTGAGCGCTGCGCCGCTGGTGGTGTTGATGACCAAGCCGCCGTTGCTGAAGGTCACGGCGCCGGTGTTGGCGGTGCCCATCGAGAACGCGCCTGCGGTGGTCGTGGTGATGGCCTTCGAAGTACCGCTGAAGGTCACCGCCGCGGTGTTGCCGGTCAGGGTGACGCCGGCGATCGCGCCGGACGAGATCGTGACGGTGCCGGAGAACGTGATCAGGCCGGTGCCTGCACCCGGCAGGTTCGCGTTGAGCAGGATCGCGTTGGTCGCGGTGCCGGTCGGGTTGAGCGTGAGGTTGCCGGCGAAGGTGACGGGTGAATTCGTGTTGCCGCTGAGAACGATCGAGCCCTGACCGGACGACGCACTGAGCGTCATCGCACTATTAAAGGTGAACGTCGAACCGCTGTTGGTGAGGATCGCGAGCGGCGTCGCGCCGGTGTAGCTGATCGTGTTGTTCGCGTTGAACGTGACGGTCACGTTCGTGGTCGTCGCCTGGAAGAAGCTGCCGGTGCCGGCCGCGAAGTTGATCGTGCTGTTGTCGACGGTGAGCGAGCCGCTGCCGGCCGCCGACGTGTTGAGGTTGAACGCGCCGCCGACGCCGTCGATGAGGACATCGCCGACGTTCATCGTGCCGAGCGCGTTGCCGCTGTTGGTGATCGCGGCCGCGGTGCCGGTCGAGGCGAGGTGGACGCCGCGCACGGTCGCGCCGGTGCCGACCTGGAGGATGACTCCCGGCGTGGTGTTGGTCAGCGTCGGCTTGGTGCCGGCGGTGCTGAGGTTGTTGGCGCCGACGGTGAGGACGACGCCTTCACCGATGAGCGAGACGCCGCTCTTCAGCGTGAAGTTGCCGTTGTAGCCGGTCGAGCTGCCGTCGCCGTTGAAAACGTAGATGAACTCGTTCGCGGCCGATGCGGTGTTCGCGCCGGCCAATGTGTTGAACGGACTCGACGACGTACCGGTGCCGTTGGCCACATTGTTCTTCGCGTACCAGACGCGGTTGGTGAGCGTGATCGTAACGACGACCGGAGTGATGTCGGTGCCGTCGGTGACGTGATAGGTGAACGTCTCCGAGGTGGCCGAGACGGCCGGCGAGTAGCGGAACGTACCGTCTGTGTTGATGGTGGCGGAGCCGCCGAGCGAGCCGGGGACGGTCTCGCCGACCGTGGAGAGCGTGTCGCCGTCCAGATCGGTGTCGTTCGTCAGCAGGTTGCCGGTGAGGTGGACGCGCGGTCCGGTGAAGAACGTGGTGCTGACCTCGAGGTCGGTGTTGCCGACGCCGCCGAAGCCGTCGATGCCGCCGCTCGGAGCGTGGTTCTTCACGGTGATCGTGGCGGTGGCGACGTTCGAGTCGAGCGAGCCGTCGTTCGCCTTGTAGGTGAACGTGTCGGTGCCGACGTAGCCGGTCGTCGGGACGTAGGTGAACGAGCCGTCCGGATTGAGCGTGAACGACTGCGAGTGCACCGGACCGACAACGAGGATCGCGGTGAGCGAGGAGTGCGCGGTGTCGACGTCGGTGTCGTTACCGAGGACGCCGTTCGCTGCGTTGATGGAGAGCGAGGTGTTCGACGACGCGGTGTACTTGAACACGTCGTACGTGCCCGCGACCGCCGGGTCATTGACCGCGACCGGCGCGTCGTTCACCGGGTTGATGGTGATGTTGACCGTGTCGGTGTCGGAGAGCGGACCGCCCGGACCGGAGAAGCCCTGGTCGTTGGTGGTGATGGTGAGCGTGTCGCTGCCGTTGTAGTTGCTGTTGCCGAGGTACGACATTCCCTGCAGCGCGGTGTTGATCGCGCTGATGGTGCCGGTGAAGGTCATCGTCGCGTCGGACGAACCGTCACCGACGCTGAACGACAGGCCGGTGATGCCGCTGAGGGTCAGCGTGCCCTGGGTGACGGTGAGCGTCACCTTGACCGGGTTCGCGCCGGCATCCGGATCGGCGATGGAGATCGCGTTGCTGTTGCCGCTGGAGAACGTGAGGGTCACGTCTTCGTTGACGCTCTGCGCGGCCGGCACGGTGTTGACCGGCGGCTGGTCCTGCTGCAGCACGGTGATGTTGAGCGTGTCGGTGTCGGTTTGCGGACCGCCCGCGCCGGTGAAGCCGAGATCGTTGGTGACGATCTGGATCGTGGCGGTGCCGAAGAAGCCGGGCGACGAGGTGAACTGCAGTCCGACGAGCGCGGTATTGATGTTGGCGATCGTGCCGGTGAAGGTCATGGTCGCGTCGGCCGTGCCGTCGCCGGCGGAGAACGAGAGACCGGACGTGCCGCTGAGAGTCATCGTGCCGTTGGTCGCGTTGAGCTGGACCTGGATCGAGTTGCCGCCTGCGTCGACGTCGGAGACCTGGATCGCATTCGCGGCCGGGGTCATGGTCAGCGTCGCATCCTGGTTCATCGTCGGTGTCGGAGGCATCGCATTGACCGGCGCGTCGTCGACGGCGTTGATGGTGAGGCTGACGGTGACGATGCCGGAGTTGAGCGCGCCGTCGAACGCGTGATAGGTGAACGAGTCGCTCCCGCTGAAGTTCGCGTTCGGCGTGTAGCTGAACGAGCCGTCCGAGTTGAGGGTGAACGCGCTGGCGTTCGTCGGGCCGACGTTGAGGACTGCGGTGAGGGAGGCGTGCGGCGTGTCGACGTCGGTGTCGTTCGCCAGGACGCCCGAGACCGCGGCGACGACGAGCGGCGTGTCTTCGTTGGTGCTGTACGGATCGGCGACGGCGACCGGCGCGTCATTGACCGGATTGACGGTGATGGCGACCGACTTCGAATCGGTGAGCGGGCCGCCGGTGCCGGTGTTGCCGTTGTCGTTGACGCCGATGGAGAGCGTGTCACTGCCGTTGTAGTTCAGCGACGGCGTGTAGGTCATGCCGTTGAGGGCGTTGTTGAGATTCGTCAGCGTGCCGCTCGCGGTGATGCTGTTCGTGCCGTTGCCCGACACCGTGAGTCCGGTGGTGCCGGAGAGGTTGAGCACACCGTTGCTCACGCCGAGCGTGACGGTCTCGCTGCCGGCGGCGGCGTCGACATCGGCGATGGAGATCACGTTGCCGCCGTTGAAGGTGAAGGTCGTGTCTTCGTTCGTCGTCGCGGTGGCCGGACGGGTGATGACCGGCGCGTCGTCGACGGCGTTGATGGTGAGGCTGACGGTGACGATGTTCGAGCTGAGCGTGCCGTCGAACGCGTGATAGGTGAACGAGTCGCTGCCGCTGTAGTTCGCGTTCGGCGTGTAGTTGAACGAGCCGTCGGCGTTGAGGGTGAACGCGCTGGCGTTCGTCGGGCCGACGTTGAGGACTGCGGTGAGGGAGGCGTGCGGCGTGTCGACGT
>DATEZA010000102.1:0-3512 GCA_035255945.1 Thermoanaerobaculia bacterium
GCGGCATTCCCGACATGCACAGGTGCGGAACGCGCGTAACCCTCGAGATGCTTCAGCTCCTGCTCCGCGATCCGCGCCTCGCCCGTGACGTCGTAGAGCATCTGCAGATTCGGCTGCGTGAGCCGGGTCGAGTAAATCAGCCACGTGACGAACGCATCGCCTTCCACATGAAAGCCGCAGTCGTACAACGCGCTCGCGGTGAATGCGGCGTCGCGCAGCCAGCAGTAGCGGTAATCCCAATTGCGCACGCCGCCGATCCACTCCGGCAGCGAGGTCGTCGGCGCGGCGACGATCGCACCCGACGGCGCATACGTCATCAGCTTCAGCACGAGCGCGCTGCGCATCACCGCCTCGCGATAGTCGCCTTCGTACCGCAGCTGCGACGACCATTCGCGCCAGAAGCGCAGCGTGCGATCGATCTCCGCCGTCGCTTCGTCGCCCACCGCGGGATACACCGCCGGCGTGTGATCGTCGAATGCGAGCGCGAAATCGGTGCGCTCTCCGCGATGGAGCGTGAAGTTGCCGGAGTCGAGCGCGACATCGCTGTGCAGATGAAGCACCGTCGCGCGATCGACGCAGAACAGTGCATTGCGCTTCGCGGTCAGCGGAGGATTGTCGCGCGCGTAATTCGGCCGCGGCTCGAATCGCACCGCGATCGGCACCTCTCCTTCGATCGCTTCGATGCGGCGCAACAGTTGCCGGAACGGCGTGAGGTACGCGCGTTTGTCCGACTCGCGCATCACCGGCATCAGATCGATCAGTTTCGCGACGCCGGACTCGGTGGTGAACGTCGTCTCGAGGACGTTCGTGTCATCGATGTAGCGGCGCGTCGCGCGGAACGGAATCGACGGCTGAATCGAAAACCGTCCGCCCTTTTCCGCATCGAGGATCGCCGCGAACTGCGAGCGCGAATCGAAGCGCGGCCAGCAGAGCCAGTCGATCGAGCCGTCGCGTGAGATCAGCGCGCACGATCGCGTGTCGCCGATGACTGCGTACTCGTCGATCGGTTTGTACTTCGAGGACGCGGAAGGATCCGTACCTCGAGCTCGATCGACGGGTCCTTCGCCCTCTTCGGGGCTCAGGATGACACGCGTTTCTTCCGCCATCTCCTCAGCACCGCGATCCCGGCAGCAAACAGTGCGGCGCTGCCGATGAAGACGCCGGCATGCCGCGCCATCCGCCCCACATCGGGCGGCGCGGGCGTCTCGACGTACTCCCGTTCCGGCAGCTCGCCTTCCGGTCCTGCAGGTCCTTCATGCAGAGCCATCTGCAGGACCTGTGCGAGGTGCAGCGCTTTGCGGTCCGTCGACTGCTCGATCTGCTCGCGGCAGCTGAAACCATCGGCAACAATCAACGTGTCTTTCGATGCCGCGCGCACCGCCGGCAGCAGCACGCGCTCGCCGATCCGCATCGACACTTCGTAGTTCTCGCGATCGAATCCGAACGCGCCCGCCATGCCGCAACAGCCGGAGTCGAGATGCTCGAACTCGAGCCCGATCTTCTTCAGCATCTCCTCCTCGGACTCGAACTTCATGATCGCCTTGTGATGGCAGTGCCCCTGAACCACTGCTTTGCGTTTGAGCTGCGGCAGCTCGATCTTCTCGCGCTGCAGAAATTCGCTGAGCGTGAAGAAACGGTTCGCGAGGTCCTTGTGCTCGGGAAAAAGATTCGGGAGCTCGTCGCGGAAGACGGAGATGCAGCTCGGCTCGAGTCCGACGATCGGAATGTCATCGTCTTTCAGCGCGTCGATCGCTTCGCGCAGCAGTTTCTTCGCGGCATCGAGCATGCCCCAGTCGTACAGCGGACGTCCGCAACAGAGCTGCTTGCGCGGGATCGTGACTTCGTAACCGTTCGCCTGGAGGAACTCGACCGCGGCGTGTGCAGTGTCGGGGGAAAAGTGATTGTTGAACGTGTCGGGCCAGAGCATCACGCGCTTGTTTTCCGAAGGCCGGGTGAGGGGCTCGTCCCCCTCATCCGCCCTTCGGGCACCTTCTCCCCCACGCGGCGGGGGAGAAGGGAAGGTTTGGCGAAACGTTTTCGCCGCAAATCGCGGCATCTGGCGCTGCGGCGCGATCCGCGCAAGCGTCTTCACGATCGGCAGCGACATCACCAGATTCGCGAGATCGGGGGCGATCGACGCGAGCCGCGCCCAGACGTGAATCAACCCCATCGCATACGCCGGCATCGGGCGCATGCGTCCTTCGTAGTAATGCGACAGGAACTCCGCCTTGTACGTCGCCATGTCGACGTTGACGGGGCAATCGCCTTTGCATCCTTTGCACGAGAGGCAGAGGTCGAGCGCCTCCTTCACCTCTTCGTTACGCCACGACGCCGGCACTTCCTTGCCCTCGAACATCTCGTACAGCAGATGCGCGCGGCCGCGCGTGGAGTGCTCTTCCTCGCGCGTGACCATGAAGCTCGGACACATCGTGCCGCCGTCCATGCGCCGGCACGCGCCGACACCGACGCAACGCAGCATCGCCGTCGCCATGCTTCCTTCGTCTTCCGGAAACGTGAAGTGCGTCTTCGGCGACCACGGCTTGTACTGCGCACCCAGCCGCAGGTTTTCCGTCGGCTCGTACGGATCGATGACCTTGCCCGGGTTCATCTTCCACTGCGGATCCCAGAGCGACTTGAACTCGCGGAACGCGCCGATCAGTCGCTCGCCGTACATCTTCGGCAGCAGCGCGCCGCGCGACTGGCCGTCGCCATGCTCGCCGGAGAACGATCCGCCGTACGACAGCACGAGGTCCGATGCCTCCTCGATGAACTGCCGGTATTTCGCGATTCCCGCCTCGGACGCGAGATCGAAATCAGTTCGCGTATGCACGCAGCCCTGACCGAAATGCCCGTACAGATCGCCGCTGTAATTGAACTTCTGCAGCAGCTTGCGGAGGTCGCGCAGATATCCGCCGAGCTTCTCCGGCGCAACCGCCGCGTCCTCCCAGCCTTCCCACGTGCGATACCGGCCCGGCGCGTACGCGGTGGCGCCGAGGCCTGATTCGCGGACGGCCCACATGAGCTTCTGGTCGTGCGGGTGATCGAAGAGGTGCATCGACTGCACTTCCGATCGCAGCGCATCCATCGCCTTGCGCGCGTTCGCGTTCGCTTCGTCGCGCGTCTCGCCGCCGAACTCCGCGAACAACCAGCCACCACCCTCGGGCAGCATCTTGATACCGCGCGGATTGAGGTGCTTGACCTTCTGTCCTTCGATCAGCAGATCGTCGAGACCTTCCAGTCCGATCGGTTTGAACTCGAGCACGCGCGGCACGTGATCGGCCGCTTCGTACACGCTCGGATATCCGATGACCAGCAGCGACCGCGCGGGCGGCGAGTAGACGAGCTTGCACTTCGCGCGGAGCACGACGACGCACGTCGATTCGCTGCCGACCAGCGCCTTCGCCACGTTGAATTCCGGCTCGAGCAGCGAGTCGAGGTTGTAGCCCGAGACGCGGCGCGGGATCTTCGGATAGCGCGCGCGGATGTCATCCGCGTACGTGTCGCGGATCCGT
>DATEZA010000103.1:0-3385 GCA_035255945.1 Thermoanaerobaculia bacterium
GCGTTGAAGGCGCATTACGCCGGGGTCGTCGGCGACATCTCCTCGCGTTATGGCTTGAAGGCCGGCGATGTGGTGGTCGACATCGGCTGCAATGACGGCATTCTGCTGTCCGGCTATCCGGTCGAAGGACTGGTGCGCGTCGGCGTCGAGCCCTCGAAAGTCGCGGATTACGCGGAAGCGGCGGGCTTCAATGTCGTGCGGCGTTTCTTCGGACCGGATGCAGCGGGGGAGATCGCGCAGCGGTATGGAAAAGCGAAAGTCGTCACGGCGACGAACGTCTTTGCACACGTCGACAACATCGGCGGATTTCTCGACGGCGTCCCGCTGCTCCTCGATGATGACGGCATCTATGTGATCGAGGCCTCATACCTGGTCGATCTGATCGACCAGACACTGTTCGACACGATCTATCACGAGCATTTGTGCTACCTGAGCCTGACGCCGATGGTGCCGTTTTTCGACCGCCACGGCATGCAGATCTTCGCCGCGGAAAAAGAGCCGGTCGGCGCATCCGGACCGGCGATCCGCGTCTGGGCCCAGAAAAAGGGCGGACCGCGCGAAGTGCAACCGTCGGTCGCGCAGATGCTGGCGGACGAAAAGGCGTGGGGCGTCGGCGACATGGCGCACTATCAACGCTATTCAGCGCAGGTCGAGGGCATCAGGCGCGACCTGCGCGCGCTCATCGACCAGGTGCGCAATTCGGGCGCACGCGTCGGCGCATACGGCGCTCCCGCGAAAGGCAACACGCTGCTCAATTACGCCGGGCTTTCGTCCGCGGAGATCGAATGCGTCGCGGAGACGAATCCGATCAAGCAGGGCCTGCTGACGCCCGGCTCCCACATTCCGGTGGTCAGTGAAGAGGAGTTCCTGGAGCGGATGCCGGAATATGCGCTGCTCCTGAGCTGGAACTATCTCGACTTCTTCCTGCGCAACAGCGATTACATCAAACGGGGCGGACGATTCATCGTTCCGATCCCCACACCGCGCATCGTCCCGTGAGCTCCATGCCGACTTCCCCGGAGCTGTCGATCGTCATTCCGGTCTACAACGAGCCGGCCAATATCGCACTCGCGGTCGAAGCGCTGTCGAAACACGTCCCGGTGCCGTACGAGATCATCGTCGTCTATGACTTCGACGAAGACACGACCGTGCCGGTGCTGCGGGAGCTGGAGCAGCGTTATGCACAGGTCCGCGGCGTAAGGAACAGCATCGCACGCGGTCCGTCGGGCGCATTGCGCACCGGTTTCGCCCATGCAACGGCGCCGCTCGTTCTGGTGACGATGGCCGATCTTTGCGATGACGTGAGCCAGATTCCGCAGATGCTGGAGCTCGTGCGCGAGGGAGCCGATCTGGTCACGCCGTCGCGTTATTGCGCGGGCGGCGAGCAGCGGCTGCATGGCTCGCTGAGGTTGAAAGCCGCTGCGCCGCGCATGGCCGGCCGGATCATCCGGCTCGTGTCGGGCCTGCCGACGTACGATCCGACGAACAGCTTCAAGCTCTATTCGGCATCGATGCTGAGGAACATGCCGCTGCGCAGCACCGTCAGCTTCAGTGTCACCCTGGAGATCGTGGCGAAAGCGCACTGCCTCGGATACCGCATCGTCGAGGTGCCGACGACCTGGCGCGATCGCCAGCACGGTAAGACGAATTTCAAGATGATGCGCTCACTCGTGATGTACACGCCGTGGCTGTTTCTGACGCTGCTGCGAGGGCGGATCATCCGGCTGCCGGTGAAGTGGCTCCGCCGGTGGCTCGCGGTGCCATGAGCGGCTCGTCGATCATCGTCGTCGGCGCCACCGGTCTGATCGGCTCCGCGGTGTGCGAAACGCTGCAGCGTGGCGGCCACAGTGTGATCGCCGTCGATTCACGCAACTACGCGCAACACGCCGGAGCCAAAGCCGGGGTGCTGGTCAACTGCAACGGCAACTCGTATCGATACAAGGCGGCGGAGAATCCGCGCTGGGATTTCGATGCCAGCGTGCTCTCCGTCGAACGGACGCTGTTCGATTTCGATGTGGAGCGCTACCTCTTCATTTCCACGATCGACGTCTACAACGACACCGCCGATCCCGCGCACAATCACGAGAGCGCATCGATCGATCCGTCGCGATTGCATCCATACGGCTTTCACAAGTGGCTGGCCGAGCGGCTGGTGGAGCGGTTCGCAAAACAGCCGCTGGTTCTCCGCACCGGAACGGCGATCGGGCCGGGCGTAAAAAAGGGTCCGCTGTTCGACCTGATGCATCGCCAGGCGCTGCACATGTCGCCGGACTCCGAGCTGTCGTTGATCGACGTCGATGCCATCGCCGGCGCGGTGAGGTATTTCATCGAGGTGCCGCCGCGCCGGACGATTCTGAATCTCACCGGTACCGGGCCGGCGCGCCTGCGCACGCTCTGCGCGGAGTTCGCGCTCGACTGCAATGTGGCCGCCGGGGCGGAGCCGGTGGTCTGGCGTTACAACATCAACAATGACGCGCTGCGCGGTCTGTTCGACGTCGGTACGTCGTATGAAATGGCCGGAAAGCTGCTGTCCGGCGTACGGAAATCATGAATATTCTGATCACTGGCGGTGCTGGCTTCATCGGCTTTCATCTGGCGCGGTATCACGCCGAGCGCGGAGATACGGTCCATCTGATGGACAACCTGTTCAAGACGGAAGGAGCGCGTGACGCCGATCTCGATGCGCTGCTGCAAAAGCCGAACGTGCGGATGCACTTCGTCGACATGACGCAGCCGCTCTCCGCCGAAATCGACGGGGCGCTCGACATCGTCTATCACCTCGCGGCGATCAACGGCACGCGTCTCTTCTATGAGATCCCGTACGACGTGGCGAGAACGAACGTCCTCGCCACGATCCATCTGCTCGACTGGCTGCGCGGGCGGACAGTGGGACGGATTCTGTATACGTCGACGTCGGAGGTCTATGCGGGATGCGAGGCGCTGGGACTGCTCACCATCCCGACGCCGGAGACGGTCCCGGTGGCGTTCGAACAACCGACCCCGACGCGGTTCTCGTACGGCACGAGCAAATTCATGGGCGAATTTCTCTGCATGCAGTTCGGACGCACGAACGACATTCCGGCGACGGTCATCCGCTATCACAACATCTATGGCCCGCGCATGGGGCAGAAGCACGTCATCCCCGAATTCATCCTGCGCGCCGCGCGGCACGAGAATCCATTCGCGATTTTCGGCGGCGACGAGACGCGCGCCTTCTGTCATGTCGACGATGCCGTCGCCGCGACGCATCGCGTGGCCACCACTCCGGAATGCGTTCAGGAGATCGTGCACATCGGCAACATGCGGGAAGAGATCACCATCGGACGGCTCGCCGAAACGATCCTGTCGCTGATGGGAATCGATGCGACGCTCGAGGAGCAGGGGC
>DATEZA010000104.1:0-10363 GCA_035255945.1 Thermoanaerobaculia bacterium
CGATGCGTGTCGAAGTACACGAAGCTGCCGTTCGGTCCGGCGTAACGGATGACGAGCTTCTCCGGGAAATCGACGCCGCTCTCCTTGCGAGCGGCGTCGTACTGCTGCTGGGTGAGGAAGTACGTCTGGCGTTGCGGCGTCGCGTTCGGAAACGCGCTCGCCAGCGCCTGCTGCGGCGTCATGAGCACGCGGGCGGGAGCGGGCAGCGCGCAGAGCACCAGCAGCGCAATCGCGCCGATCATGCCCTTCGCCCCGCTTGCGGGGAGAAGGTGGCCCTGAGCGAAGCGAAGGGCCGGATGAGGGGTCGTGTTCGCAGCGAAAGAATCCCCCTCATCCGCCTGCGGCACCTTCTCCCCCGCGCGGCGGGGGAGAAGGGCATTCGTCGTCGTTAAAAGATATAGCCGAGGGCGATGTTCCACTGGTTGTCGTTCCTTCTCGCTTTTTCGTAATCGATCTTCACCACTGTCTGCGAGATCGGCTTGAACGCCATGCCGAACGTCCAGATGCGGCGGTCGTTTTCCGGATTGCGCTCGAAGCCGAGCGGCACGCTGCGCTGCGTGTCGAGGCTCTCGTAGCGGAAGTACGGCGTGAGCGACATCGCGCCGCTCTTCAGCACGTCGTAGCCCGCTTCGGTGTACCAGCCGCCAAACGTTTTGCCGATGCTCGCGTCGCCGCTCAAGCCGTTCTGCTCGTTGATCAGCGCTGCGTCGCCGACGCTTCCACGCGCGACCAGCGCGCGCAGCGACACGCCGCGGAACTTCGAATCAGCATGCAGCTCGGCGAGCCGCACACGTCCTTTGAATCCGGCGCCCTGTCCCGAGCCGCCCTGATAAACCGAGCCGCCGAACATCGTTCCTTCGAACGGATGAAAATCGGCGCGCGCGACGATCGCGAGATCGGTCGCACCGGCTTCCGATCCCGACTGCTTCCCTTCGTGAATCCCTTCCTCGGATTCGAAACGGGTCGAGCTCATACCGGTCGTGATGTACGAGCGATAGCTGACCCGTCCAACGTCGCCGAATACGCCCGCGCCGATCTCGCTCCATGTCGTGGGGATGATCACGTCTTCGACGAGCGGGCGCCGTGACGCGAGGTACGTCGTCGGCTCGTGCTGTTCGTTGATGATGCCGACCGGCATCAGCAGCACGCCGCCGCGTACGTTGAATTCGGGACGCACGAGGTAATCGAGCTGCGCGAATTCGAGCGACACCGCGCCGTTCAGCTCCGTCGATGCATGTTCGACTTCGAGCTCCGAGTTGAAGTGCACGCGTGGATTGAATTTGTAGCCGGCGTAAATCACGCCGCGCACGAAATCGGCCGTCGGCTCGCCGTGCTTCGGATTCTCGTAACGAAATTCGCCATATCCGCCGATCGAAACGCCCGGTCCCGGCTCGGACGCCGCGTTTTCCGTCACAGCCGCAGGCGCGGTCTTCATCCGCTCGATCTCCTGCGTCAGCACATCGATTTCTTTTTTCAGTTCATCGATCGCCGCGACTTTTTCCTGCAGCGCTTTGAGCCGCTGCTCGATGTCCCCTGCATCCTGCGCGAACGACGACGAGGCAAGCAGCATCGTCGCAAGTACAACCGTAATTCGTTTGAACATCCGTCAATCCTTTAATTTGAAATGCGCATCGAGCACGCGGATCCCGGGCACAGGAGCCGACGTTTCGATGAAGTCGTGGTCGATGAAGATCGCGAGGACGTGATGCGCGCGCGCCCACTCCAGGCCGTGCTCGCGTCCCATGACGTAAAGCGCGGTGGAGAGGATGTCGGCGACGAGCGCGCTGTCGTGAATGACCGATACGCTGCCGCGCGCCGGAACCGGCACGCCGCTGCGCGGGTCGATGATGTGATTCGGTTTCTCCGACGTGGAGCTGGTCGACAGCGAGCGTTGCTGCAGCGTGAGCGCGACAACCGGGTGATCGCGTTGCTTCGGATCGGCGATCGTCACCTCGGTCGGCGCGAGCGTTCCGATCTGGCCGCCGAAGTTGATGACCGCATGTTTCGCGCCTCGGTCGCGCAGCAGATCGAGCATGCGATCGATGGCGTAGCCTTTCGCGAAGCCGCCCTCCTCGTAATCGAGCTTCGTCATCCCGAGCGTAGTCGAGGGACCTGGGGGGGGGGTGGCTCGCTTAACGTCGCCTCCCGCCCCCCCAGGTCCCTCGACTACGCTCGGGATGACGTTCGGCTCGCGGATGTGCCACTTGTTCAGCAGCGCGCGAATGTGCGGATCGAATGCGCCTTCGGTCTCGCGCTTGTAGTCGTTCGCGATCGCGAGCACCGACGCGAGCTCCGCGGACGGCGTCGCGCCGCGATTCACGCGCGAGAGCTCGCTGTCGTCGCGCCACGTCGAGATCATCGACTCGATCCGCGCGCACTCCGCGAACGCCGCGCCGGCGGATACATCCGCGTCGATTTCGCACACCGTCCCCATCAGGTACTGAGCCCGTGTGAGGAAGGCGGCGAAAAGCGCGGCGATGATGGCCGCGCGCGTCATCTGACTTTCACCGCGACGTGATGATGATTGCGGAAGCGATCCACCAGCGAGACACCCATCAGCCACGCCGCGCAGAATGCGACCATGCCGACGGAGAACCACTTTCCGTACAGCCCCTGCGGCGAATAGATCTCCGTCGCGTTGTGAATCGCTTCACTGTTCGGCAGCAGTCCGGCTTCGGAGAACTCGTGGATCGAGTAGAAGACGATCTGGATGGTGAAGAGGAGGAGGAAGAGTCCGGTGACCTGGAAGAAGCGGCGGATGTTGATGCGATGGCCGTAATGCGCCCACGCCCACGACATCGCCGCGGCGGCCACGATACCGATCAGCGAGCCGGCGATGAAGTCGCGCTGCGCGACCTGGATCATCATCAGCGCCGTCTCCATCCCTTCGCGCGTCACCATCAGCACGGTGAATCCGAAGATGCCGAGCACCGCGAGCGCGCGCGACTGATTCGATGCCTGCTGTTCGACGTGCTGCTCGAGGTTGCGCTTGATGCGCGGCGCGGTGCGCCAGACGTGAATGACGAACGTGGCGACGAGCAGCGCCGCGACGAGTCCGAGCACGCCTTCCCACAGCGGCTGATTCACACTGCGGAGCAGGTAGCCGAGGCCGAACGATGCGGCGATCGAAACGGCGATGCCCCAGTAGACCGCGGGACGGAGCCAGTCGCGGCCGGTCTTGCGCAGGTAGGCGAAGATGATGGCGACGGTGAGGAAGGCTTCGAAACCTTCGCGAAAGATGATGATCAGTGCGTTGAGCATGGGGTCCTATTTCCGGAGCTGAAGTGCGCCCGCGGCGATCATCTGCACGCGGTCGGGTGAATCGGGTTGCTGCCCTTTTTTCCTGCAGTCGGCGCAGACGCCGAGGATCTGCAGGTTGTGGAACGTGGGAGTGAAGCGCTTGCGCTCGCAGATCTCGCGCTGGCGTTTTTCGAGCTCGTCGTCGTGGAACTCGATCACCGCGCCGCACGTGGTGCAGATGAGGTGATCGTGGTGCGAGTTTCCGGCGACGTGCTCGTAGTGGTAGTGGTCTTCGCCGAGGTGGACGCGGCGGACCATGCCGGACTTCACGAGCAGCTCGAGCGTGCGGTAGACCGTCGCGCGAGAGATCTTCAGGCCTTTCTCCTTCATCTTGAAGAGGAGCTCGTCGGCCTCGAAGTGGTAATGCGTGGCGAAGATCTCGCGGACCAGCGCGGTGCGTTCGGTGGTGAGCTTCAGCCCCTGCAACTGCAGGAAGTCGCCGAAGCGGCCGATCTCTTTTGCTGTGCGTGGACTGTGTGGCATCTCTCTCGGTTCAACAATTGAGACTGAGTCTCAATTGCAACTATTTTATCGGGAGAGATGTGACCGGTCAAGTGACGGCGGACACAGGCAGGAGTGCGGCAGCTTGCTGCCGCTCTCGAAGAAAAGAAGGACTACAACCGCGCTTGCGCCGCGTCCACCGCGGCGTGGATCTGCGGCTGATGCGGATCGATCGCCAGCGAGCGGTTCCAGAAATCGAGCGCGCGGCCGTAGTCCTTGTTCTTCACGAAAAACGCGCCGAGGTTGTTCAGCACCTGCGTCGATGAAGGCTGCATGCCGAGCGCGCGCTGCAGCTCCGGCAGTCCGTCCGTGTAGCGCTCGTTCGCCACCAGCAGCGCGCCGAGGTTCGACGCAATCGGGAACGACTGCGGGAAGAGCCCCCGCCCTTTGTACAGCAGCGCGATCGCCCGCGTCGGCATGTTCCGCGTGCGATACAGCGCCGCGAAATCGACGAACCACTTGTCCGGCTCCGGCAGTCCGCGCTCCACCGCCTTCACGAACATGTCGTCCGCCATCGTGTACTGCTGCTTCTCGAACAGCGTCATCGCCTCATTGAGATACGGAATCGGACGGGTCGGATTGATGTCGATCGCGCGATCGAACGCATCGACCGCATCCTGCGTCTTCCCCTGCTTCTTCAGCTCGATGCCGAGATTGTTGAAGTACGCGTAAAGGCCCCAGCGCTGCGGCGAGACCGGCGCGTTCGCTTTCGGCATCTCGTCTTCATCGAGCATCGGGATCTGGCTGCGCGTCGGATCGTTGAGATGTCCGACCGCCTGCAGCAGCGCCTGGTAGAGCTTCGCGTCGAGCTGCACCGGTGTCGGTATCGGGCGAATATCCAGGAACTCGCTGTAGCTCACCACCTTCACCGTCTCCACCGGCTGCACGTCGCGCAGCGCCCACGTCGCGACATGTCCCTGCATCTCCGCCGATTGCGGCAGCCCGAGGATGGCGAGCACGGTCGGCGTGAGATCGAACACGGAGAACGGATGCATCGCGCCGCCGTGCAGCACGTGATTGCCGTACGCGATGAACACGCCCGGATTGCGATGATGGTTCAGTGATGCGACGCCGTTCGGCATCTGCCACGGACGATTCTTTCCCCAGCGGAAGCCGTGCGCCGACATCACGATCACCGTCGTGTCGGGAGGGAGGATCGTCATCCACTCGCCGATCAGGCGATCGATCTCCATGTAGTAATTGGTCACCGCGGGCCAGTACTTGCGGTAGCCGTCCTGACTGATTCCTTCGCGATACGGCGGGTGATACGGCGCGAAGAGGTGATTGACGACGTCGGTGCCGCCGTACTCCATCATGAAGAGGGTCGGCGACTGTTCGCGATAGAGCGCGATCGCCGCGCGATGATCGCTCCACGTTTTCGCCAGCACGTTGCGGAAGACGTTGACCGGATCCGCCGGCCCGCCTTTCGTCACCGAGCGGTCGAATTCGTCGGGCGTGATGTTGAGGAAGCGGCGGATCTGCGGATAGCCGACCGTCGACACCGGCACGATCATCGGCTGCAGCTTCGCGTCGAGCGCTGCCGGCGCGACCGCGTGATCGAGCAGCTCGACCGGCGCATCGAACACGGTGACGCCGGAGCTCGTCGGCGGCCACGCAGTCCACCAGTTCACGACCGCGGCGTGACGTCCGAACGCTTCCGCGATGTCCCAAAGCGCGGGGGCGTGCCGCGAGTACGACTGCACCGGCGCATTGCGCGCGTGATCGACGAAATCGATGACACCGTGGCGATCGGGGGTGAGTCCGGTCGCGGCCGTCGTCCAGAGCAGCGGCGCGACCGTCGGCTCGATCGTCTGCGTCGCGCCGGTGACGCCGCCGCGCGACAGCGCGCGGATGTTCGGCAGATGCTCGTCATTCGCGAGCTCGCTCAGCAGCTCCCAATCGGCGCCGTCGATCGCGAAGACCGCGACGCGTCCTGCAACGCCGCGTGCTTCGCGGCGCAGATCCATCTTCTTGCGCTGCAGCAGCGCGAGCTTGTCGACATCGATGCGCGCGATCTCGAACGCGGTGACTTTCAATCCGCTCTTCGATAGATAGTTCGCCACCGCACTCCGCAGCGTGTTGCGCTGCGCGGTGTTGAACTGCGAGTTCGGCGAGAGCAGGTCCTCGATCGGGACCTGGCGCGTGACCGCGTCGACCGCTTCCGCCACGCGCGCGCCGACCCAGGCGGTCCATCCCTGCGCGACGAGCGTCCGCGCATCGGGGAGACGATTGCCCGCGATTCCGAAGCGGAGCCGGTAGGTGATCGTCACCGGCACCTGCTCCTGCGACATGATGCGGATGATGCCGTCGCGCTGCGCCCATCCCGAGCGCCGCTCGAAATCGAGCCGGTAGAACTGCATCGGCGGAAGGAACGTGACGTGGTTCTCGACCACGCGCACCTCGCCCGTTTTCTTATTGACGCCGAAGATCAATCGGCGCGACGACGGCAGGTAGAGACTGGCGAGAATGTAGAGGATCGCGCCCATGCCGGCGAGCATGGCGAGCACTTTGAAAAGGCGACTGCGAAGCATGCGGGGTGGGGAGTTGCAAAGGTGCTGCTAGGTCACTTTTTGCGCTTCACCAGCTGCTTCACTTCGTCGTTCCCGATCGGGCTCTGCGCCGAGATGATCACGGCCGCGGTTCCTTCGCGGAACGCCGGAATCGTGCAGCGGATGATGGCCGTGCCGTCGCCGGCGGTCTTGCCGCGGAAGACGACGCGCGGCGGCTCGACAGTCGAGATGACCTTGACTTCGATCGCGGCGGCGGGGATCGGATTCTGCGACAAGCTCTTGCGTGCCGCGACGCGTACTTCGACCGCCGCGCCGGCATAGAAATCGACGGTATTGAGCAGCGCCAGCTCGAGATGCTCGCTCTCCGCCTCGGACGCGAGGTAGTCGATGATGACCTGATCGAGCGTCTTCTCTTCGTTGATCGACGCCATCGTGGTCGATGCCGGCTTCGCGACATCGCCCGCAACCGTCGACCCGCCCGGCGCGGCCGCCGCCTGCAATCCGCTCTTCGTTCCCTCGGCCGGTCCATCGAAACGGCCGCGCTTGATTGCGGCGATCATCGTCCGATGCTGCTGCTCCATCAGACCGCCGATCCACTTCTCGTCGGCGCCGTCTTTGGCCTGCTCCGCATACGACGTTTTCTTCGACGCCAGGATCTCGCCACCGACGTACACGAGCGACTCAATGTACGGATTCGACAGGCCTTTATCCTCGGTCTGGATGTGGTAGACCTTGTCGTTGTGACGAATGTCCGTGTTGAAGCCGGTGATCACGCCAGAGCTCTCGTACGAGGATGCGGAAGTGTAATCAATTTTGATCGATCCACGCGCGCAAGTACGCGATCTGCTCGCGGATCCGCGTGATGTCATCCGCGTGCGGCTGCAACGATAGATATCGCTCCAGACATTCGATCGCGACGTTGTATGCGTGCATCTGCATGGCGAGCGCCGCGCGGTCCTTCAACTCGAACGGATCGCGGTCATCGAGGATGAGCAGACGATCGGCCGAGGCTGCTGCGCGGGCGAGATCGTGGCGGGAGAGATAGGCGGATTTCAGGTGCGCGAGCTCGCGCGCGACGATCTCTCGCCGCGTCAGCGAGCGCAGGTGATGCTCGCGCAGACGCACGCCGCCGCCGTAGACACCGTCGAGGATCTTCTGCAGCTCCATCGTCGAGAGGATGCGTCCGCCGTCGTACGGATCGACGACGATCTGTCCGAAGTCGCCGCTGAATTTGACGAGGAATCGTCCCGGCAGCGACACGCCCACGGCTTCGAAGCCAACGCGCCGCGTGATCTCGAGATAGAGAATCGACAACGTGATCGGCGAGCCCGCGTGCGTGTCGAGGAGCGCGTTGAGCAGCGCACTGCGCGGGTCGTAATAGTCCTCATCCTCGCCGTGGAATCCTTCTTCATCGAAGAGGATGCGATTGATCGACGTCACGATCCGCTCGACGTCACCTGGTGTAGGGCAAGCTCTCCAGCTTGCCCGGTCAACCTGAGAGGTTGTCCTACGCGAAAGAGTCTCGACTTCATCGAGGTAATGACTGATTTCGAGTGCGGGATTGTCCTCGAGCGCGATCACCAGCGACGCTTCGACGAGATCGAGTTGTTCTTCAGGAAGCTCCGCGATCTGGCGGAACCGTTGGCGAGCTAACGTTGGATGAGTGAACAATCTCATCGCGAGGCCAGCACCTTCTGACGCAAATCGTCATCGATCATGACTTTTTGTTGTCGCTCCCAGTCATAGAGAACGACCACAACTCGTCCTGTAGCAGCAATTTGCCGGCCATCGTCGCGCCGGATCTCGGTGAGGAATTCGATCGATGTGTTGCGCAGCTCTCCGATGCGCGTGCAGATCTCGATCGGCTCGATGTTGAGCTGCTGTTTGAAATCGCACTCAGCGCGCGCGACGATGAAGCCGATGTCGCGCGGCACGCCGGCGAAGCCGTTCAGCGCGAACCAGAGGCGCGCGCGGCCCCACTCGAAGTAGGTGAAGAAGGTGGCGTTGTTGACGTGGCCGAATGCGTCGAGATCGCGAAAGATGACCTGCCACGGGACGATGTACCAGCCGTCCGACCAACCCTCACGAGTCACGACTCATTGTAGCCGGAGTGCGGCGGCCATGCCGCCGCTGGTGTCGGGACGCGCGGCCATGCCGCGCGAGGGGGCTTACTGAACCGCCGCGCCGGCCGTCGCAAACGGGAGCGTCCCCTTCGTGCACGCCTGCAGCACACGCCCCGGCAGCGGATGATCGAGATACGGCGCGATGATCGACGACGCCTTCACGAGCAGCTTGAGATCGACGCCCGTATCGATTCCCATCCGATCGAGCATGTACACCAGATCCTCGGTCGCGAGATTGCCCGATGCACCCGGTGCGTACGGACAACCGCCGAGGCCGCCCGACGATGCATCGAACGTCGCGACCCCCATCTCCAGCGCGGCCAGCGTGTTCGCGAGCGCGGTGCCGCGCGTGTCGTGGAAGTGCATCGCCAGCTTTCCGGCAGGCACGACCTGCAGAAGGAAGCCGATCACGCCCTGCACCTGCATCGGCGTGCCGACTCCGATCGTGTCGCCGACCGAGACTTCGTAGCATCCGAGGTCGAGGAGGCGGGCGACGACTTCGAGCACGCGCTCCGGCGCGATGTCGCCTTCGTACGGACAGCCGAATGCAGTCGACACGTAGCCGCGAACGCGAATCCCTTCCGCTCGCGCGCGCACCGCGACCGGCGCGTAATTCGCGAACGATTCATCGATCGTCATGTTGATGTTGCGTTTATTGAACGTGTCGGAGGCCGCGGTGAAGATCGCGATCGACTTCACGCCCGCTTCGATCGCGCGATCGAGTCCCTTCTCGTTCGGCACGAGCACCGGAAAATCGACGCCCGGATCTTTCGGGATGTTCGCGTAGACCTCGGCGCTGTCGGCCATCTGCGGCACCCACTTCGGCGAGACGAACGCGCCCGCTTCGATCGTGCGCAGACCGGCGTCGCTCAGCGCCGTGATGTAGTCGATCTTCGCCTGCGTCGGGATCGTGACCTTTTCGTTCTGCAGACCGTCGCGCGGACCGACTTCGACGATCTTGGCGGTATCAACCAGGATTCTCATTCAGTGTCACCAGCTCCACGCCCGGCTGCACAAGCTCTCCCTCCGTGCAATTGATGGAAGCGACCGTGCCGTCGCGCGGCGCGTTGATCGTGTGCTCCATCTTCATCGCCTCGAGGATCAGCAGCGGGGCGCCTTTTGCAACAACATCGCCCGGCTTGACCAGAATTTTCGTGACCACGCCCGGCATCGGCGCACCCATCGAATGATCGCGATGCTTCGCCCGCGTGCGCGAGCCTTTCTCCGCGACATCGGCCGTGTAGATCTCGCCGCCGAACGCGAAGCTGACCTGCGAGCCCTGCACGACGTACGGCACGGAGTGCGTGCGTCCGTCGACCAGCAGCTCCGCGATGTGATTGCGGATCGAGACGACTTCGATGACGTGCTCGCCCGCGCGGAACTTCGCACCGTCGCGCTCGATCTCGAGCTCGCGCGTTTCGCCGCCGATGGTGATGGTCTTCTCGCTCATCTGCCTCTTTCCGTCATCCCGAGCGTAGTCGAGGGACCTGGGGGCGTGGGCGGCGCGCCACCTCCCGCCCGGGTCCCTCGACTACGCTCGGGATGACGGCTCATTTGGAAAAGCGCGAGCCCGGCGCATCGAGCGGAATGTTATTCGCGCACGACGGACACGCCGCTTCATCGTATGTTTCGAGCGCCAACGACATCAGCGCGGCGTACGGCGCATCGAACGGATTCTCTTTTCCGCTGCGATTGAGAATCGATGCGAATCCGGCGACCTTGCCGCCGCATTGCTCGATCACCGCCGCCGTCTCGCGCGTCGATTTCCCGGTCGTCACGACGTCTTCAACGATGATCACCGGCTCGCCGGACGCAATCGCAAATCCACGCCGCAGCGTCATCGCCCCATCTTTCCGCTCGGTGAAAATCGACGGCACATCGAGCGCCTCGGCCACCGTGTATCCGATGATCACGCCGCCCAGCGCAGGT
>DATEZA010000105.1:0-4913 GCA_035255945.1 Thermoanaerobaculia bacterium
GTACGCATCGAGCCGGTCGAGCAGCTGTTCCGCGACCTTCGGATGTTCATTCGCCGCTTCGACCTCGGCGAGATTGCGCACATTGCGCATCTCCCCGCGCTTATTGCCGAGCGCGTGATAGAGCTCGATCGCATCGCGCAGACGCTCCGCGGCGAGATAGGGATTGTTCATGTCGATGAACACCAGTCCCGAATTCGCCGTCGCCGCCGCGACGACGATGCGATCGTCCGCCTTCTGCGCCTCCTCGCGCGCGAGATCGAGCTCGCGCAATGCGGAGATGTAATCGCCGGAGAGCAGATGCATGCCGGACATCGCCAGATACGCGTTGTCCGCGATCATGTGATCGCCGACGGAGAGCGCGATCTCCAGTCCGCGCTTCAGCGGCTCCTGCGCCTTGTCGAATTCGTACTGGTTGTAATACGTGAAGCCTGTGCCGACGAGCGCCCGTCCCTCGGTCTGTTTGTCGCCGGCCGCACGCGCCGCCTCCAATGACTTCGCGTAATCGGCGAGCGCTTCGTCGTATGCGTCCTGCGAATCGCGGGCGCGTCCCAGGAGCCACAATGCGCGGGCACGCGAGGCGGGATCGCGAATTCCATCGGCGAGACTCAATGCGATATTCGCGACGCGCTCCTCGCGCGGGAATTGCCCTTTTGCACCGAGGGCGATGCCGGCGTCGACGAGCTGCCGGATCAATTCCGGCGAGATCGATTCACCACAATCGTGCAATAAGCGGTCTTGTGTGGCGGAATCCGCTTGTGCAATGACTGCGGCGAGATCGCGCTCGGGGCCGGCAGGACACTCCTGTGCCGCGAGACTCCGGCCGAGCAAAGCCAGGATGAGAAAGGTTCTCATTGCACGCTTTCGGCGAGTGCAGCTGCTTTTTTGTTTTCAGGATGTTGTACGGCGTACGCGCGCAGATCGTCTGCCGCTTCCTTCTGCAAGCCGAATCGCGCTTCGAGCACGCCGCGGAGCAGGCGGTCATTCGGAAACCGGCTGCGCGCGTCTGCGAGCGAGGTCGCGCTGTCCGTATCGAGCACCTGAAACATCGCAGGCGGTGCAGGGGGCGCCGGCAATTGTTCAACGCTCGCGCCGCGATGCACTTTGACCTGCCACGCGTATGTGCGTCCGCGCGCCAGCGGCGGCGTGACCTGCCATTCCGGTTTCTTCAGCAGCTCGCTCTGTGCAACACGCGTAGGGCCGTCGTAAACGCTGACGACATACCGGGCCGGAATTGCGGGCCAGCTCAATATGGGGGTTGTCGTTTCGATGACGACGTTGACGGGGGTCATGGCGCGGGCGGTCGTGCCACCCGTTCCCCCGGGTCCCTCGGCTACGCTCGGGATGACGACGACGACGGGACCGCGCTGCGGATCGGGTTTCGGCCAATGCTGCTGCGGTAATTCCACTGTGCCGCGCTGTAATGCATCGCGCACCGCCGCGTCCCAATCGGCGCGGCCATAACCCTCGGCGACTTTCGGTGCTGGATGAGGCAGCGGGACGGGTTTCGGCGGCTCGCGCAATACGATCCACGCCGGAATCAACACGACCGCCGCGACCGCCGCCGCTGCCGCCAGCATCCGCGGCCACATCGAGCGCGACGTGCCCTCCGCAAACTCACGCAGATCGCGCAGCTCCCCGGCGCATTGCGCGCACACCTGGCAATGGCTCTCCACGATCTCGCGCGTGACGTCGTCCGCCGTCCCGTCGACCACCTGCTCGAGCTGCTCGAATGCCGGATGTTCGCCGTGCGCGACGCCGAGTGCCTGGCGGATCGTGCTCATCGCTTCCTCGACGTTCGGCGCGCCAGCCGGTCGCGCGCCGCGCTGCGAAGATTGATCACCTGCTGCCGCGTGACCTGCAGCCAGTCCGCGATCGCGAAGTCCATCATCGGCAGCCGCGCCACCAGCCGCTCGAGGTCGGACTCGCGCACTTCCACCGCCATCGCCAGCTCGCGCGCCGAAACGACATGCGATTCGATCAGCATCCGCATCACCGAGTCGCCCGCTGCATCGCGCGCATTGAGCAGCAACGCGAGCCGCTGACGCCGCGGCAGCTCGACGATCTCGCGCCACAACTCGAGCAGCGACTGCATCGATTCGATCGGCACGCCGGGATCGGCCGCATGACCCATCGTCAGCAGCTCCGGCTCCACGTGCACCGGATCGAGCACGCCGATGCGGGTGGCGATCTGGCTGACGATGTCATCGATCGCGAGCTCGTCCTCGCGATGCGGCAGCAGCTCGAGCATCATCTTCGCGAGCTCGGACGCCGCGCGATTGCGCACGCGCCGCAGCCCGCGCGGCTTCGCGGGCACGGAGCAGAGCGCGCGCCCGTCGGCGTAAATCGTCATCGCGAAACGGTCATCGTGATCGAGCACGTAGCGCACGCGGTGTTTGAGCCGCGTCCATTCCGGCAGCGCGGTGCGGATCAGGTCGTCGATGACGCGCGTGGTGATCCCGGCGACATACTCGTCGAGCTTCTCGATCGGATCGCTGTCGCGGTCGCGCAGCCGGCGCATCAGCCGCAGCAGCACTTCGCTCCGCACCTCGGACGGCGTGTCCGCGGCGAGCCTCCATGTCCGGCAGCGGCGGCGTACCACGCTGTCGATCACCGCGGTGGCGCGAGAGAACAGCGCTTCGTCGAGCATGAGATCACCCTCGGCGAGGTTCGACGTCGTTCGCGCTTCGTGGAGATCAGGCATTCCTGATTTCAGCACACTGAAAAGGTTACATGATTGCGACGCTTTCTAACCCCGGCCGGTATCGGCTCGTATACTCCGGCCATGAATCGTCCGATTTTCGCGCTCCTGCTGGCGCTAGCCGTCTCTCCGCTTTTCGCCGACGAACCGAAGGACAAACCTCCTGCGGATAAAGAGAAAGCCGCAGTCGAGGCTCCGGCCAAGTTCGTCAAACAACACCATTACAAGGTCAATGGCGCTGACGTGCCATACACGACCACGGCCGAGGAGATCCTGCTCAAAGACAAGGATGGGAAGAACACCGCGCGCTTCTTCACCATCGGGTACATGAAGGACGGCGTCACGAACACCGAGGCACGTCCGCTCACGTTCGTGTTCAACGGCGGACCGGGATCGGCGTCGCTCTTTCTCCACTTCGGACTGGTCGGTCCGAAGCTGATCGACATCCCGAGCGATGCGCAGGATCCGGGCGCGCCGCCGTACAAGCTGCGCGACAACCCGTCGTCCATCTTCCGCGCCACCGATCTCGTCTTCATCGATCCGGTCGGCACCGGCTACAGCCGCTCCGCGGGCGAAAAGAAGGACGAGGATTTCTGGGGCTACGACGAGGATGCGGACTCGGTCGCGGAGTTCATCCGCACCTGGATCACGCAGCACAATCGCTGGAACTCGCCGAAGTACATCCTCGGCGAGAGCTACGGCGGCATCCGCACGTCGATGTTGATTCCGCGCCTGCAGGGCGACCTCGGCGTCGGACTCAATGGCGCGATCCTGATCTCGCCCGCGCTCAACATGGCCACGCTGCCGTTCCTCCTCGAAGGGAACGATCAGAGCTACGCGACGACGCTGCCGGCGTTCGCGGCGACGGCCTTCTACCATCACAAGGCCGATCCGGGCGGCAAGGACCTGCAGGCGTTTCTGAGCGAAGTCGAGCAGTTCGCCGGCAACGAATATCTCCTCGCGCTCTTCAAAGGCGATCACCTCGAGCAGGCGGAGAAGGAGCGGCTCGCGGAGAAACTGCATCGCTACATCGGACTGTCGAAGGATTACCTGGTGCGCGCGAATATCCGGGTGACGCCGCCGCGGTTCGCGAAGGAGCTGCTGCGCGATCAGGGCAAGTCGCTCGGCCTGCTCGACGCGCGCTACACCGAGGACGAGATCGATCGCGTGGGCGAAGAGCCGGCGAGCGATGCGTTCAACGCGAAGACGGGACCGGTGTACGCCTCGAGCTTCCAGAGCTACCTGCGCAACGACCTCGGCGTCGATTTCGACAAGCGCTACATGACCACGAACCTGCAGGCGAACCGCAAGTGGAAGCGCCCGCAACAGGCGCAGCATGCCTTCGCCGGATTCATCAACGTGACCGGCGACCTCGCGCAGGGCACCAAGGACAACGAAGCGCTGCGCGTCTTCGCCGCCGCGGGCTACAACGATCTCGTGACCTCGTACTTCGCGCTGAATTACATGCTCGACCACAGCGGCATGGACCCGAAGCGCGTGACGATCAAGGACTACCCGGGCGGCCACATGATGTATCTGCACCGGCCGAGCGCAGAGGCGCTGTCGAATGACATCGTGAGTTTCATCGAGGCGAAGTAGCCTCACACGTTGTTCGTCATCCCGAGCGTAGTCGAGGGACCTGGGGGGTGGGCGGCGCGCCACCCCACCCCCCCCAGGTCCCTCGACTACGCTCGGGATGACGGCGGCGTGTGGCTCACCGTCCTTCGCAAGCCGTCGCGCGCAGAGTGCGGCGGGCCCCATCCGGTGAGCCTCCGGAACTTCGACGAATCCACTTCCATCGATGTAATCAACGGCTCGACACGTTTCCCCGCAAGCTTCAGCAGCGCAACCGGCAACGGGATCAATCGCGGCGAGCGATGCATCGCGCTCGCAAGCTCGCGAATGAGCTCCGGCGTCGACCACGCTTCATCATCCGCGACGAAGAACGTCTCATTCGCCGCCGCAGGTGAGGTCGCAGCGACGAGCAACGCGTCGGTCAGATTGTCGATATAAATCATGCTGCGGCGGTTCTTCACCGACGCGAACGGCAGCGGAATGCCGCGCCGCATGATCGACAGCAACTGCAGAAACTTTGCTTCGACGCCGGGCCCGTAAACCAGCGGCGCGCGCATGATCGTGAGCTGCGTCGAGGTGCCGCGACAGAGCTCGCGCAGCCGCTCCTCAGCTTCCGCTTTCGACTTTCCGTATGCGGTCT
>DATEZA010000106.1:0-28257 GCA_035255945.1 Thermoanaerobaculia bacterium
CTGCGCGACCGCCTCTATCCGCAGCTCACCGAGCGCGCTGAACAGCCGCTCGTGCTGATCACGCACTCCAGCGCGGGGATGATCGGCCTCAAAGTCGATGAAGTGCGGCGCATCGTGAACGTGCAGTCCGACGCGCTCCTCCCGCCGCCGCAGCTCGTGCGCGGCATCCGCGGCGAGTTGCTGATCGCGGTGATCAAACAGGGCGACGAGATCTACCTGCTGATCGATCTCGAAAATCTGCTGACCACCGGCGAGAAGCGCGATCTTCAGGAAGCCGATTTGTCGTCGTCGGTGGAATCGGCCGGCACATCCAAACGCTGATCGCGCCGAAATCCGTACGGGCAATGCCGGCATCCCGACTCGCAGCAGTAGCCGCGCTCGCGTAAAAACTTCTCCGTAAAGACCATGTACGGTCCTTCGAAATAAAAGTCGATACCCTCCCGGAGTGCGGCGGCCATGCCGCCGCTGATTCTGACACGCGGCGGCCATGCCGTCGCGGCACCGAGGCACGGCCGCCGCACTCCTGTATTCTTCGCCGAGTGTTTTCGCGCAGCCGTCTCCTCCAGCTTACCGAACAGATGAAACAGCGCCTGATCGTCGTCTTTGGCGACATCGTGGCCGACCGCTTCGTCTACGGCACGCCGAAACGGATCTCGCGCGAAGCGCCGGTGCTGATCCTTCGCCAGTACCGCGACGACATCCTCCTCGGCGGCGCCGGCAACGCGATCAACAACATCCTCTCCCTCGGCGGCATCCCGATGCCGATCTCCGTCCTCGGCGACGACGCGGAAGGCGCGAAACTCGTGGAGACGCTGACCGCGCAGGGCATCGACTGCAGCGGCATTCTTCGCACTCCGCGCTACAAAACACCGACGAAAGTCCGTATTCTCGGCGGATTTCCGCACGCCGCCCGGCAGCAGATCGTCCGCTACGACATCGAGGACCAGTTCACCATCGAGGAGAGCGAAGCGGAGCGGTTCGGGTGGCTGCTGCGCGACCAGATCGCGATCGCGCACGCGGCGCTGATCAGCGACTACGGCTACGGCGTCGTCACGCCCGCGCTTGCCGCGAACCTCACCGGTTTCGCGCACGGCAAGCCGGTGACGCTCGACTCGCGCTACGACATCCTCCGCTATCCCGATGTCACTGCCGCGACGCCGAACGAAGAGGAAGCGGCGAACGCCGCGGGCATGCCGCTGCATGACGACAGCAACGGCGAGAACATCCGCTTCGTCGGCGAGACGCTGCAGCAATCGCTCGATTGCGAGGCGCTGCTCATCACGCGCGGAAGCCGCGGAATGGCGCTGTTCGAGCGGGACGCACGGGATCCGTTGCTGATCCCGGTTTACGGCACCGATCAGGTCGCGGACGTCACCGGCGCGGGCGACACCGTCATCGCGACGTTCACGCTCGCGCTCGCCGCGGGCGCGTCATACGTGGAGGCCGCAAAGCTCGCGAATTACGGCGGCGGCATCGTCGTGATGAAGATGGGCACGGCGACGGTGTCGAATGAGGAGCTGCGGCATGCGATCGAGCGGGATGAAGATCTGAATGAATGAGGGGTGCGTGGGCGCGAGGGCGCGTGGGCAGGAGGTGATGAAGCCCACGAGCCCCACGAGCCCACGAGCCCACGAACCCGATGAATGCGCCAATCCTCACCGAACACGAGCTGCTCGCCGCGCTCGACAAGCAACGCGACAGGAAAATCGTCTTCGCGAACGGCTGCTTTGACGTGCTCCACGTCGGGCACATCCGCTACCTGCAGGGGGCGAAGGATGCGGCGGACATCCTCGTGGTTGGCGTGAACGGCGATGAATCGGTGCGCGAGCTGAAGGGCGAAGGGCGTCCGGTGATGCCCGAGCGCGAGCGCGCCGAGTTGATCGCATCGATCAAAGGCGTCGACTACGTCACGATCTTCGACGAGCGCTCTCCCGCGCGGCTCCTCGGCGTGCTCAAGCCCGACTTCCAGGCGAAGGGGACCGACTACACGGCCGATTCGGTACCCGAGGCCGAGGTCGTGAAGAGTTATGGAGGGCGGGTGATCATCGTCGGCGATCCGAAAGACCACTCGACGAGCGCGATTCTGGAGAAAATGCGCGAGCCTTGACGCGCATCCTCATCGTCCGTCTGTCCGCCCTCGGCGACGTGATCCACACGATTCCGGCAGTCGTGGCACTCCGCGATGCGCTCGGCGGGGAGATCACGTGGGCGGTCGAGCGTCCATACGCCGAGCTCGTCGAAATCGTGACCGGCGTGACCGCCGTCCGTGCCTCGATCCGCAAGTGGGGACGTTCGCTCTTCAGCTCGCGCAACGACATCAGGATCTTCGTCAGCCGCATTCGAAGGAGCGACATCGCGGTCGATTTTCAGGGCCTGATCAAATCGGCGGCGGTGGCTCGCATTTCGGGCGCACCGATCCGGTACGGGTTTGACCGCGCGGCCATCCGGGAAAAGCTCGCAGCGTCATTCATCAACGAGCACGTCACGGTCGATCAATCGCGGCATGTCGTCGAGTGGAACATGCAGCTCGCATCGGCGGTCGCAAAGCGCGAGCTCGTGATGCCGGACGTCGACTTCTCGAAATTCGCGAGCGGCAGCGGACAGAAGAAAATCGTCGTCCTTCCCGGCGCCGGAAAACCGAACAAGATCTGGCCGCCCGAGCGCTGGGGCGAAGTCATGCGGAAGCTCGGGATCCCGGCGATCGCCGTGTGGGGTCCGAAGGAGCGCGAGCTCGCGGAGCGCACCGGACTCGAGCTCGCTCCGCCGACCAATCTCCGCGAGCTGGCGGCCTACCTCAAAGACGCCACGCTCGTCGCCGGCGGCGACACCGGCCCGCTGCATCTCGCGGCCGCGCTCGGCACGCGCGTCGTCGGCCTTTACGGACCGACCAACGTCCGCCGCAACGGCCCGTTTGGCCAGGTCGGACGCTGCATAACCGGCCCGACAATGGACGAAATCAGCATCGATTCCGTGATCGACAAAATAAAAATAAATCTGGTTTGACGGTTGTTTCACGCGGGGAGTAAACTCGCCCGATCGGTAACATCTTCATGTTCAGTCACTTCCGGAGCATTCAAGGCCGTCTATGAGCGTTCGTCTCGGTGAACTGCTGACCAAGGCAAATCTGATCACGCAGGATCAGCTCAAGGAAGCGCTGCGGGTTCAGAAAGAGTCGGGCGGAAAGCTCGGTGAGACGCTGATCAAGCTCGGATTCGTCTCCGAAGAAGACATCACCGAGTGCCTTTCCCAGCAGTTCGGAGTGCCGTCGATCAACCTCCAGCACTTCGAGATCGACCCCGCCGTCATCAAGCTGATCTCCGGCGACGTCGCCCGCAAATACAACATCCTCCCGGTCAACAAAACCGGCGCCACCATCACCATCGCCATGGCCGATCCGACGAACGTCTTCGCCATGGACGACATCAAGTTCATGACCGGCTACAACGTCGAGCCGGTGGTGGCCTCCGAGCTCGGGATCAAGGCGGCGATCGACAACTATTACGGCACCACCTCGTCGCTCGAGCTGAAGAAGGTCATGGAAGACCTTCAGACGCAGGAGAGCGCGGACCTCGAAGTCCTCGAAGACGACGAGGAGATGGACGTCAACCAGCTCGCCGACGCGTCGGAAGAAGCGCCCGTCGTCAAGCTCTGCAACCTCATCCTCACCGACGCCATCAAGCGCGGCGCATCCGACATTCACATCGAGCCGTACGAGAAGGAGTACCGCGTACGGTTCCGCATCGACGGAATCCTGTACGAGATCATGAATCCGCCCTTCAAGCTGAAGGACGCGATCACCTCGCGCATGAAGATTCTGTCGAAGCTCGACATCTCCGAAAAGCGGCTCCCGCAGGACGGCTGCATCAAGCTGAAGATCAAGCTCGAAGACAAAAACAAAGAGCTCGACTTCCGCGTCTCGGTGCTGCCGACGCTCTTCGGCGAAAAGATCGTGCTGCGACTGCTGGACAAAGACAACCTCCGTCTCGACATGACCAAGCTCGGCTTCGAGGCGGAGTCGCTGGTCAAGTTCGAAGAGGCCATCTTCAAGCCGTGGGGAATGGTGCTCGTGACCGGTCCGACCGGCTCGGGCAAGACGAATACGCTCTACTCCGCGCTGGCGAAAGTGAACTCGCCGGAAGTGAACATCATGACGGCCGAGGATCCGGTGGAGTTCAATCTGCCGGGGATCAACCAGGTGCAGATGAAGGAGTCGATCGGGCTCAACTTCGCCGCGACGCTCCGCTCGTTTCTGCGCCAGGATCCAAACATCATCCTGGTTGGCGAGATCCGCGACTTCGAGACTGCCGAGATCGCGATCAAGGCCGCGCTCACCGGCCATCTCGTGCTTTCCACGCTGCACACGAACGACGCGCCGTCGACCATCAACCGTCTGATGAACATGGGCATCGAGCCGTTCCTCGTCGCGACTTCGGTGCAGCTCATCGCCGCGCAGCGCCTCGCGCGCCGCATCTGCGCCAATTGCAAGGAGGCGGTCGACGTGCAGCCGCAGGCGCTGCTGAACGTCGGGTTCAAGAAGGATGAGATCGGAACGTTCACCGTCTACAAAGGCCGCGGTTGTGAAAAGTGCAACAACACCGGCTACAAAGGACGCGTCGGTCTCATCGAAGTGATGGTCATCGATGATGACATCCGCGAGCTCATCCTCTCCGGCGGTACGGCCATCGACATCAAGAAGAAGGCGGCGGAGATCGGGATGATCAGTCTGCGCCGCAGCGGTTTGATTAAAATCAAGGACGGCGTCACCACCATCGAGGAAGTCGTTCGCGAGACCGTGTTGTAGAGAGCTCGGAGAACACACATGCCTGTCACCCTGCACCAACTGCTCAAAACCATGGTCGAGCGCGGAGGTTCGGACCTTCACGTCACGACCAACTCGCCTCCGCAGATCCGTATCGACGGCAAGCTCGTGCCGCTCGACATGCCTCCGCTGGCGGCGCCGGAGACGAAGCAGCTCGCGTATTCGGTGCTCACCGACGCGCAGAAGCATCGTTTCGAAGAGAACCTCGAGCTCGACATCTCGTTTGGCATCAAGGGTCTCGCCCGCTTCCGCGCGAACATCTTCAACCAGCGCGGCGCGACCGCCGCCGTTTACCGGCAGATCCCCTACGAGATCCTCGGCTTCAAGGAGCTCGGACTGCCGGTGGTGGTCGAAGAGATCTGCAACAAGCCGCGCGGACTCGTGCTCGTCACCGGTCCCACCGGCTCCGGCAAATCGACCACCCTCGCCGCGATGATCGACAAGATCAATCGCGAGCGCCACGAGCACATCATCACCATCGAGGACCCGGTCGAGTTCCTCCATCAACACAAGAACTGCATCGTCAATCAGCGCGAGCTGCACGCCGATACGCACTCGTTCGCCAACTCGCTCAAGAGCGCGCTCCGTCAGGATCCCGACGTGGTGCTCATCGGCGAGATGCGCGACCTGGAGACCATCGAGTCCGCGCTGCGCATCGCCGAGACCGGCCATTTGACCTTCGGCACGCTGCACACGAACTCCGCGGCGCAGACGATCAACCGTATCGTCGACGTGTTCCCGTCGCACCAGCAGCCGCAGATCCGCGCGCAGCTGTCGTTCGTCCTCGAAGGCATCCTCTGCCAGGCGTTGCTGCCGAAGGCGAACGGCAAGGGCCGCGTCATGGCGATGGAGATCCTCGTGCCGAACGCCGCGATTCGCAACCTCATCCGCGAGGACAAGGTTCACCAGATCTACTCGATGATGCAGACCGGCCAGGCCAAGTACGGGATGCAGACGTTCAATCAGTCGCTGGCCACGCTGTACTTCAAGAAGCTGATCACGCTGCAGGTCGCGTTGGCGCGGTCGTCGAACCCGGACGAGCTGCAGGAAATGATCTCGCGCGGTGCCGGGGCGATCATGCCTCAGGGGCCGCCGGCGGCCGCCGCACGGCCGCGGCCCGCGTAATCGCAGTCTGATCCAGGAGGAGAGCAATGCCGACGTTTGAGTGGAAGGGAACCGCGCGCAACGGACAGGTCCAGACGGGCGTGCTCGTGGCCGATTCGAAAGATACCGTCATCAACATGATGCGGCGTCAGCAGATCGTCGTCACGGCCGTGAAGGAGAAGGGGAAGGAACTGGCCATCCCGAAGTTCGGCGGCAAGGTGCCGCCGCAGCTCATCGCGATCTTCACCCGCCAGTTCTCGGTCATGATCGACGCCGGCCTTCCTCTGGTGCAGTGCCTGGAGATCCTCGCCTCGCAGCAGGAGAACAAGAACTTCAAGCGCGCGCTGATCCAGATCCGCCAGGACGTCGAGTCGGGCTCGAACCTCGCTGACTCGATGCGCAAGCACCCGAAGATCTTCAGCGACCTCTTCACCAACATGGTCGCCGCGGGTGAGGCGGGCGGTATTCTCGACACGATTCTTCAGCGCCTCGCGACCTACATCGAAAAAGCGGTCAAGCTGAACTCGCAGGTCAAGTCGGCGATGATCTACCCGGTCGCCGTCATCTCCATCGCGGTCATCGTCGTCACCATCATTCTCTGGAAAGTCATCCCGGTCTTCGCATCGCTCTTCGCCGGCCTCGGCGCCGAGCTGCCGATGCCGACCGTCATCGTCATCCACCTCTCGCACTTCATCGGCGACTTCTGGTGGCTGATCGCCATCGTCATCGCGTCGACGATCTACGCTCTGCGCCGCTACCACGAAACGGAAAAAGGGAAGCGCGTGATCGACGGAGTGGTCCTGAAGATGCCGGTTCTCGGCATCCTGATGCGCAAGATCGCCGTCGCCCGTTTCTGCCGCACGCTCTCGACGCTGACCTCCTCCGGCGTTCCCATCCTCGACGGTCTCACCATCACCGCCAAGACCGCAGGCAACTCGATCGTTGAAGACGCCATCATGGCCACGCGCAAGTCGGTCGAAGAAGGCAAGACCATCAGCGAGCCGCTCGGCGACACCGACGTGTTCCCGTCGATGGTCATCCAGATGATCGCTGTCGGCGAGCAGACCGGTGCGCTCGACACGATGCTCTCCAAGATCGCCGACTTTTACGAGGACGAAGTCGACACCGCCGTCGCCGGCCTGATGAAGCTCCTCGAGCCGCTCCTGATCGCATTCCTCGGCGTCGCCATCGGCGGCATCGTCATCGCGATGTATATGCCGATGTTTACGTTGATTGGGCAGGTCCAGTAAGACGAGACACTGAGAGACGGAGAGACTGAGCTCCGTCTCTCCGTTTCTTCGTTTCTCGTTTTCGTCATGCACCCCGATGCCCGCAACCTGATCGCGGTTCGCGTCGTCGTCGTTACGACGCTGCTGATCGGTTCGCTCATCATCCAGTACACGGTCGCGCAGTTTCTGCCGATCAACTACGTCTACGTCACCGCGGGCCTGACGTACGCGCTCACACTGATCTACATCGGCGTCGCGCAGGTGATCTCGTCCCGACGCGCGAATCTGATGATCCAGGTCGCCGGCGATCTGCTCGTCGAGACCTTCCTCGTCTACTTCACCGGCGGACTCGACTCTCCCTTCTCGTTTCTCTATCTCGTCTCGATCATCACAGCGGCGATGCTGCTGCAGCGCCGCGGCGGAGTGCTGGCGGCATCGGGCGCCGTCATCCTCTACGGCGCGCTCGGCGATCTGATGTACTACGCGCTCCTGCCGATGCCGGAGCAGTCGTGGTTCATGCCGACGCCGTGGACCTCGTCGCGGCTCTACCTCAACATGGCGACGAACTTCGCCGGCTTCTACGCGACGGCGTTTCTCACGTCGTACATCGCGGAAAAACTGCAGAAGACCTCCGAGGAGCTCGACGAGAACCGGCAGAACCTCGCCGAATTGCGGGCGATCAATCAGAACGTCGTCGAATCGATTCCATCCGGACTGATCACGCTCACGCAATACGGCACGGTCTCCTTCATCAATCCCGCCGGCTGCCAGATCATGCAGGTCGTTCCTGCCTCCGTCCTCGGGCGACACGCAACCGAGCTCCCATTTTTCGATCCGAGTGAATGGGGCCGCGTGCGCGAAGAGCTGAAGGACGGCGCGGTCGTGCGCCGCGAGCAGAGCGACTTTCCGGTCGGCGACAGCACGCGCGCGATCGGTTACGCGCTCACGCCGCTGCGCACGCTCGAAGGCGGCTCGTACGGCTACACGCTCATCTTTCAGGACCTCACCGAGATGAAAAAACTCGAGTCCGAGGTGCGGCTGAAGGATCGCATGGCGGCGGTGGGCGAGTTGTCGGCCGGCATCGCGCACGAGATCCGCAATCCGCTCGCCGCGATCGCCGGATCGGTGCAGGTGCTCAAGGGCTCGAAGTCGCTCTCGTCACAGGAACAGCGGCTGATGTCGATCGTGCTCAAAGAATCGGAGCGTCTGAACAAATCGATTGCCGAGTTTCTCCGCTTCGTGCGGCCGCAGGAGCGCCAGCCGATCGAGTTCGACATCGCCACGACGCTCGCCGAAACGCTCGATCTCCTCGCCAACTCGAGCGAGCTGCGCGCCGATCACACCATCAAGCCGGAGATCTCGCCGCCGACGTTCATCATCACCGGCGACCCCGATCAGATCCGCCAGGTCTTCTGGAATCTCGCGCGCAACGCGATGCAGGCGATGCCGAACGGCGGCACGCTCGTCGTGCGCACGGAGATCGACGACGGCGCGTACAGCATCCTGTTCACGGATGACGGACACGGCATGTCGGAATCCGATCTGCGCAAGCTCTTCACCCCGTTCCGCACGAACTTCCCGTCCGGCACCGGCCTCGGCATGGCGATCTCGTATCGCATCGTGCAGGACCACGGCGGCCGCATCGATGTCCAGTCGAAGGAAGGCGTCGGCACCACGATCACAGTCTCGCTGCCCGCTACAATGACCACGGATGTCCGACGAGCGAATTCTCTCCGCGCAGCCGGTTGACGACGATCTTCAGAACGAGCTCTCCCTCCGCCCTCGCATGCTGCGCGAGTACATCGGCCAGCATAAGGTGAAGGCGAATCTCGAGATCTCGATCGCCGCGGCGCGCAAGCGCAAAGAAGTGCTCGATCACGTGCTGCTCTTCGGCCCGCCCGGTCTCGGCAAGACGACGCTCGCCAACATCATCGCGAACGAGATGGATGCGCGCGTTCGCACGACGTCCGGTCCCGCGCTCGAGCGTCCCGGCGACCTCGTCGCCATCGTGACGAATCTCGAAGAGGGCGAAGCGCTCTTTATCGATGAGATCCATCGCCTCCCCGCGCAGGTCGAGGAAGTGCTCTATTCGGCGATGGAGGACTTCCACGTCGACATCGTGATCGGACAAGGTCCGGCCGCGCGCACGATGAAAGTCGACCTGCCGCGCTTCACGCTCGTCGGTGCAACCACGCGCGCCGGCCTCCTCACCGCGCCGCTGCGCGCGCGCTTCGGCATCGTGCACCGCCTCGATTTTTACGACGTCGAATCGCTTGCCGTGATCGTCCGCCGCAGCGCGGAGATCCTCGGCATTCCGATCGATCGCGCCGGCGCGGACGAGATCGCGCGCCGTTCGCGCGGCACACCGCGTATCGCGAACCGTCTCCTGCGCCGCATCCGCGACTTCGCGGAGGTGAAGCACGAAGGCAGCGTCGACGTCGCGATCGCGCGCGCGGCACTGCAGATGCTCGAAGTCGACGAGTACGGACTCGACGAGATCGATCGCAAGATCCTGACGACGGTCATCGAGCGCTTCCACGGCGGACCGGTCGGCGTGAATGCGCTCGCATCGTCGATCGCTGAGGATCGCGGCACGATCGAGGACCTGTACGAGCCGTACCTGATCCAGATCGGCTTCCTGCAGCGCACCCCGCGCGGCCGCGTCGTCAGCTCCGCCGCATACGAGCACCTCGGATACAAGGTCGGTGCAGTGCGGCGTCAAAGCGATCTGTTCTAGACCCCCGACGTTGTCAACGTTGTCATCCTGAGCCGCGCAGACGGCGAAGGACCCGTAACCTGAAACCGCGGCGCCCGAAGCTACGGGTCCTTCGCCGTCTGCGCGGCTCAGGATGACGGATTTGGGGGCGCCGCTCACACCACGCCCAAATCCCGCAAAAACTCCGCGCGCGGCTGCTGCACATAATCCGCCGCCCGCCCGCCGCGCCCGCTCGCCTCCATGATCAAAATGTGCGAAAGCGGCCCGTAATCGAGCGACTTCTCGTGCCGCTCCAGTCCGCGCAGTGCTTCATGCGTGCTCTCGCCGTACTCGACGCGCTCGAAGTGCGAGAAGCCCGCGTCGGCAAGCGTCGCCTTCAGCGTCGTCTCGTTGTACAGAAACTGATGTCCCCATCCACGAAACGCGCGATTGAGATAGAAGCACGCCGCCACCGCTTCGTTCTCCGGCGCATCGAGTTTGTAGTGCGTGATCCACACCCAATCGAGATTTGGCGTCGAGAGCCGCAGCACGCCGTTGTCGCTCAGCGCGCGGCGGCATTCGCGCAGCAGCTTCTGCGCATCCGGATACGACAGATGCTCGATGAAATGCTCGGCGAAGATGTAGTCCGCGTTATCGAACGGCAGCTTCTTCGTCACGTCGAGCACTTTGTCGACGCCGGGATATTTCTGGTTGTCGATGTTCACCCAGCCTTTGTGAATGACCGGGCCGCATCCGAGGTGGAGCTTGGTCACGTCAATCTCTCCTGAAATGCGCGCCGCGCGACACCGGATTTTTCAGCGCCGAATCCGCGACGATCTCCGCCATCTGCTGACCGTGGAACAGCTCGACGATCGATTTGCTGATCGTCGACTCGTGGTAGTACTTCGTCAAACGATTGCCGAGCCCGCGCATGTCGGCCACCGCGCGTTTCAACCGCTCGTACGACCGCACGATCCCGACGTAGTTCCACATCGTGTGCTGAATCGTCGTCCAGTCCTGAAGGATCAGCGCCGGGTCCTCCATGTTCTCGCTGCCGGCCGCCTTCCAGTCGGGAATCGATCCGAGGCGTGTGTCTTTGATGCTGCCGGTTGCTGTTTGGAACTTCGAGAGGATCGATGCGGCCGCGTAGTAGCCCCACGTCAGCCCTTCAAGCAAAGACGTCGACGCCAGCCGGTTGCCGCCGTGCAATCCCGTGCACGACGTCTCGCCGATCGCGTACAGGCGCGCGAGCGTCGATTCGCCCGAAGTGTTCGCGAGCACGCCGCCGCAGAAATAGTGCGCGGCGGGGACGACCGGAATCGGATCGTTCGCGATGTCGACGCCGATCTCCGCGCACGCTTTGGAGATGTTCGGAAAGCGCTCGTGGATCGGCTGATGGCCCTTGTAGAAATTCGCGAGGTCGAGGTAGACGAATTCGTCCTTGCTCGCCGTCATCTCCTCGACGATCGCGCGCGCCACGACATCGCGCGGCGCGAGGTCCTTCAGTGCCGGCGAGTATTTCTCCATGAAATACTCGCCCTTCTGATTGCGCAGCCGCGCGCCTTCGCCGCGCAACGCCTCGGAGATCAGGTAGTGATTCGCCTTCTTGTCCGCGAGCGCGGTCGGGTGGAACTGCACGTACTCCGCGTTCATGATCCGAGCGCCGGCACGCTTGGCCATCACCACGCCGTCGCCGATCGCGTTCCGCGTGTTCGTCGTGTGCAGGTAGATCTGCCCGATGCCGCCCGTCGCGAGCACCGTGTAATCGGCGAAGACGGTGAAGACTTCGTTCGTGCGGTTGTCGAGCAGATACGCGCCGGCGCATTCATTCGTCAGGCGATAGCGCACCTGGATGTCTTCCGGATGATGCTGCGTCGTCAGCAGATCGATCGCCGTCATCTGCGTCAGCAGCGTGATGTTCGGCTCGGTGCGGACGCGATTCAGCAGCGAGTTTTCGATCGCGCGGCCCGTCGCATCGCCGGCGTGAATGATGCGCGACACCGAGTGCGCGCCTTCCTGCGTCAGATCGAGCTCGCCTTCGTTCGTCGTCGAGAACGGGACGTTGATCTCTTCGAGCAGCAGCTCGCGCACCACGCGCGGTCCCTCCGTCGCCAGGAACTGCACCGCCTCTTCGTTCGAGAGTCCCGCGCCGGCGTGGATGATGTCCTCGACCAGCTTCGCCGGCGAATCGTTCGCGCCCTGATAAATGATTCCGCCCTGCGCCCAGAACGTGTTGCAGTCCTTCGGATCCGCCGCTTTCGTGACGAGGAGGACGTGCACGCCCGCTTGCGCGAGGCGGAAGGCGGTGGTCAGTCCGGCGATGCCGGTGCCGATGACGAGGACGGGGTAGTGCTCTCGGTTGTTCAGCTTCGTCACGCGGCGGTCATTCTAGGCGCGCTACTTCTCGGTGAAGAGAAAAAACGAGCCGTCATTCGTCGTGTTATCGAGCTGCACGGCGTATCCGGTGAAGGACTGAATCGCGGTGATCGGCGTGACGATCACGATGATGCGGCTCACCCCCGCCAGCGCCGGGTCGCCGAAGACGTTGCCGAGTTGCACGACTTCACGCGATGCAAGGAGATGTCCGGCCGCCGAGCTCAAAGCGAACGTCTTCAGGCTCAATCCGGTCGCGGCGTCGATGTACTGGATCTTCAGGTCCATCGGTGAATTGCCGATACTGACGAAGCCGAGGTTCGCCCGCGTGTTGCCGTCGTGACCGAATGTGCCGTTGCGCACGGTCGTCATCATCCGCGTGAATGCCACCGTTGTTGCACTGTTCGGCCGTCCGGCATAGGCGATGCCGACCGTGCCGTTGCCATCCGCTCCGGGGCTGTAGGTGCGGGCTACGACCGTGACGTCCGTCGGGTCGACGATCTGGGGCATGTCGATCTCCATCGTGCCGAAGAGCGGCACCGTCTTGTCCACGGCGCGCATGGTCGAGCGGTTTTTCATGTACTCGACGATGTCATCCGAGGAGAAGCTTCCGAGCGATTCGAGGATCTCGTTCGCCTGCGTGTACTGCATCGTGTTGTCGACCGGCGAGCGATAACTGAAGTTCACCCCCATCGACGTGCGCGGACCGACGTTCGAGACGGCCAGCGACGTCCGGTAGAAGACCACTCCCTGCACCTGCGTCACGACCGGCACTTCGTAGAAGACGTCGGCGGCGGCGGAAACGGAGAGGAGGGCGAGAGTAACGGCGATGGAAAGACGGACGACATGCATGACACACGCTCCAGGCTGAGTGCGTCGCGCCTCACTCCGTTCGGCCGCCGCCGGAATTGGGACGGTCAGCAGCTCTCCCTATGCCGCCGGCTGCGCGAAGCCGGTGATCACGTACGAGCCGCTCTTGATGTCCTTCTTGATCTTGATGATGTTGTTCGACTGCGCGTCCTCGAGCAGATCGCTGAACGTGTTGTAGCCGTAGTACTCCTCGTTGAACGTCGGCTTCTTGCGCTGCATCGTCTGCTTCACCATCGAGCCCCAGAGGATCTCTTTGTTCTCGCGCATCAGCGCCTTGATCGAATCGATCAGGAGCTTGAACACCTCGCCCTGCTTCTTGTCCTTGAACGCGACGCTCGGCACCTTCTGCACGCCGCGCACGAGGTCCTCGTAAAAGATGAACTCGTCGCAGTTGTCGATCAGCAGATCGCTCGACGAGTTCTTCACGCCGACGCCGATGACGAACTTGTCGTTCTCCTTCAGCTTCGAGACGAGCGGAGAGAAATCGGAATCGCCCGACGCGATGACGAACAGGTCGATGTGCTCCTTCGACCAGCACATGTCCATCGCATCGACGGCCATGCGGATGTCCGCGGAGTTCTTGCCGGAGTAGACCCGTCCCGGGATCTCGATCAGCTCGATCGCCGCTTCGTGCAGCTCGCGTTTGTAATCGGGGAACTTGTCCCAGTCGCAGTACGCGCGCTTGACGACGATCTTCCCCTTTTCGAGCAGGCGTTCGAGCAGCAGCGCGATTTCGAATTTCTTGTACTTGGCGTCGATGACGCCGATCGCGATGTTCTCGAAATCCATGAACAGGGCGATTTTTCTCTCATTGTTCATGTTGGTTGGTGGCGATGACGACTGGTCGTCGCCTTCTGCCTCGCTATCGAAGACTGGCTTGCGTGCCATTCGTTTGATCGGCAGGCTGGGCGCCTGCCGTACAGGCCGCAGTGTACTATCGGCCGCTGAGTGAAGTCATACGTAAAACTCGCCCGGCCCTTCACCCTGCTCCCGCCGCTCTTCGGCATCATCTCCGGCGCCGTTTGCGCCTGGGGCTCCGCGCACAATCCCGATCTGTCGCGCGCCGTGACGCTCTCGGTCGTGATGACAGTCCTGCTCGGCTCGCTCTGCGCGTCGTTTCTCAATGCCGCATCGAACGCGATCAACCAGATCTACGACCTGGAGATCGACCGCATCAATAAACCGTCGCGCCCGCTGGTCACCGGCGAGCTCTCGATCCACCAGGCGTGGATCTTCACCTGGGTGCTCTACGCGCTGGCGATCATCCCCACCTGGTGGGTCGTCGTTTATCCGTTCACGACGTGGTCCGCAAAGTTCTTCGCGCCGTTGAGCAGACACGAGTGCATCTACATCTACATCCTCGGCATGCTCGCGACGTTCATGTACTCCGCGCCGGCGCTCGGCCGCACGAAGAAGCATCCCATCGGCGCGAACTTGACGATCGCCATTCCGCGCGGCTGCCTGCTGAAGGTCGCCGGCTGGACGATGGTCGCGCACGCGAACGTCGCCGAGCCGTGGTACATCGGCTCGATCTTCATGCTCTTCCTCCTCGGCGCCGCGTCGACGAAGGACTTCAGCGACATCGAAGGCGATCGCGCCGGCGGCTGCCGCACATTGCCGATCGCGTTCGGCGTGCGCAAGGCCGCGTACATGATCGCGCCGTCGTTCGTGATTCCGTGGCTGCTGATGCCGATCGGCGCACACCTCGGCATCCTGACCGGCAACCGCCTCGCGCTCGACATTCTCGGCAGCGTGCTGGTGGTGTGGGGCATCTACACACTCTGGCTGATCGTGCGCAATCCCGACGAGCTCACCGCGACGGAGAACCATCCGTCGTGGCGGCACATGTATCTGATGATGATGTTCGCGCAGATCGGCTTCGCGGTGGCGTATGTCGTCTGAGCCGGACAGCGGACAGCAGACAGCGGACAGCAGGAGTAACGTCGCCGAGCAAGCCGCGCCGAGCAGCTCCCGCGGTCCGCGGTCCGCTGTCTGCTGTCCGGCGCTGGTGCGCGCCGCATTTGCCATTTACGGTGCGTCGATCGCCATTGCACTCGCGCCCTCATTGCAACGGCATGCACAGCCCGGCGCGTTGCCGAGCGGGATCGCGAAGCTCGGCTTCGATGCGTCGGGACCATCGCGCCAGTTCATCCTGCTGCTCGTTCTCACATTCGCGTTTGCGTTGCTCTCGACATTCGTCATGCGCTTCGTCGTCGAGCAACGCTGGGCGATGTGGACGTCGACGATCGCGCTCGCATCCGCGCCGCTGACGCTGATGTACTACGGCAACGTGCGGCACGTGCTGCTGCACGGCCTCGCCGCCGCGGCGATCGTTTTTCTGCGCCGGTTCGATCCGCATTTCTCGCGCGCGGATGTCGTACTGATCCCGGTCGCGCTCTCGTTCCATCTCGCGTTTCTCGATCTCGACTTCGGTCACACCCCGATCTCGACGCTGCTCCGCGCGATCATCGTCACGCTCGCACTGCGCATGTGCGTGCCGTCGCGCGCGCTCGCGGCTGCGCCGCTGGCGTTCGCGCTGCAGTGGAACGCGTGGCTCGCACTGGCGTTCCTCATCGCGACGCCGTTCGCGCTGATGCGCATCGATCCGGCGCGGTTGCATCGCTTCGCGGCGTGGATCGCGTATCCGATCGGTGTCGCCGCGTATTCGCTCGCATTGCTCAATCCGGCGTCGCCGCAGCGCGTCGACTTCTTCGAAGACGGCCACGACCTGCAACCCGCGCACGAGATGCTGCACGGCAAACGTCCATACACAGACATCGTCCCGATTCACGGCCTGATGTCGGACGGCGGCGTCGGCTGGATGGTGATGAAGCTCGGCGGCAACTCCATCGGCGCAGTGCTGAAGACGCGGATGGTGATCGCGTCGCTCAGCGCGACCGCGATTTACTTTGTCGCCTTCGCCGCCACCGGAAGCGCCGAAGCCGCGCTGCTCGCGGTCTTTCTCGCGTATTCGCTGCTGCCCGCGGCGACGGTCTGGATGCGCGCCGCGTTCGCGATCGCCGCACTGGCGTGCACGGTCGCATCGGTGCGCAATCCGAAGTGGATGATCGGCGCAGGCGCGCTGCTCGTCATCGCAGGCCTGTTCAGTCTCGATCTGGCGATCGACTCCGCGATCGTCGCGCTCATCGCGTCGATCCGCTGGCGATCGTGGAAGCAGCTTGCCATCGGCGTCGCGGGCGCCGCGGTTCCGGTGCTGATCGTTTTCGCGATCGGCGGCTTCGCCATCGACTTCTTCCGCGTGACGGTCACCGAAGTCCTGGGCGCGCGCGGCGCGTACGTCGTTGCGCCGCTGACGGTGCCGAATTGCCTGCGCGCGATCGACATCGGCGCGCTCGGCAACCGCGATTGCACCTCGTTCGTCGTGTGGGTGATCGCGCTCGTTTTCTGCGCCGCATCACGACGATTGAACGGCACGTGGCTCATCGGACTCTGGATCGTCGTCGCCGGAACGTCGTACGTCGAGCGGCAACATCACTACTTCGACTTTGCCGTCGCCGCGTTTGTCGTTTCGCTTCTCTGGCACCATCGCCAACTCGCGTTGATCGTGCTGCTGATCGTGATCGCCCGCCCGCTCGATCACGTCCTCAATCTCGCGACACCGCTTCGTCGCGCGCACGGCGTCCCGATCGGTGACGCGAAACTCTTCGGCGACGTGTATTTCGATCCGCGCACGGTCGCTGCGCTGAACAGCACGCAACGCTTTCTCGCCACGATTCCGCCGAACGACACATTCTTCGACTTCGCGAACGCCGGCCTGCTCTATGCGATCTTCGACCGCGAGACGCCGATCCGCCACATGAGCGTGCCGATGTACGAATCGAAGAGCGCGCAACGCGAAGTCATCGCCGCGCTCGAACGAAAGAAGCCCGGCGCCGCGCTGATCGTCTTTCCCGCCGCGCTGTCGAACATCGATGACGTCCCGAACCAAGAGCGCGCCCCGCTCGTCTGGCAATACCTGCAGGCGCATTACGCCCCCGCATTCGACGAAAACGGCGTCGTATTTTGGAAGCGCGCGCGCTGAAAGGCGGATGAGGGGGCCCTTTATCGCTTGAAGGCACTCCCCTCACCCGGCGCTGCGCGCCACCCTCTCCCCGCAAGCGGGGCGAGGGATAATTGGGCGCGTGATCTCCTTCGAGCCCGAGCTCTCCGACGCGCGCGACAACGGCGTCCTCACCCCCGCCACCGCCGCCCGTCTCATCGCGCTCCAGCGGCGCGAGGTCTTCTCGCTGTTCGGCGAAGTCCGCGCGCTCGCGTGGATCGGCGCGATGCTCGCCGCGAGCGGCATCAGCCTGCTCATCTCCAATCACATCAAGGACATCGGCGTGCTCACGATGCAGCTCGTCCTCGCCGCCGCGGCCGCGGGCTGCTACGCATGGACCTGGACGCGCCGCGATCGCCAGTCGCTCGTCAGCGACTCCATCCTTCTCCTCGGCGGCATGATCGCCTCCGCCGATGCGGGCTGGATCGCCAGCGATTCGCGCATCCTGTTATTTCTGGCCGTATTTCATGCAGTCGGCGCTTACGTCTACAAATCGCGCTCGCTGCTCTCGCTCTCCATTGGCGCGCTGGCCGGCTGGCTCGGCGTCGAGCGCAACCTCGACATGCTCGTCTCGCGTAATCTCGATCTTGCCCTGCGCGGTTTCGGATGCGCCGCGATCCTCGCGCTCTGGCGCGAGATCGATCGCCGCGTGCGGCCGTCGACGACGTTCACGCCGGTCTTCGAGCACACCGCGATCACATTCGCGTTCTGGTCCGCGCTGATCGTCGCGACGAACAACGACACGGCGAGCACCGGCCTGCTCATCACGCTGATCCTCGCGGCCGCATCCGCTCACTTCGCGTTCCGCACGAATACCGAGACGTTCCTGCTCTACGCGGCGATCTACTCCGCGCTCGCGATTGATGCCTGGGCATGGAACACGTTCAACACGACCGGCGTCCGTTCGCTCGTCGTGCTCATCACGGCGGTCGCGGTGGTGGCGATCCTGTTCGCGCTGCACCGGAGATTCCGCAAATGAGACCGTCGGTCGCGGAGGAGCGCGCACACGCGATCCTCGATCAACTCGACGACTGGACGCTCGCGTCCGAGGAACGGAGCGCGTTCGGAAAACGCCTCGCGACGCAATGGCGGCGCAACAGCGTCTTCGTCGCCGCAGCGTTCTTCGGTCTCACCGTCTTCGCCATGTTCGCGCTCATTGCATTGTGCAAGTCGATCGGCGCGACCGAATTCGCCGCTGCCGCGATCGCGATTGCGGGCGCCGAGGTGCTGATCCGAAGGAAGAGGATGTTCGGGAGCGGGATCGAGTCGGCGCTGTTCATCGGCGGATTGATCGCATTCATTGGCGGACTGCCGTCGGGCAACACCAAAGACGCGATGCTCGTGTTCGCGGCGGCGTTCGCACTCGCGGCGTGGCGGATGCAGAACGCGATCTTCGGCACGATCGGCGCCATCTTCGTCGCGCTCTATTTTTCGGAGAACTGGCAAGCGCATCACGACTACTGGCGTGTGGCGATGGTGCCGCTCGCGCTCACCATCGTGGCGATCGTTGCGAAGCGCTGGATCGGTCAGCGTCCGTGGATCGACGCGTTCTGGTCGTATGTCGCGATCGTCATGCCGCTGGTGGCCGAGGTGCTGGGGCAGTTTGCGACTTACGACTCGCACGGCCGGATCGAGCGCGTGGTTCTTTACGTGGTGCTTGCGCTGATCGCCATCGTCGCGGGCCTGCATCTCCGCGATCACGCGCTGCTCATCGCAGCCGCGGTCTGCATCGCGATCGCGGCATTCGAAGCGCACGATCTCACCGAGCTCGCTCTCGAATGGAAGCTGATCGCCGGCGGCGTCTCGCTCCTCGCGATCTCCGGCCTCCTCTCTCGTGCGTTGCGCGGACGCACGACCGGCTTCGTCGCCACACCGGCCCAGCTCACCCGCTTCGATGAGCTGATCAAGCTCGGTGCAGCAATGGCCGCGCAGCCCGAGAAGCATGCGCATGCCGAAACGACCAACCCGGACATGGCCGGCACCGACGGCGGATCCGGCTCCTTCGGCGGCGCAGGCGCGAGTGGCGAATACTGAAACCTGAAACCTGAAATCTGAAACCTGAAACCTGAAGAAGGCGAGGCGTGAGCCCGGTCGTTTTCAGGTTTCAGGTTTCAGGTTTCAGATTTTCGTCAGTGTTCCACGTGCCACAATTTCTGTGCAATTTACCCGGTACCGCACGCTGATTCCGGCCGAGCCTGCCTTGCGGAAACGGTTTTCCGCAGTTTCCGCAGATTTCGATTCACCGCCTGTTTTTCGCCCATTTTTTCGCCGGAATCCATGCGAAAAGGTTGCGGAAAACGTCCACGGAATGCGCATCCGAATGCCTGATGAAAAAGATGTGCAAAACGTGAGGAAAAATCGCGGATTTTCTGCGGATTAGGCTCGGAAACCGCTGTGCAAAAGCCTGTGGATAACCTGCGGGGAAGTGGCGGATAAGGCGCGGAAATACGACCAATCAGGCTCATCCGGCAGAATGAAACAACTCTTTTAAAATCGAATACTTACACACGATTTTGTGTTCTCTCGCAGGACGACCACAACATGTTGTGGTGCGCCCTTGACATCACCATGAGCGAGGCGTACGTTGTAGCGCATTACAGACAACTCGGCGATGTGAGGGAGGACAATGAAGGATTTGAAGCATTCGTCGCGTCTCGATTCCACGCGGGCCAGCAACCGGTCGGTCTCTCTCCAGATTCGCGATTACCAGGTCACCGTGAAGGTCAAGTCGCCCGTTCCGCCCACCAAATCCCCACTCGTCCGCTGGACGCTTCGCTGAGTCGCTGTTTCACGTTTTTTTTGACGGTACACGCCGGAACCAACCGGCGGTGCCAGTGACGGGGGAGGTAGGGGACGGAAGGTCGGGAGTGAGGGACATCGGATTCGCGGCGCGCGCCTGAAAAAGGTCCACAGGCTACACGCCGGCCGATCTCCTTCGGAGAACGCCGAGCTTCCCTCCTCTACTTTTTTTTCCTCGGAGGATAAGGAGAGTAGGGAATGACCTCCATCGATATGTCCACTCCAAATCTTCGCGCCCGCTCCAGCTCTCGCGCACCGAAAGGCCGGAAGGACACGAAGCTCGGCGGCATCACCGTCGACCGCTTCTTCACCCGCCCCGGCGTCGACGTCTACGACACCTGCGAATGGGAAACGCGCAACGCCGCCATCACCAGTGAGCGCGGCGACGTCGTCTTCGAGCAGAAGGAAGTCGAGATGCCGAAGTTCTGGTCGCAGATGGCCACCAACGTCGTCGTCTCCAAGTATTTCCGCGGCCACATCGGCACGCCGGAGCGCGAGACGAGCGCCCGCCAGCTGATCGGCCGCGTCGTCCGCACCATCACGCAGTGGGGACGCGAAGGCGGCTACTTCGGTCTCGAGGCGGATGGCGATGCGTTCCGCGACGAGCTGACGCACATCCTTCTGTATCAGATCGCGTCCTTCAATTCGCCGGTCTGGTTCAATGTCGGCGTCGAGCCGCGGCCGCAGTGCTCCGCCTGCTTCATCAACTCCGTGCAGGACACGATGGACTCGATCCTCGGGCTCGCCCGCACCGAAGGCATGCTCTTCAAGTACGGCTCGGGAACCGGCTCGAATCTTTCGAACATCCGGTCGTCCAAAGAGCTGCTCGCGGGCGGCGGAACGGCATCCGGACCGGTGTCGTTCATGCGCGGCTACGACTCGTTCGCCGGCGTGATCAAGTCGGGCGGCAAGACCCGCCGCGCGGCGAAGATGGTCATCCTCAATGCCGACCATCCCGACATCCTCGACTTCATCGAGTCGAAGGAAAAGGAAGAGAAGAAGGCCTGGGCGCTGATCGAAGCCGGTTTCGAAGGCGCGTTCAATGCGCCGGGCGGCGCCTACGACTCGGTGCAGTTCCAGAACGCGAACCACTCCGTCCGCGTGACCGACGACTTCATGCGCGCCTACGAGAAGGACAGCGACTGGCACACGCGCGCCGTCACCGACCCGTCACGCATCATGAGCACCTACAAGGCCCGCGATCTGATGCACAAGATGGCGGAGTCGGCGTGGATCTGCGGCGATCCCGGCATGCAGTTCGACACGACCGTCAATGACTGGCATCCGTGCCCGAACACCGCGCGCATCAATGCGTCGAATCCCTGCTCCGAGTACATGTTCCTCGATGACTCGGCGTGCAATCTCGCATCACTGAACCTGATGCGCTTCTACAACGAGAACACCGGGTTCGACGTGGAGGCATATCGCGCCGCGTTGCGCGTGGTGATCACCGCGCAGGAGATCGTCGTCGACTACGCGTCGTATCCGACTGCGTCGATCGAAAAGAATTCGCACGCCTTCCGTCCGCTCGGCATCGGTTACGCAAACCTCGGCGCGCTGCTGATGGCGCGCGGCCTTCCGTACGACAGCGATGAGGGACGCGATTTCGCCGCGGCCGTGACGTCGATTCTTTCCGGCGAGTCGTACGCGCAGTCCGCGCGCATCGCGGAGAAGATCGGTCCGTTCGCCGGTTACGCCGTCAATGAAGAGCCGTTCCTGCGCGTCATCGACAAACATCGCCGCAATGCGTATCGCATCAACACGCGTCCGCTGCCGGCCGATCTCGCGGACGCCGCGAGCAAAGTGTGGGATGAGGCGTACTCCCTCGGACAGCAGCACGGTTACCGCAACGCGCAGATTTCGGTGCTCGCCCCGACCGGCACGATCGCTTTCATGATGGATTGCGATACGACCGGCGTGGAGCCCGACATCGCCCTCGTCAAGTACAAGAAGCTCGTCGGCGGCGGCATGCTGAAGATCGTCAACAATACGGTTCCGACCGCATTGAAGCGCCTCGGCTACGACGCGAAGCAGGTCAACGAGATCGTGCAGTACATCGACGAGAACGACACGATCGAAGGCGCGCCGCACCTGCTCGAGCAGCACCTGCCGGTGTTCGATTGCGCGTTCAAGCCGGCCAACGGCACGCGCTCGATCCACTACATGGGGCACCTCAAGATGATGGGCGCCGTGCAGCCGTTCATCAGCGGCGCGATCTCCAAGACGATCAACATGCCGAACAGCGCGACGCTCGAGGAGATCGAGCAGGCGTACTACGAAGCGTGGAAGCTCGGACTGAAGGCGGTTGCGGTGTATCGCGACGGCTGCAAGCGCTCGCAGCCGCTGTCGACGGCGAAGGACAAGACCGGTCTCGAACAGCTCGGCGTTGCGCCGGCCGCCGTGCGCCGCAAGCTGCCGGATGAGCGCGAGTCGATCACGCACAAGTTCTCCATCGGCGGCCACGAGGGCTACATCACGGTCGGCAAGTACGAGGACGGAGCGCCGGGCGAGATCTTCATCACCATGGCGAAGGAAGGCTCGACGATCTCCGGCCTGATGGATTCGTTCGCCACGATGACCTCGCTCGCGCTGCAGCACGGTGTGCCGCTGCAGCTGCTCGTCGACAAATTCACCCACACGCGCTTCGAGCCTTCGGGCTTCACCAAGAATCCCGAGATCCCGATGGCCAAGTCGATCATGGACTACATCTTCAAGTGGCTCGCGACCAAGTTCCTCGACCGCGAGTCGCAGGCCCACGCCGGCGTGATCCTCCGCGACGACCCGCCCGCCGTCCCCATTGCTCAACCCAAGCCGGCCGCGAACGTGACCACCCCCGCCGCCTCGGACGTCTCATTCATCGAGAAGGTGGCGGTCGCCGTGAACGCGCAACAGCCGATCGGCTTCATCGCCGCCCCGAAGGACGCAGACGGTCCGAATACGAAGGGCGGCGGCACGTTCCGTTACCAGCAGGACGCGCCGTCGTGCAGCGACTGCGGATCGATCATGGTGCGCAATGGGGCTTGTTATAAGTGCCTCAATTGCGGTAGTACAAGCGGATGCTCCTAATTCGCAAGCACAATCGACTCATCAAGGGCGGCCTCTGTGCCGCCCTTTTGCTTCTGCTCACCGCCGCCCGCCCTTCCGCTCCCACCACCATCCTCATCGTTCGCCACGCCGAGAAGCAGCTGAACGCGGGCGATGATCCGCATCTCAGCGAGGCGGGTGTTGCGCGCGCGCAGGCGCTGGCGCGCGTGGTGGAGCATGCGAATATCGACGTTGTTTACGTCTCGCAGTTCCTGCGCAACAAGGAAACGGTGGCGCCCTTGGCGGCGAAGCAGATTTCGGTGGTGACGTTGCCGGTGGGGAAATCGGAGGAGTATCCGAAGCTGATCGTGAACGACATTCTCACGAAGCACAGTGGCAAGACGGTGCTGATCGTGAGTCACAGCAATATCGTGCCGGGGATTGTCGAGGAACTGGCGAAGGTCAAAGTGCCGGACATACCGGACAGTGAATATTCGCGGCTGTACATCGTCACGGTGCAACCCGGGAAGGCGCCGAAGGTCATCGCCGCACAATACGGCTGTCCATGACGCTTTTCTTCGGGCTGCTGTTCGGCGCGGTCGGCAGCGGGTACCTGCTTTACGCGCGGCGGCAGTTCGACGGTTTGTTCGCGATCGCCGGATTCCTGCTGATCCTCTTTCCGTATTTCATCGACAGTGCGATTGCGACGCTGCTCATCGGCGCCGTTCTCTGCGCGGCGCCGTTCGCAATCAGGCGTTGGCTATGACACGCCCCAGCGCCGCTCTCCCGTAATCACCGCCGGCATTCCTTTGTCGGACAATGGGCGGCCGAAGTAATAGCCCTGGCCGATTTCCGATCCGAGTGCGCGAAGCTCGTCGAGCTGCTCGGCGGTCTCCACGCCTTCCGCAATCAGCTTCATGCCGAGCGCGTGCCCGAGAGCGATGATCGCCTGCACGATGGCCCTGTCGAGACTGTTGAGCGCGACACCGTCGACGAATGACTTGTCGATCTTCAATAAATCGACGGGGAAGCGCTTCAAATACGAAAGGCTCGAGAAGCCGGTGCCGAAATCGTCGATGGCGAGACGGACGCCGAGCGATTTCAATTTCGTCAGAATTTCGATCGTCGATTCGGCGCCGGCCATTGCGGTCGTTTCCGTAATTTCGAGAATGACGTGCGCGGGATTGACGCCTGTTTTCTGCAATACCTCCGACACTTCATCGAGCAATGTCGCCTGCTGAAAATGCCGTCCCGACAAATTCACCGCCACGAGCAGCGGCGATTTGTATTTGTCCTCCCAGAACTTCGCCTGGCGGCACGCCTCGAACAGCACGAAGCGTCCGATCTGCAGCACGAGTCCGGACTCCTCCGCGATCGGGATGAACTCCGACGGCGAAATGAGTCCGCGCTCCGGATGCTCCCACCGCACGAGCGCCTCCATCCCCTCCAGCCTTCCGCTCTCGATCTCCACCTCGGGCTGGTAATAGACGCGCAACTCGTTGTTCGCGATGGCGCGCCGTAATTCGAGCTCCATCTCCAGGCGCCGCATCGCATCGAGATCCATGTTAGGGATGAACACTTCATAACGCGCTTTGCCGCGCGCCTTTGCCTGGTACATCGCGAGATCGGCGTGGCGAATGAGATTGACCGCGGAGTCGTCGGGCTGACTGACGGCGATGCCGATGCTGATCGTGGTGAAGACGTCGTGCGGCCCGAGCCGGAACGGCGTGCCGAAGGCGCGCAGTGCTTCCTCTGCGATCGGTGCTGCACGATTCGGATCGATCAACAGCGCGACGAATTCATCGCCGCTCAATCGCGCGATCAGGTCGTCTTTACCGAGGATTTCGCGAATGCGTTTGCCGGCCGCGGACAGCAGCTCGTCGCCGACGACGTGTCCGAGGCTGTCATTGACGATCTTGAATTGATCGAGATCGAAAAACAGGACGGCGATCGGGTCTTTTTTCGCGAGCTCGGATTCGAGTCGCTCCAGGAACAGGCGGCGATTCGGTAATTGTGTGAGCGGATCGTGCGTCGCCTGATGTGCGAGCACGCGCTCCGCCTCGACGCGCTCGAGATCCGATCGATGCAATAAGCGGCCGATCCATCCGACCAGCACGATGAACACGCTCATGATGCCGATGATCATCAGCCAAAGCTCGAAATCGGGATCGACGATGCGCCGGTGCAGGTGCGTAATGCGCAGCCATCCGAGGGCCGCGGGAACGAGCAGCACTGCGGGGATGAGGCGGCGCACCATGAGGCCGCCGCTGCTCGCGCTCGACACGACGGCCATGATTCCGCGCGCCGGACGCGCGCACAGCACGCCGATCGACACAAGGAGAAATGTCACCGCGGTGTGCAATGCCATCGGAATGTACGAGCCGATTCCGTAAAACGACTTTACGCCGTACGCATAGCCCATCAGCGCGAGGAGCGACGACATCGCCGCAACGACGGTCAGAAATTGCGCGGGCCAGATTTTGTGAAAGCTACGATCGATTGTGATCAGCGCCAATCCGATCAGCAGGAAATTGATCGCGGTATTCGGCGCCATCTGATTGCGCGCGAGCTGGTCGTAGAAAAACAGGCGATCGAGCGCCAGATCGGGCAGCGACAGCAGCGCGACCGCTTTCGCGATTCCGATGAACATGGCGATCGATGCGAATGCGTTCGCGAGAAATCGATGGCTGTGTCTCGTCAACAGGATCAGTGAGGCGCCGATGCAGATGAATCCGATTGCGGTGACGGGATTCATCGCCACCAGTCCCGGCACGATGCTCTTGAGAAACTCGATATGCAGCCACCAGCCGGCGAGGACGAGCACGCCGGCGATCACCGGCAGCGCACTCGTCGCGCGGGACAGCTTGCGCAGCGCTCGCGCGATGCGTGGCTCGATCAACTCAGCAGGCATCGGAGTGATCTCGGGCATCCCCAGACAAGGTACACGGCCGGTGCCAGTTGTCGTGGTTGTGTCCGCTCTAATGCTTTGCGGGCCGCCGCCGATTTGCCACGCCGCTCGTGGACACGATGACGATGGTGCCCGGCGCCGCGCTTCCAATTCCGCATTTCGCGCCGTGCACGTAATAGAGCGTCTTCGGCGTCGATGACGTAAACGTGCGCGTGTACGTGGTCGGGAAAGGGTCGCTGAGCGCCGGGAACAACGTCTTGCGGCGGTTCTGAAACTCGGTCACCCATTGCGCCATCGTGCGGCCGGTGCCGGCCGGATCGATGACGCCGTTCGGCTGGCGCACCGCTTCCCAATAGCGCTCTTCGTACAGCTCGATGTACACGCCCTGGGAATTGACGAGGCCATTGTTCAATGCGGAATCGACATCGGAAGGCGTGGAGACCTTTTCGTCATTCGTGGTCTGGAAACCGGTGACCTGGCCTTCCTGTCCTTCCTGCAGCACCCAGCGATTCGGGCAGCCGACGCCGTTGCGATTCTGCGCGCAATTGAGCGTGATCATCTTCGAAAGGCCATTGTGCGCCACGACGAACGACAATCCGTGCGTCGCCTGCCCGTTGTCGAGAATCGTCTGTGTCTGTTCGGTTCCGCCGGGAAGCGGTCCGTTCGAGGACGTGCCGTCCGACTTCTCGTAGCCGCCGGAATTGTTGATGAGCGGGAAGCCGTCCTGGATCAGCGCATAGCTCATCGACTTGCCCGGAAACTCCGACGCGAGCAGATCGGTCTGTGCCTGATAAAAGGCATAGAGGCCATTCGGCGTATAGCCGTGTTGCGCCAATACCTGCGTATTGCAGATGCAGTTGCTCTCGCACCGTTTCGGCAGGCGATTTTCGTGTGTAAAGAGATTCGCGCCGGACGGTTTGATGTACGCGAGTGCGCGATACCAGTCGGCCCGCGATCTCAAATGCGCGGCAACGGCGCGCAGCAGGTCGAAATAGCGGTTCTGGTATGCGAGCTCGGTCGGATTGCCGAGCGTCATCCTGCTGCCGCAGCTCGGATCGTTGCCGTCGCTGCCGCTGTCCTGTAATTGCAGCGGCGTCACGCCGTTCGTGAAAAGCCACGATGGCGTTCCGTCATCGCCTGCCTTGATGCCGAGGCTGTAGACCTTGCCGTTCTTCACGGCCTTGGCGACTTCGCGATCGACGATCGTGAAGTCGTACGTGTTCAATGACGGCTCGATGTCGCTCCACAAGAGGCGGATGAACACGCCGGTGAGCGTCGGATCCTGCCACGTCGCGTCCATTGTCGCGGCGTATGTCGTTGGTCCGCCGCGACAGAGCATCTGTCCTGCCGCAGTCGCTTTCGGTGATTGTCCGCCGGCGCAGGTCGCGGCCGCGGGTTGTGCCACAAATCCGACCGTCACCGGGCTAATCGTGAACACACCGCCCGGCGCAACCGGCATCGGTCCGGTGAAATCGTCAGCCGAATACGGATTGACCGCGGAGCAATATCCGGCCGAGGTGCCGTCCCAGTTGATCGAAACAATCGAATCGGCCGGTGAGCTGAACGTCCATTGCACCGAGTCGCCGCTCGCGATCGTGACCACGGGCGGCGAAAACGATCCATCGGCATTCACGTTGACGACGTGCGTCGTGGCGGCGAAGAGCAACGCTGCGAGCATAGAGAGCAGACGCGGAAGCGCGTGCGCCGTTTACGGCAGCGGCGGCGGCACGCGCTTCTTTGTCGCCTGTTCGAATGCGTACGCGAGCCGCAACAGTGCCGGCTCGCTGCATGCCATCCCGGTGAACGTCACTCCGAACGGTGCCGGCTTCGCATTGAAGCCCTCGGGGAACGCAGGCGTCGGCGCATTCGGCACCAGTGCGAACGGGACGATCACGCTCGGATAGCCGGGACGCGCCGCGATATTCGCGCCGCCCGGTCCGGGGAACAGCAATGCATCGAGATTCTGCGCCTTCATCACTTCATCGATGCCGTGCGTTGCCGCGAGCTGGATGTCGCGCGCGCGATCCGATTCATAACGGCTCTTGAACGTCTCCAGATCCATTGCATCGGAAATGTCGAGCAGCGATTGTCCGTATTTGATGGTGCCCGCTTTTTCGTGCTTGCGATTCCACTCCCGTAATTCGGTGAGTGACTTGACCGGCGCGGCGTTACCGAGGGATTTCAGCCATTTGTTGAAATCACGTTCCATACCGTAGGCGAGATCGATCGAGCATTCGCGCTCCTTGATCTCGTCCATGTCGGTGCAGACGCCCCACAATGTCAGATTATTTTTCGGGTCCTTATCGACGATGCTCGGGATGTCGGCGGGATCGACAATGACCGCGCCTTGTGCCTTCAGCGCCGCGATCGCGTCAT